>CAYVUV010000069.1:0-146208 GCA_964455095.1 uncultured Binatia bacterium (SeqCode)
TTTCGCGCCGCGTGATGCCGCGCGGAACGTTCCAGTACGGCCGGAAGATGAGGTACTGCATGTCGGCGGACAGCACCGGCGTTTCGCGCCGGCGCGCCGCCTCGCCGACGACGACGTTCATGGCCACCCGGGCGCCGCGCTGGCCGCGCGCGAAGCCGCGCAGGCGGTACTCGGGGATGTTGACGATGAGGAACCGATCGGCGAACTGCTGCGGCAACCAGCGCATGCGTTCGAGCGCGAGCTCGATCTGCGTCACGCGCGCTGCCAGGGGCACACGCAGCTCGCTCTGCGTGGCGGGGCCGATGACGCCGTCGTCATCGAGGCCGTGGCGATGTTGAAAGTGCTTCACGGCATCGACCAGGGCGGGCTCGTAGATCTGGGCGTCGGCGGGAGGCGGCGCGGTGGCGGGCAGATCGCCGAGCGCCGTGAGCAGCGCGCGCACGGCCGGGAGATCGGCATCGGAACCGCCCGGCTCGAGGGTCGATGTCAGCGCCGGCGCGCGCAACTCGGTGCGGGCGGCGAGCGGGCGCATGTCCGCCAGCGCCGCCTTGAGGCGACGGTAGACGCCGAAGCTCGGCTGCAGCTCGGCCAGCCGCCCGGCGGGTGCCGGGTCGCGTGCCAACTCGTTCACCAACGGCGGCAGGTCGAGCCGCTTGGGCTCGATGTCGAGCGCGAAGCCGACCAACTTCGGGTTGATGCGGCCGATGTACGAGTCGGAGACGAAGCGCATGACGGAGACGGTCAGCGCGGTGTCGAACAGGCCCAGCTCGGGCCCGGCGCCCCCGCTTGCCGCCGTCAGTCGGTTGCTCCAGTCGCGCAGCGATGCGGCGTCGTAGTCGGCGCTGTTGAGGCCGCGTGCTGCGGCGTCGAACAACGTCGCGATGCACTCGACCGCCGAAGGGGTCGGCCGCCCGTCGCGCACCCACAGGGGCTGAAAGTCGTTCAGCTCATAGGCGTGTTGCGCCGCGCGTTCGTAGTCGGGGAAGTGCGGCCAGCGCAGCTGGGGGTGGGTGGCGGCCGCGACGACTTCGGTGATGGTATGCGCGGTGTCGTCGTCGAGCGCCGCGGCGCCGCTTGCGCGCAGCAGCGCGGCGGTGAAGATCAGCAGCGCCAGCGCGCGGCGGGGGGCGGCGCTGGTTCGCGGCGCGCTCACCGCGCGGCACCTCTGGGCAGATTGGCCAGGGCGCGATCGTGGGCGCCGGACAACGCGAGCAGGGCGGTGAGCGCGCCGACGAGCGCCAGGAACATGTCCCACTGCGTATCCCATTGGTCGCCTTGCGTGCCGAGGAAGGCCGTGGCCGAGTCCCCCGCCGCCAGGGCGGCCCACCACTCGATCAGCTCGTAGAACGCGCTGACGGCCAGGCAGACACAGACCACCAGAAAGAACAACCAGCCCCCGGGCCGCAGCGGCGTGCGGCGCAGCAGGACTTCGCGCGCCGCGATGGCGGGGACGAATCCCTGCGCGAAGTGGCCGACCCGGTCGTAGTGATTGCGCGCGAAACCAAACGCCTCCTGGGCCCAGAAGCCGAGGGGGACCTCGGCGTAGGTGTAATGCCCACCGAGCATGAGGATGGCCCCGTGCACGAAGAGCAGGCGGTAGAGGAGCGGGGTCAGCCGGAAGCGGGCGAACGTGCCGACGAGCAGGGGGACCGCCAGCAGAACGGGGGCGACCTCGAGAACCCAGGTGAAGCGATCGTGTGGCGCGATGCCGGAGATGGCGAGCAGCACCGCGCTGGCGGCGAGCAGAACCTGTGGCTCGCGCGGGCTCACGGGCCGATGGGCAGCTCGATTTCGACCCCCTCGCGCGCGGCTTTGGCGCCCGGGAAGGTCTTGTGCGCCAGGCGCTCGAGCCGGCGCACCTCGGCGTCGTCGTGCGTCGGGTCGTGGTGGTAGAGCACCAGCTGGCCGACGCCGGCTGCGCGCGCCACCTCGGCGGCCTGTTGCACCGTGCTGTGGCCCCACCCCGCCTTGTTCAAGTGCCCGCCGTAGTACTCGTCTTCCGTGTACTGGGCGTCGTGAATCAGCACATCGGCCCCGCGCGCGAACGCCACGACGTCGTCATGCCCGCCCTTGGCCGCTTCGACGTCGGTGGCATAGACCACCGAGCGCCCGCCGCAGGCGACGCGGTAGAGCGTCACCCCGGCCTTGGGATGGGCGGTGCTGTAGCGCGTCGTCACGACCACTGGCGGCCGGCCGCCGAGGCGCAGGCGTTCGCCGCCGTTGAGGTCGCTGATCGTGAGCTGCGCCGGCAACTCGTGCAGGCCGACCGGAAAGAACGGCGGCTGCATGGCGCCGTCGAGGATGCGCTCCAACTTCTGGCCGGCATGCGCGGGGCCGTAGAGGTAGCAGTGCCAGCCCGGCCGGTAGACGGGCTCGAAGAAGCGCAACCCCTCGATGTGGTCGTGGTGCGTGTGGCTGAGGAAGATGTGCACCGTTTCGGGTGCGCCGTTGCGCGTCAAGCGGCGGCCGAGCGCGATGATGCCGGTCCCGGCGTCGAAGATCACCCGGCGTCCCGGCGTGGCCACCTCGACGCACGAGGAGTTGCCGCCGATGCGCAGCGTCGACGGTCCGGGGGTCGGGTGGCTGCCGCGCACGCCCCAGAAACGCACCCGCACGGCCTGCCCGGTACTCACTTCACCTCCATGGTCGTGACCCCGTCCCAGTCCGCAATCGGCGGTGCCGCGCGCAGCTCGATGCAACGCTCGATATACAACGCGGCCGCTGCATCGTCCGGCCTTTCCTGCCGGATTGCGCCGAAAATGTCGATAGCTTTTGCCCAGTCTTGACCGCGGTAGGCGGCCAGCCCGGCCTCGAAGCGCTCGACCAGCGGCGTCCAGCGCGCCCGTTCCTCGCCCGCGGCGAGCACCTCGAACACGCGCACCGGCAGCGAGCGGCCTTTGACGCGCACTTGATCGATCTCGCGCGCGACGATGGAGTCGCCGGCGGCGCGCACCGTCGACTCGCTGGCGAGGATGCGCGAGCCGTAGAGCTTGCACAGGCCCTCGAGCCGCGAGCCGAGGTTGACGTTGTCGCCCATGACCGTGAGGCTCAGGTGGTAGGTCGAGCCCATGTTGCCGAAGATCATCGAACCGGTGTTGAGCCCGACGCCCATCTGCAGCGCCGGCCAGCCGCGCTCGCGCCAGTCGGCGTTGAGCTTCAGCAAGCGGGCCTGCATTTCGAGGGCCACCGCGCAGGCGCGCTGGGCGTGATCGGCCTGCGGCAGCGGCGCGCCCCACACCGCCATCACCGCATCGCCGATGTACTTGTCGAGCATGCCCTCGGCGTCGAAGATGGCGTCGGTCATCTCGCCGAGATAGACGTTGAGCAGGTCGACCAGCTCTTCCGGCTCCAGGCCTTCGGACATCGCGGTGAAGCCGCGGATATCGGAGAACAGGACCGTCAGCTCGCGCTTCTCCCCGCCGAGCTTGAGCCGCTCCGGTTGCTCGCTGACCAGGCGTGCCATCGACGGGCTCAGGTAGAGCTCCAACGCCTTGCGCGTTTTGCGCTTCTCGCCTTCCTCGGCGATGTAGTGCTGCACGCTGATGGCGACGTAGGTGAGCAAGATGGCCAGGATCGGGTAGACCAGCGTCAGCGGCAGGCCGCGGGTGACGAACAACCACTGGCTGCCGAGCAGGTAGAGCCCGAGCAGCAGCGCCGCGGTCAGCGCGCCGCCCAGGCCGCGCGTGTAGTGCAGCGCCACGCTCAGCACCAGCACGCACAGCCAGATGAGTCCGACCTCGACCGGCAGGGCCCATTTGGGCTGCCAGATGAAGTCGTTGCGCAGGACATTGTCGATGCCCGTGGCGTGCACTTCGACGCCCGGATAGACGCCGTCGAACGGGGTGACGCGGATGTCGCCGACGGCCGTGGCGGTGACGCCGACCAGGACGATCTTGCCGCGCAGCGCGTCGGGGGGCACCTCGCCCGCCAGCACGGCGGCGGCGGAAAGGTGGGGGAACGTGCGCCCGGGACCGCGGAAGTTGAGCAGCAGCTGGCCGTCGGCGGCGACCGGGATCTTCACCGCGCCGAACTGCACCGACTCGACGCCGAACTCGGCAAAGCGAATGCTCGCGGTGTGTCCCGACTGCGCGCGCAGCATCACCAGGGCGAGCGGCAGCGCCATCTCGCTGCCGTAACGGGTGACGAGAGGCAGGCGGCGCACGGAGCCATCGCGGTCGGGGATGACGTTGAAGTAGCCGATGTCCTGCGCGCCCTCGGTCAGCGCCGGCAGATTGACGACCGCCCGCTGGGCGTTCGGCGCGCGCCGCTCGCCGGTGCTGCCGGGGCTGTTGTAGACCAGGTTGTAGGTCGCGATGCGCTGCGGGAAGTTCGGCGCCGCCTTGGCGTCGAAGTCGAAGAAGTAGCCCAGCACGGCATGCCCGGACGCCCGCACGGCGCGGGCCAGGGCTTCGTCTTCGCTCCCTGCCGTCCGCACCGCGCGCCGCAGCGCCGCGCGCGCGGTCGGGTCGAGGCCCTCGACGCGATCGAGCAGCGGCTCGATCTGCAGCTCGGCGGTGGCTTCGGACTGCACGATGTCGAAGCCGATCACCGCCGGCTCGGCAGCCGCGATGCGGTCGAGCAGCCGTCCCATCAAGCTGCGCGACCACGGCCAGCGCCCTTCGCGCTCGATGCTGGAATCGTCCACGGCGACGATCACCACCGCGGGCGCCGGCGCTTGCGGACCGCGCTGCAACAGGCGGTAGTCGATGGCGCGCGCGTCGACGAGGCCGAGGTAGAGGCAGCCGTTGAACCGCAGCGCCGACAGCACCAGCCCCAGCAGCAGCGCGAGCCGCAGCGGCGTGACGCGCGGCCGGGGCACGCTCAGAACCGGACGCCGAGATCGCCCGTGGCGGCTTCGATCACTTCGCGCGGCTGCTCGAGCAGGTCGCTGACGTCGCGATTGCCGCCGGTGCGTTCGCCGACCTCAACCACCGTGGCGGGGGCGCGGTCCGGCGCGGGCACCGAGACGCCGCCGAGCACGGGGTGATTGGCGGTCAAGCTTTCCGGCCGCCCGGTGCCGATGAACTCGAGCCCCTCCAGGTACTGGCGAAAGCGCTGGTCCTCGAGGCGCGGACGCCGCGTCGGCAGCTGGCCCTCGGCCACTTCCGTGATCTCGCCGGCGGTGACGAAGACGCTGTTGCGCGCGCGGTCGAGCACACTGTTGACCTCGACGCGGCCGTTGATACCGATCACTTCGGTCTCGCCGCGCTCGGCGTCGTAGGAGACGATGAACTCCGTACCGCGCACCCCGGAGACCGCCGTGACGGTCTCGATCTCGTACGACGCACCGGTGCGCTCGTAGTACTCGCTGACCAGGGCGCGCACCTTGCCGCGCAGCAGCTTGATGACCGATTGCATCTGGCCGGCGTTGGGATCGAAGACCTGCTGATCGATGACGAGCTCCGAGCTGTCGCCGATGTTGAGCACGCTGTCGTCCTGGAACACGATGCGCACCCGGCCGGGTGTCGCCGTGCGCACGGTGTCGCCGAGGTTTACGGGGCCGCCGAGCGCGGCCGCGCGCCAGGCGCCCTCGCGCCCGATCTCCGCCGAGCCCTCGATGGAGGCGACGGTCCCGACCTCCTGCGCCGCCACGGCGCTGACGGCGAACGCGAGCAGCCCGACGATCAGAGAAGAGAATCGCAGATGTGTCATGGGAGACCTCATGGTGATGGCGTGATGGTTAGTACCGCAGCTCGACGCCGATCGATCCGATGTGACGGTTGTACTGGAACAGATCCTTATTCGAGTCGTTGATGGTGCCGAAGTACGAGCAGGTCACCCGCATGTAGTCGGTGATGTTGCGGTAGAGGATGGCGATGATGCGGTGCTCGTTGTCCTGTCGGTGGTTGCTCTGGGGGTCGTACAGCTCGCGGCGAAACGCGTAGCTGGTATCGGAGACGATCTCACCCGGCAGGATCCAACCGACCCCGACGCTGACTTCGTGTCCGTCGTAGCCGAAGGCTTTTGAGATGTCGTCCGAGCGCGTCGGGTCTTCGCGGTCGTAGCGGTAGCCGAACGCTACGTAGCGGTCGGGACCGTCGAGCTCGATCACCTCGGCGATGCCGGGGGCGTGGTTGAAGCTGTTGCGCACGTCGAAATCGTTGTCGAGGAAATCGCGCCGGCGCATGCGGTAGAAGAACTCCGTGCGGCCGAAGCCCTTGTCGAGCAGCGTCACCCAGGGCGACACGGTGCCCTCTTGCAGGAACTGGTCGTCCTCCAAGCGGTAGTAATCGTAGCGGCCGAGGAGGCCGAATGTCAGGTCGCGGTAGCGGCCGACGAACTCGGCGTACGGGCGGTGATCCTGCAAGTTGAACTCCGAGAGCTTGAAGTGCCCGCTCTGGAAGAACTCGTAGCCGACCGACACCAGCGCGTCGTCGTTGCGCCACGGCACGTAGGAGGCGCCGCCGAGAACGGTCATCCGCCCGTCGGCCCGCCCCTGGTTGGGCAGATTCGCCTCCTGCAGCGCGTCGCCCGAGGGCGAGAGGCGCACGTTGCTGTCGTACTCGAAGGCGACCGCGCCGCGCAGGTGGTAGCGGCGCGCCTGGTGCGCGCGCACCACGCGCAGGAACTCGTTGGCCTCGCGGCCCATCTCGGTGTTGGGGCTGTTCTCCAACACCTCGGTGAAGTGGCTCTCGGATTCCGTCCAGCGGCCGGCCTGATATGCCGCCACGCCCTGATAGTACCGCGCCGAGGTCTGCAGCTCTGGCCGGCCGGCGGCGGCGCGGCTGAAACTCTCGCGGGCCGCGTCGTCTTCGCCGAGGCGCAGCTGCGCCACGCCGAGAAACAGCGCCGCCTCGGGCGCCAACTCCGGTACCTGCTCCGCCTGCTCGAGCCACGGCTTGGCCTCGGTGTAGTGCCCACTCTCGACCAGCGCGACGCCGAGCTCCAGCGTGCCCTCCTTTAGAGAGGGCTGCCGTTCGAGCGCGGCGCGCAGATCGACGACGGCACCCTCGAAGTCGCGCAGGCGGCCGCGCGTCACGCCGCGGTAGTAGAGCGCGTAGGCGTCGTTGGGGTCGGCGGCGACGGCCTGCTCGAACAACCGCAGGGCGTCGGTGTAGCGCTGGGCATGGAACTCGACCAGGCCGCGCGAGTAGATCAGCTCGGACTGCTGCGACGCCGCCGCGATGGCGGGCAGAAGCAGGCCCAGAGCGACCGCCGCCAGGGCGGCGTGCGACGGCCTCATGGGTTGACGAGCACCTCGGCGATGGCGATGCCCGAGAACGTGTCGCCAGCGACGATCGTATCGACGACCTCGTTGGTTGAGGTGTCGATCACCGACACCTCACCCGGCGACGACGAGTGCGCCACGTACGCACTCGACCCGTCGGCGGTGAGCGCGACGCGCAGCGGGCGCTCGGAGACCGGGATGACCCCGATCACGGCGCTGGCCGGCGCGTTGACCGCGGCGGCGGTGTCGATGATCGTGACGCGGGCGGCGCGCAGGTTGGTGACGTAGGCGCGAGTGCTGTCGGGCGACACCACGGCGCCGGCCGGTCCGTTGGCGACCGGGATGGTGGACACCACGGTGTTGGTGACGGTGTCGATGACCGAGACCGTATTGGCGATCGAATTGGTGACGTAGGCCCAGAGCCCGTTCGGGCTGACGGCGATGTGGCGCGGGAAGCGGCCTACTCGCAGCGATTTGACCACGGTGTTGGTCGCCGTGTCGATGACGGAGATGTCGTCCGTCACCGAGTTGGCGACGTAGACGAACGCGCCGTCGGCGCGCACCGCCACGCCAACCGGATCGACGCCGACGTCGATGCGCTTGACGATCTCACCGCTGGCGATGTCGAGCACCGCCAGGGTGCCGGGGCAGCAGCTGGCGACGTAGGCGAATCGGTTGTCGGGCGAGATCGCCACCGCGCTCGGCCCGACGCCGATATCCACCACGTCGGTGATCAGGTTGGTCAGCGTGCTGAGGATGGTCAGGTCGCCGGGCGAGCCGACGCGGCCGTTGGTGATGAAGATGGAGTTGATCGCCGGCGCGACGGCGATGTCGGTGGCTTCGAAGTCGACGCCGAGGGGGACCGTCGTCATGACCTGGTTGGTGGCGGTGTCGATCACCGTCATGTCGCCGGAGATGGCGCCGGTGACATAGGCGAGCTGGTGCTCCACGGGGACGGGCGTCGGCGTCGACGTGCGCGTCGGCGTCGCCGTCGGGGTGCGCGTCGGCGTCTGCGTCGGCGTCTGCGTCGGGGTGCGTGTCGGCGTGCGGGTCGGGGTGTTCGTTGCGGTGGCCGTCGGGGTGCGCGTCGGCGTCGCCGTCGGGGTCAGCGTCGGGGTGTTGGTCGGCGTGGGCGTGCGGGTCGGCGTGTGGGTCGGGGTCGCGGTGGTCGTCGGCGTCGGGGTCGCGGTCGTGGTCGGCGTCGCCGTGGGAGTGCGCGTCGGTGTCAATGTCGGCGTCGGCGTCGGCGTGTCGGTCGGCGTCGGCGTGTTCGTCGGTGTCGGGGTGTCGGTGAAGGTCGCGGTCGGGGTGTTCGTCGGCGTCGCGGTCAACGTCGGGGTGGTCGTCGGCGTGACCGTGGCGGTCGCCGGCGGCGCTGGCACTTCGACCGTGTAGGAGAAATCGAGCGACAGCGGCGGAGCCGCCAGATTGGCGGCCGTGATGCGCAGCGTGGTGGGGCCGGCGTCGAGCAGTTGCGGCGCGGCCACGGCGGTGAAACCGCTGACGGCGAGCGCGCCGCCGGCGCTGCAGGGCGTCGCGGTCGCGTCATCGCAGGGCGTCAGCGCCAGCGCCACATCGGCATCGCCCGATCCCTGCGCGACCGCCAGTGTGACGGATTGCGCCTCGATGCCCGTCGAGGCGTCGGCGACGACAAAGCGCACGGGGAGCGGATTGTTCGCCCCAGCGCCCGGCGCCGGGACGAGGCTGTCCGCGATCAGGAACGGGACGGCGGGCACCGGAATGTCACCCGCATCATTCTGCTCCTGCGTGATGATCGTCACCGGGTGCGCGGCGCTCAGGAAGCTCGGGGTCTGATCGCGATCGGTGGCGCAGGGCTGGCCGAGGCCGGACGGGCGCGTCGTGCACGCCGCCGTGATGCCCGCGGGCGCCGGGGCGAAGGTGGTGGGAAACCCCGCGATCGACAGCGAGCCCGCGCCGGTCGGCAAGTCGCTCAGCACCAGCTGACGCTGTCCGGAGCTTTGGTCTACCGGCACGGTGTCCGGATCGACCGCCAGACAGCAGGACGACCCGGCCTCGGAGCTGAACACGAAACGCACGGTGTTGACGGACGCGGGCAGCGTGGTTCCGAACCCGCCCGATTGCTGGGCCGCGGTGCCGGCGCGCGCCGCGCTCGCCGCCGCCGGCTGTTGCCACAGCGCCCGGGCCTTGAGGCCACCGCCGCTCCCGCCGCCAGTCGAGCTGCCGCCGCCTCCTCCTCCGCAGCCTGCGGTAGTGAGTGCGAAGAGCGCAATGAGGGCGAGGGGGCGAAAGCGGCGAATGTTCATAAGCTATTGTTTGTGCCCGTAGGCCATCCAGGTGTCAACTAGTCAAATTCCCGACACGTATGCAGGGTAGGGTCAATTGCTCACTTGGTGATTTGCTCGGTCACCGAGCGCACCACCCCGGTGATCTGGTGATCGGGATAGCGCAGGCAAAACACGCCGGCGCTGGCGAGGCGGACCATGTCCTCGGACAACGGCAGGATCCCGGCCACCGGGGCGCCGTAGGCCGCCTCGATCTGCGCCCGTACGACCTCGAAGTCGAAGCTCGGCAGCACCTTGTTGACCACCATCAACATGCGCGGCACTTCCAGTCGCCGCGCCAGATCGACGGTGACGGCGGTGCCCTGGTAGTCCTGGTGATCGGCGCGCAGGATGATGACCAGTGTGTCGGACATGGCGATCGACAGCAGGGTTTCCTCGTTGACGCCGGGGTGGGTATCGATGAACAGGTAGTCCAGCCGCAGGCGCGCGATCAGCTCGCGAAAGCCGTCGTTGAGCTTGCTGACGTCGTAACCCTCGCGCAGCACGCGGGCGATCTCTCCCGCCTTGAGGCTCGAGGGGATGAGCAGCACGGCCGCGCCCGGCGGCGCCGACGGCAACAGCGACGCCGTGACGTCGTAGGCGCACTCCTCGATCGGGCAACGATCCCACAGGTAGTCGTTCAGGGCTTTGTCGATGTCGTCCTCGGCCATGCCGAAGAGGACGTGAATGCCGGGCGATTGGATGTCGGTGTCGATGACGCCGACGCGCTTGCCCTGCAGCGCGGTGAGCACGGCGAAGTTGGCGCTGAGATTGGACTTGCCGGTTCCGCCGCGGAACGAGTGCACGGAGACGATCTGAGCCACGCCATTCCTCTCTTGTGCGCTGCCTAGGCCCGCGCGCGCAGGGCCTTGGCCTTGCTTTGCAACATCTGGAAGTAGTCGGTTTCGGCGATCTCCTCGACCTGGCGCGCTTTCTTGCCCTCGTCGATCTGGATGTGCAGCTCGCGGATCTCGGCGCGCAGCAGCTGTTCGCGCAGGTAGGCGTCGAGCGCCGCCGCCGCCAACAGTGAGAGCGATTCGATGATCGGCTGCATGGCCGGCTCGAAGGGCACCACCGCGCCGGTGTCGCGCTCGAGCGCGTTGAGCAGCTGCAGCACGCCGATGACCTCGCCGCTGTTGCGCTTGAGCGGCACGGTCAGAAAGGACATCGAGCGGTAGCCGGTGCGCGCATCGAAGGCGCGCGTGCCGGAGAACTCGAAGCCGACCGCTTCGTAGGCATCGGGGATGTTGATCGACTGGCCGGTGACCGCGGTGCAGGTGGCGACGTTGTGCAGGTTGGGGGTGCCGCTTTCGGGGTCGCGCATCGGCAGGGGGGGGAAGTCGATCGGTCCGCCACTGCCGCCCAGGCTGATGCCGAGGGAGTCGTTGCGCAGGATGACGAAGCGCAGGTGGTCGTCGGGCGTGCGCAGGTAGAGCGTGCCGCCATCGGCGTTGCAGAGCGATTTGGCCTCGAACAGGATCGCTTCGAGGAGGCGGTCGAAGTCCTTCTCGCCCATCAGCGACACGCCGATCGGGATGACCGCCTTGACCAGGTCGTCGACACGCCGGCGCTCGCTGGCCAGGCGCTCGGCGTGCCGGGCGACCTCGCCGTTCAGACGATGGCGATCGAGGCAGACGGCGAGGCGCGCTCCGAGCAGGGACGGGCTGCCGGAGTCGAGGAAGTAGTCGTCGGCGCCGCGCTCGAGACAGTGCGCCACGGCGTCGAGCTCGGCGGCGCTGGCCAGGATGACCACCGGCAGCGCGGCGAGGCGCTCGTCCGCGCGCACGCATTCGAGCAGCGCGATGCCGTTCATGCCCGGCATCGCCACGGGTGCGAGCAGGAGGTTGAAGGACTCCGCAGTCAGTCGCGCCAGGGCTCCGGGGGCGTCCGTCGCCGTCACGACTGCGTAGCCGAGGCCGCGCAGCGCGCCGCTCCAACGCGCCGCGCGCGCCGGGACGTCATCGACGAGCAGCAGGCGCGGGCCGTTCTGATCCGGACGGGGCATGACCTTCAGCCCGCTTCGTCGTCGGGCACGGTGACGGCCGCCGCCGGCCGCGCCACAGGGAGCACCGCGGGGGGGCGTCCGGAAAGCGCCGCGGCGAAGCGCGCGCCCACCCCGTGCGATTCGAACATGTGCAAGCCGAATTGGGACGACAGCGCCTCGCAGACCTTGATGCCGCGCACACTGTTGCCGCGCGCGTCGAGCAGCGGCGAGAACACCGCGATGCCGCACTGGCCCGGCGCGACGGCGATGATGCCCCCCGAGACGCCGCTCTTGGCCGGCAAGCCGACGTGATACGCCCACTCGCCGGCGTAGTCGTAGAGGCCGCAGGTGTACATGACGCTCAGGATGTCGCGCAGGTAGTCGGGCGTGACCGCGCGCTCGCGGGTGAGCGGGTTGACGCCGTTGTTGGCCAGCGTCGCGGCCATGATCCCCAGATCGCGGCAGGTGACCAGGATCGAGCACTGCTTGAAGTAGAGGTCGAGCGTATCCTCGATGTCGTCGCCGATCATGCCGAAGTTGCGCATGAGGTGGGCGATGGCGCGGTTGCGGTGCCCGGTGGCGCGCTCGGAGGTGAACACGGCCATGTCGATCTGCGGCTCGTGTCCGATGTAGCGGTGGAACATGTCGAGGATCTGGGCCAGCCGCTCGGGCGGGCCGCCCCCCTGGATGAGGTTGGAGGCGGCGATGGCCCCGGCATTGACCATCGGGTTGTGCGGGCGGTTCGAACGCTCGTCGAGCTTGACGAGCGAGTTGAACGCGTCGCCGGTCGGCTCGACGCCGATGCGGCGCATCGTCGCCTCGCGGCCGTGGCGCTCGAGCGCCAGGCCGTAGACGAACGGCTTGGAGACCGACTGAATGGTGAACGACTGCTCGGAGTCGCCGAAGGTGATGACGTCGCCGCCGGTCGTCACGACGCAGATGCCGAACCAGTCCGGGTTCGCCTTGCCCAGCTCGGGGATGTAGTCGGCCACCACCCCCTCGCGCAGACCGGTGTATTTGATGTGCAGGTCGCGCAAAAATGCGCGCAGCGGCGACGCCACGACCTTGTACTGGCCGATCAACGCCCCGACGTCGTCTCGTTGCGGCGGTCTTTTCACGTCGAGCCCGACCCCCCCCTGATATTTGAAGCAGTCAGCCCAACAGCAAGAAAAAGGCCGAGCGCTGCGCGCGCTGGCCCTGCTAGCGCCCGGAGCGCCGGGGACCGGTCGCTGCCGCTCATTTGAGCAGCCGCTGCGCAATGGGCGGGCAGAGGCTCAGACGATCGGTCTGATCTGATCCGTCGGATCGGTCCGATCTAGTGCCCGGCCGGGGCGCTCGGGCCGGGCTTGAAGCGGTAGATCTGGTACGGCGCGGCGGCGCGCAGGCGCGCCTGGCTGACGAACAGCACGTCCTGCAGCGAGCTGCACGTGACATAGAGCCAGCCGTCGGGTCCGAAGCTGAAACCGTCGGGCCAGCGCAGGCGCGGGTCCTTGATCAAGGTGCGCAGGGCGCCGCTCGGCGACAGCGCGACGATGGCGGAGTGCTCCATGTCGCTCAGATAGATGGTGCCCTCGGCATCGGTGGTGATGCCATCGCTCAGCGTCTTGTCGGCAAAGCGCTCTACCCTGGCGGCCAATGCCTCCGGTGCCAGCGCCGCGTCGTTGAGGGCCGCGGTGGGGATTCGGTAGAGGTGGCCGCCGCTCACCGGACCGTAGTAGAGCCACTCGCCGCGGCGGTCGAGGGCGATCGAATCGACGCCGATGCGCATGGTGTAGAAGCCGAAAATGATCATGTCGCGCCCCGGCGCTTGGATGATGTAGTCCTCGGCCCGCACCGACGGGTGGCGGTGGAGCACGCGGCGGCTGGTCTTCTTGGCGATGTCGTAGACGATCAGCGCCGGCGTCTGCCGGATCGGGCTGGTCTCGGCGATGTAGATGATCGATCCGGTCGGGTCGACCTGAAAGTCGTTGAGCATCGACAGCAGGCCCGCGATCTCGCCGGGGAAGTCGTACTGGTGCACGAGCTCGTTGGTGGCGAGATCGAATGCCAGCAGCCGCGGCTGGCCGGTGCCGTAGTCGGCGTAGTCCAAGACCCACAGCCGATTCTGCCGGTCGATACGCAGCGACAGGACCGATTGAAAGTGCGGCGTGCCCTTCGCCGCCTGTTGGAACGCGGCGTTCGGGTAGGGCACGGGCTTGCCGTCGACCAGCTCCAGCACCTTGGCCGGCGGCTTGCCGTCGGGATGCAAGGTGAAGAAGACGCGGCCGTCGGGTGCGACGGCGACGTTGCCGGGCGGGTAGTCGAGGTCGGCGACGCGCTCGAGCACGGCGCCGGCAAGTGCCGGCTCGGCTGTGCGGTCGGGAAGGCGCTGACCGCCGCCAAACACGGCGCGCGCGGCGAGGGCAGCGACGGCGAGGAGCACGACGGCGACTGCGAGCAGGCGAACGAGCCACCGCATGACTCCAGCGTCATGCCCCGCCGCCGGCTCGGCCGTCAAGCGATCACACTTTCGCTTGGCGCTCGGCGCGCGCTGCGGTAGGGAACGCGCGGTGCTGCGAAACAGCTAGCGCGGAAGGGGGAATCGGTGGACCGCGTCGCGAGTATGGGGGATGGCGTGGCCGGACCGGCGGCGGACCAACACCTGCGCGCCGCGTTCCGCGATGAAACCCGCGTGCTGATCGCCAGCCGCTTCCCGACCTCGGTCGGGATCTTCCTGGCGTTCATGTTGGTCGCCTACGTCATCGAGTGGATCTACCACCCGGAGCGCGGGGCGCAGCTGACGCTGTGCTACGCCGTCTTCGCCCTCATCTCCGCCGTCAGCTTGTGGTTGGTGCGCCGCGCGCCGGCGCACGCGCTCGTCATCACGGTGGGCAGCGCGTTGGCGCTGGCGGTGTGTTTGAGCGTCTACCTGGTCGCCGTGAGCCGCAACGCCGAGCTTTGCCTGCTGGCGCAGATCGGCTTCCTCACCGGCGTGGTGGTGCAGTTTCCGTGGGGCGTCGCGGGCCAGGCGGCCGTCTGCGCGGGTGTCGTGCTCACCTACACCGGCGGCATCCTCTCCGGCATGACCCCGTCGCTACCGGTGCCGTACGGCCTCTTCGCCCTGCTCACGCATGCCGCGATGACGATGCTCGGCGCGCGACTGCTCGACAGCTATCGCTTCGCGGCGTTCAGCGAGGCCGCCGAATCGGCGCGCGCCAATGCGGCGAAGTCGGAGTTTCTCGCCACCGTCTCGCACGAGTTGCGCACGCCGCTGAATATCATCGTCGGCTACACCGACCTGCTGCTCGAGGGCGCCCTCCCCTCGGTGGAGGAGCAGCTCGACGCCTTGCGCCGGGTGCGCGAGCAGTCGCACCAGCTGCTCGATCTCATCCAGGCGATGCTCGACCTCAACCGACTCGAAGCCGGGGGCATCTCGCTGGTGATCGAGACGTTCGCGGTCGCCGACCTGCTCGAGGGCTTGCGTCAGAACCTGCCTGCCAACTGGTGCAAAGCCGGCGTGCAACTGCACTGGGCGGTGGCCGATCCGGCCATTCAACTGCGCAGCGACCGCGGCAAGATCGAGCTGGTGCTGCGCAATCTGATCCACAACGCGCTCAAGTACACCGAGCGCGGCGCGGTCAGCGTCACGGTCGAGCACCCGGCGCGCGGGGGCGTCGTCTTCGCCGTCGCCGATACCGGGCAGGGCATCGCGCCAGAGGACCTGACGCGTATCTTCGACATGTTCGGCCAGGGCAGCCAGGGCCCGCCGCGCGGCGGCGGCGTCGGCCTCGGCCTGTACATCGTCTCGCGCCTCACCGCCGCCCTCGGCGGCGAGATCGCCGTCACCAGCCGCCTCGGCGCCGGATCGCGCTTCACGCTGTCGCTGCCGCTGGAGACCCCGGCGGCCGTGACGCCGCCACTTGCATGATGTGCGCAACCGCGCGCAGTCTGATAGCAAGTCCGCGCCACGCAACAGGGGGAGGAACACCATGGCTCGACCGCTGCCGGCACTACGCCTCGCGATCAGTTGTATCGTTCTGTGCTGCGGCGCGGCGCGAGCCGAGATGCCGTACCCGAGCAACCCGCTGCCGTGCACCGGGTCGGAGACCGATCCGCCCTGCATCGATGCGACGGCGTTCGCGCAGTACCTCTTCCTGCCCACCACCGAGCCGCTGACGCTGCCCAACGACTTCGGCAACGACAACTGGAAGTACACCAGCGAGCGCACCGGCGACCCGGCCATCGACAACAGCGCGCAGGAGCTGTTCGGCGTCAAAGGCGCCAGCATCGACCGCGCCTGGCAGATCACCACCGGGCGCCCCGACGTGTTGATCGCCGTGATCGATTCGGGCATCCGCTGGGCCGAGCCGCAGCGCGATCTGGTCAACAAGTTCTACCTCAACCGCGGTGAGCTGCCGGTGCCAGAGGGCAGCACCAATACCCGCGACCCCTACGACCGCAACGGCGACGGCCTCTTCACCATTCCCGACTATCTCGCCGACGGCACGCAGCCGCAAGACGCCCGCGTCAGCGACCAGAACGGCAACGGCATGATCGATCCGGAGGACCTCATCTTCCTCTTCTCCGACGGCGTCGACGGCGATGCGAACGGCTACATCGACGACATCAGCGGTTGGGATTTCTTCGAGGACGACAACGACGCGCTCGACGAGGTGCGCTATGGCCACGGCACCGGCGAGTCGCACGACTCCGGCAACGAGGCCAACAATGGCCTCGATGACACCGGCGTGTGCCCCAACTGCCTGTTGCTCGAAGTGCGCGCCGGCGACAGCTTCGTCGCCGACGTGAACGCCTTCGCGCAAGGCGTGGTCTTCGCCGTCGACAGCGGCGCGCGTGTCGTGCAGGAGGCGTTGGGCACGCTGAACCAGACGCAGTTCGGCCAGGCCGCGGTCGACTACGCTTATCGCAACGGCGTCGTGGTCATCGCTTCGGCCGCCGACGAGGAGTCCAACCACCACAATTACCCGGCCAACTACGACCACACCGTGCAGGTGAACTCGGTGACGCGCTTCGCCGACATCTCCGGCATCAAGCAATCGCCGCCCTCGTACCTGTATCTGAACGGCTGCACCAACTACGGCGGTCACATCGCGCTCGCCGTGCCGTCGTCGAGCTGTTCGTCGGAAGCCACCGGGCGCAGCGCCGGCATGGCGGCGCTGGTCATCTCGGCGGCGCTCAACGCCATCGACCGCGGCACGCTGACCCCGTACCCGCGCGACGACGGCGAGCCGGCGCCGTTCCCGCTGTCAGCCGACGAGATCAAGCAGATCCTCATCGGCACCGCCGACGACATCAACTTCGACGCCCGCCCCGAGGCGAAACCGCCGCTGCCGCAGAACTACACCACCACGCTCGCCGTACCCGGCGTCGCGGGCAGCGAGCGCTACCACTCCACCGCCGGCTGGGATCAGTTCTTCGGCTACGGCCGCGTCAACGCCGACCAGGCCGTGCGGCGCGTCGCCGACGGCCGCATTCCTCCCGAAGCCGCGATCGACGCGCCGGCGTGGTACGCGACCCTCGATCCGCAGCGCACGCCGTCCCTGTCGCTCAGCGGCCGCGCCGCCGCCAATCGCGCCGGCGCCTTTTCGTACGTGGTGGACGTGGCGCCGGGCATTCAGCCGGCAGAGGTCGACTTTGCCATTGCGCGGGCGGTCGAGGGCCGCAGCGCCGCCGTGCAGGGCGAGCTGGCGACGATCGATCTTGCCGCGCTGCGGGAACGTATGCCGAACGGCATCGAGGGCGCGGCGCTGACCCCCGACGGCAAGCCGGATCCGGACCGTTTCACGTTCACCATTCGCCTGCGCGTCATGGACGACCTCGGCAACGTCGCCGAGGACCGCCGCGTGCTGGCGCTGCACCGCGACCCCGATCTGCTGCCCGCCTTCCCGCGCCAGCTCGGCGCCGACGGCGCCGCGGCACCGTCGACGGCCGATATCGACGCCGATGGGCGCGAGGAAATCATCATCGCGTCGTCCAACGGCCAGGTGCACGCGCTGCGCGCCGATGGCAGCGAGCTGCCGGGCTGGCCGGTTGCCTCGGACCCGCTCGAGCTGCACGACACCGCACCCGGCTACGCCAGCGGCGCGGTGCCCTCGCCGGTCTCCAGCGCCATCGTCGGGGCCGTCGCCGTCGGCGATCTCGACCGCGACGGAACCCTGGAGGTCGTGGCGACCGACGTGCAGGGCAAGGCCTACGTGTGGGGGCCCGACGGTGTGCGCCGCACCGGCTTTCCCGTCTCGACGCGGCCGGAGTATTCCTTCTCACGCCGCTCGGAGCGCAACCTCGCCACGCCCGAGGGGCTGGTGCCCGATCGCGTCAATCGCCACAACCGCGACAACCGCCTCGGCCGCGCCCTGGCCAGCGGCCCGGCGCTCGGCAACCTCGACGGCTCGTCCGACGGCTCGCTGGAGATCGTCGCCGGTTCCTTCGATCGCCATCTCTACGCCTGGCGCCACGACGGCACGCCCGTGCCCGGCTGGCCGGTGCTGCTCAAGGATCCCACCAAGGTCGAGAGCGTCGATCCGGTCACCAACGAGGTGACGCTCAAGGCGGACGCCAACGGGCTCATGGGCACCAAGATTCTGGTGCCGCCGTCGCTCGGCGATCTCGACGGCGACGGCGACCTGGAAGTGCTGGCGGCCGTCAACGAGGAGTATCGCGAGGAACCCAACGCGCTGTTCACGAATCCGCTGATCGCGTTGTTCCGCCTGGTCGGTGTGATCGACCCGGGCAACACGCGCGTCTACGCCGTCCACGCCGATGGCGCGGCACACGGTGCGGCGCCGCTCGCGCGCGGCTGGAACCCGGATGCGTTCGTGCCCGGCTGGCCGGTGAAGACCGCGTTGATCACCACCGAGCTGCTGCCCACCGTCGGCACCGGCAGCAACGGTCCACCGGCGCTGGCCGACGTCGACGGCGACGGGCAGCTCGAGGTGGCGACGATGTCGGCGGTGGGTCCGGCCTACGTGTTCACCGCCGACGGCGTGTCGTATCTCGGCCGCCACCCGACGGGCGAGGACCGTACCTTCGCCACCGACCCGCTCGGTGCCGACAGCGATGGCATCGACGGCACGACGTTCGGCTCGCTCGGTGCGACCGTGCTCGCCGAGCTCGACGGTTTCGGGCGCGGCTTCTACCTGCTGGCGCCGACGGCCGGGCTCGGGCGGCTGGTCGACGCCCAGGCGCCGGCGCGCCAGTTCCCGGCAGAGAACCACCTCTCGGCATGGCCCGTTTCGCAGCTCGACGGCTCGCCTGCCGACGGGGCGCTGGCCCGCGCGTTTCCGCGCGTGGTCAACGACCTGCAGTTCCTGGCCGGTCCGGCGGTGGCCGATATCGACGGCGACGGCCTGGCCGAAGCCATCCAGGGCTCGGGGGTGTACGACGTGCACGCCGTCAACATCGACGGCCGCGAGCCGACCGGGTGGCCGAAGTTCACCAACGGCTGGATGGTCGGCTCACCGGCGGTGGGCGACCTCGACGGCGACGGCCAGCTCGAAGTGGTCGGCGTGACGCGCGAGGGGTGGCTGTTTGCCTGGCGCACGACCGGCAGAGAATGCGGCGCGATTCCGTGGCGGCGCTACCACCACGACGAGTGGGGCACCGGCAACGTGCACACCGACGCGCGGCCACCGGCGTCGCTGCGCCCGACGGACATCGCGGTGACGGCATTGACTGCCTCGCGCGCGCGCCTCAACCTGGCGGCGGTGCCGGGCGACGATTTGTTCTGCGGCAACGCCGATCTCGACGTGCGCTTCGCGACCGCGCCGATCGCCAACGCAACCGACTTCGCGGCGGCGACGCCGGTCGAGTCGGTTGCCACCGTGCTGGCCGGCCGCCGCATCGCATCGGTCGTCTCGGTCAACGACAGCCGCTTCGCCGGTCAACTGCTGTACTTCGCCGTCGCCGCGACCGACGACGCCGGCAACCGCTCCGCGCCCGCCGGCTCGCAGGCCGTGCAGTTCCCCGGTGCACCGACCCCCACCACCGAGCCGACCGCGACGGCGACGGAAACCGTCTCGCCGGCGCCTTCGTCGACCGCGACGGTGACCCCGACGGCCAGCCCGGTATCGACCGCCACCCCCGCGCCCACGGCGACCGCCATTGCGCCCACCGCTACCGCCACCAACGCTCCACCGGCCACCGCCGTTCCGAGCCCCACCGCCACCGTGCACCGCGGCTCGGCGGACGATGGCTGCCACGTCGGCCCGCCGCCGCAGTCGCCAGCGCCGTGGTGGCTGCTGCCGTTTGTCCTCTTCGGCGCGGCGCGCCGCGTTCGGCGCCGCGAGGGGCGGCGCTTCTGAGCATCGCCATTTACCGCCTGTGGCCGAACGTGTAGCGTGCCGGGCTCGACCCGCACGCTCTCCGAATGGTACGCCGCACGCTCCAGATCCTGGGGTTCACGCTCGTGGGCCTCACGGCCAGCCTCGCCGTTTTGACCGGCGCCGAGTTGCTCTTGCGATTGTTCGGGGTCGGCGGCGATCACGCGCGGCGCGATCCGTTCGCGGGGTTCTCGCACGCCGTGCCGCTGTTCGTGAAGGGTGAGCGCGCCGATGGCGTGGCCGTGTACCACCCCACTGCCGGCCGCTTTCTCGCGGCGATCGGCCGGCCACTCGAGGAAGCGCAGCGCGAGTTTCTGATCGAGAAGCGCTCCGGCACCTTTCGCGCTTTCGTGCTCGGAGACTCCTCCGCCGCCGGCGTCCCCTATGGAACCTCCTATGCCTTCTCCGCCTGGCTCGCGCGCCGATTGACTGCCGCCCTGCCGAGTCGACCGATCGAGATCGTCAACGCGGCGGTGCCGGGATACGCCTCGCGGCGGCTGATGATCGTCAATGAGGAGGTCCTCGGATACCACCCCGACCTGATCATCGTCTACGTCGGGCACAACGAGTACGCCGAGCGGCGCTACTACCGGCACCTGATGGACCTGGATCCGCGGCTCTTTCGCCTGCGCGAGCTGGTGGCCGGGACGCGGTTGTGGGCTGTCTTGGCAGGTCTTAGCCAATCACGAGGCGGCAGCGATCAGCCTCCCCAGTTCAATTGGGTCGATACCGGGACCGACACGCGCGAGATGTTTGCCGTCCTCAACCCGCGCCTCCGGGGTGAGCAGTATGCGACGCCGCGGGAACGCGCCTACATGGAGATCATGTATGAGAGCAACTTGACGGCCATCGTCCGGACCGCGCGGTCCGCCGGCGTGCCGGTCATGCTCGTCACCCAGTCGCAGAACTTCTCCGACTGGGCTCCATGCGCGTCGACGCATCGCCCCGATCTGGCGCCCGGCGACCTCGCGCGCTGGGATGAGCTGGTCGAGGACGGCAATCGGTTCGCCGAGCACGGCGACTGCGCGGCGGCGGTCGCGCGCTACGAGGGCGCGCTGGCGGTCGACGACGTCCACGCCGACCTGCACTACCGCGCCGCCTCGTGTCTGCGCGCCCTCGGTCGCTTTCCGGCCGCGCGCGAGCACTACCGCCGTGCCAGCGATCTCGATCAGGTGCCCTGCGGTGCGCCGCTGCGCTTCAACGAGATCGCCCGCAAGGTCGCCGCGGCGGAGGGCGCGCTGTTGGCGGATGCCGAGGCCGCCCTGTCGCAGGCCAGCGAACACGGTCTCGTCGGCGACGATCTGTTCTGCGACTGGGCGCATCCCAACCTGCGCGCGCAACAGGTCATCGCCGCCGCCATCGAGACGGAGCTGAGGCGGGCGGAAATGCCGGTCGCGGCCGCGAGCTGGCAGACGGGGTACACGGACCCCGCGACGGAGCAGCTCTACGCCGAAAATCCGAAGCTGCGGTTCGATGAATGGCTGGAGCAGATGGGCATGTGCCTGCTCGCGCGCCGGGCGGACTGCGCCTTGCGCAGCGTCGACCAGGCGGTGATGGCGGATCCGCACGAGACGAAGTGGCACATCGCGCGGCGGCGGGTGCTACAGACCATGGCGGGGTGGCAATAGATGGCAGATCAGAGCTTGGCAAAACGGGTGCTGGGCGCGATGCGGCGCTTTGCCGTGCGCGTCGCCGAAGTGCAGGTCCGCGTGATGCTCTTCGTGTTCTACTTCACGCTGCTCGCGCCCTTCGCCTTGCTGATGCGCTGGCTCGACCCTCTGGCGATTCGCAACGCGGACCGGCGCGGATGGTCCGCGCTCGACCGCACCGAGAGCGACGAGCTCGAACGCGCGACGCACCAGTCCTGATCGGTTGCTGCGCATGCACATACTCGGCATCTCCTGCTACTTCCACGACGCGGCCGCGGCGATTCTGCGCGACGGGCAACTGATCGCCGCCGCGGAGGAAGAGCGCTTCAGCCGCAAGAAGCACGACTTCGATTTCCCCGAGCGCGCCATCGCGTTCTGCCTCGCCCAGGCCGGAATCACCGCCGCCGACCTCGACTACGTCGTCTTCTTCGAGAAGCCGTTTCTCAAGCTCGAGCGCCTGGTGCTCTCGATCATGCAGACGTTCCCCCGCTCGCACCGGGTGTTTCGCGAGGCGATGCTCACGTGGTTGAGCGACAAGCTGTGGATCCAACAGCGCATCGAGCGACACTTGAACCTGCCGGCGTCGAAGGTGCTGTTCAGCGGACACCACCTGTCGCACGCCGCCAGCGCCTTTCTCTGCTCGCCGTTCGACGAGGCCGCCATTCTGACGGTGGACGGCGTCGGCGAGTGGGCGACGGCCAGCGTCGGCGTCGGCCGCGGCTCGCACGTCGAGCTGCTCGAAGAGGTCCGCTTTCCGCACTCGCTCGGCCTGCTCTACAGTGCCTTCACCGCCTTTCTCGGCTTCGAGGTCAACGAGGGCGAGTACAAGGTGATGGGCATGGCGCCGTTCGGGCAGCCGCGCTACGTCGACGAAGTCTCGCGCCTGGTACGGGCCGACGATGATGGCAGCTTCGCGCTCGACATGAGCTACTTCTCGTTTCACTACTCGGCCGACCGCACCTATACGGCCAGGTTCGAGGAGCTCTTCGGCCCGCCGCGCGATCCGCGCATGAACTTCTTCACGCCGACCAGCGGCTACCCGTCGTACTTCGGCGCCAAGCCGGCGGACTACGACGAGCAGGCGCGCTCGAATCAGCACTACGCCGACATTGCCGCGAGCATCCAGGTGGTGACCGAAGAGATTCTGTTGAAGATGGCCCGTCACGTCCATCAGCGCACCGGCCTGCCGCGCCTGTGCATGGCCGGCGGCGTGGCGCTGAACAGCGTCGCCAACGGCCGCATCCTGCGCGAGACGCCTTTCGAGGCGATCTACATCCAACCGGCGGCGGGCGATGGCGGCAGCGCGCTCGGCGCGGCGCTCTACGCGTACCACACGGTGCTCGGCAAGCCGCGCGGGTTCGTCCTCGAGCACGCCTACTGGGGCGAGGAGCACACGGCCAGCCGCATCGCCGACTTTCTCACCGAGGCGCACATTCCACACGAGCGCTGCGACGACGAAGACGCGCTGCTCGACCGGGTCACCGATCGGCTCGCGCACGGCGGTGTGGTCGGCTGGTCGCAGGGGCGCTTCGAGTGGGGGCCGCGCGCGCTCGGCAACCGCAGCATTCTGGCCGACCCGCGCACCGCGGCGATGAAGGACATCGTCAATACCAAGATCAAATTCCGCGAACCCTACCGCCCCTTCGCGCCGGCCGTCCTGGTCGAGCGCGCGGAGGAGTTCTTTGCGCTGCCCGATGCCGCGCGCCACTACCCCGCGCGCTTCATGCTGTACGTCGTCGGTGTCGTGGACGACAAGAAGGAGTCCCTGGGGGCGATCACGCACGTCGACGGCAGCGCCCGGGTGCAGACCGTGGATCGGGTCGCGGCGCCGCGTTTTCACCGGCTCATCGAGCGCTTCGGCCAGGCGACAGGCGTGCCGGTGCTGCTCAACACGTCTTTCAATCTGAAAGGCGAGCCCATCGTCAACACCCCGCGCGAGGCGTTTCGCACCTTCAGTGTCAGTGAGATGGACCTGTTGGTGCTCGACCAGTTCATCATTGCGAAGCGATGACCGACCCCACGCATCGCCAGGCAGTGGGCCAGCGCGTCCGCCGATTCTACGAGGGCTGCTCGTTCCCCGGCTACGAGGATCTCGAGACGCCGCTCGATCTGGTGGAGAAATCCAAGCAGGGGATCTACGCGCGACTGCTGGACGAGCAACTGCCCCTCGGCGTGCGTGTGCTGGATGCCGGCTGCGGCACCGGCCAGCTGGCGATCTTCCTCTCGCTCGTCCACCGCACGGTGACCGGCGTCGATTTCACGCGCGAATCGCTGGCCAAGGGCAACGACTTCCGGCGTCAGTTCAACCTCGCCAACGTGTCCTTCGCGCAGATGGACCTGTTCGCCCCGGCGTTGCGCGACGAGAGCTTCGACTACGTGTTCTGCAACGGTGTGCTGCACCACACCGCCGACGCGCACCAGGCCTTCCGCGGTCTGGTGCGGCTGGTGAAGCCGGGCGGCTTCATCGCCATCGGGCTCTACAATACCTACGGCCGGCTGATGCTCGACCTGCGCCGCCTGGTCTTCCGCCTCACCGGCGACCGCCTGCACCGCCTCGACTACTACATGCGGCGCCAGGCCGGCGGGGCGGAGAAGAAACGCATCTGGTTCATGGACCAGTACCGCCACCCGCACGAGGACAAGTTCTCGGTCGACGATGTCCTCGGCTGGTTTCGCGAAGCCGACATCGAGTACGTCAACTCGGTGCCGAAGATCCGCCTCTCCGAATCGTTCGACACGGCCGACCGCCTCTTTCAGGCCCGCGACCCCGGCACGCGCCTGGAGCGGCTGCTCTGCCAGCTGGGTTGGATTTTCACCCAAGGCCGTGAAGGTGGCTTCTTCGTCACGTTTGGACGTAAGAAGGAAGCGCAGACGCGATCGCCCGCCGACGGGCGCTGACCCTCAGGAGAACCCGATGTCGTTGCTCGCAAGTGCCCGCGGCCGCATGCGCACCATGAAGGAGCTGATGCGCTTCTTCTGGGGCCGCAAATGGTGGTGGCTGACGCCGATGATCTTCTTCCTGCTGCTGTTCAGCCTCTTCGCGGTTTCGATCCAGGGCCCGCTGGCGCCGTTCATCTACGCGCTGTTCTGATCTGATGGCGCGGGGGCGCCGCTGCCGCGGCGCGGCTCGCGCGGCAGGCGGATGCGGAAGGTCGTGCCGCGGCCGAGCTCGCTCTCCATCGTCACCGTGGCGCCGAGGGCGCCGGCCAGGCGTTTGACGATGAACAGGCCGAGGCCGACGCCGCCGTATTGCGCGGCGACGGCGGAATCGGCCTGGCGGAACGGCTCGAAGATCACCTCGTGCGCCTCCGCGGCGATGCCGATGCCGGTGTCGGCGACGCTGATCTCGATCCACTCGCCGTGCTCGGCGGCGTCGATCGTCACGGAGCCCTGGCGGGTGAACTTGAACGCGTTGCCGACCAGGTTGGTCAGCACGATGCGCAGCTTGGCGGCATCGGTGACGATGTCGGGCAGCGCCTCGACGCCGCGCCAGGAGAACGCGACGCCGGTGCGCAGGCGCGCCTCGCGGGTGCGGGCTTCGACGTCGGCGAGCAGGTCGGTCATCCGCACCGGGCGCAGGTCGAGCGGAATCTGGCCGCTCTCGAAGCGGCTGACATCGAGGGTGGCGTTGATCAGATCGAGCAGCTGGAGCGCGTTCTCGTGCATGCGGCCCAGCGTCGCCAGCTGTTCGCCGCCGAGCTCGCCCATGGCGCCTTCGAGGAGCAGGCCGTTGTAGCCGAGGATGACGTTCAGCGGCGTGCGCAGCTCGTGCGACATCGTCGCCATGAACTCCGACTTGAGGCGGTTGGCCTGTTCGAGCTGCTGGTGCAGGCGCGCATTTTCGAGCGCCAGCGACGCGAGCTGCGCAATCCCGCGCGCGATGCGCAGCTGGCGCTCGCTCGGGGGCGAGGGCTGGTCGATGTACTTCGCCACCAGCATGCCCGCGACCGCTCCGCCGCGGCGCAGCGACATCCAGATCACGCCCTTCACGCCCGGCGTGACGCGTAACATCGGCGGTTCGAACCGCTCGATGTCAAACCACGTCGCGCCGCTCTGCTCCGCCTCGGAGACGATGTGGTCGAGACGCGCGCGGGGGACGGAGAGCAGGCGGATGGTTTCCCATTGTTCCGCCGTTTCGCCGGTTTGTGCGGCGGGGAAGCCGATGTCGCGCTCGGGATCGAAAAGCCACATCTGCACCGCATCGGCCGCCACCGCTTCGGCGGTGAGGCGGCACAGACGATCGAGGAGGTCGGCGCGATTCAAGCCGCCGATGATGCCCTCGCCGACGCGTGCCAGGCTGGCGGCAACGTCGGCGATTTCCTGCAGCTGAGCCTGCGCGAGCTTGTACTCGCTGATGTCGGTGGAGACGCCGAGGACGTGATGCGCCCCACCGCCCTCGTCGACCAGCGGCCGCTTGATGGTGCGCAGCCAGCGCAGGTTCCCCCCGGCGTCGGTGATCACCTCTTCGGCGACGAGCAGCTCGGCGCCGGTGTCCATGACCCGCAGGTCGTCGCGCCGAAAATGCTCCACCTCGTCCGCGTTGGGGTTGAAGTCGCTGTCCGTCTTGCCGATCAGCGCCTCCACTGTCGTGCCGTAGACTTCGGCCGTGGCGCGGTTGACCAACGTGAAGCGCCCGTCGCGGTCCTTGGCGAAGATCAAGTGCGGATTGATGTCGATCACCTGGCGCAAGAAGGCGCGCTGCCGTTCGAGGTCGCGCTCGCGCGCCAGTCGTTGCCGCTGCTCCGCGACGGTCAATCGGCGTTGCTTCTCGAGCTCGTAGGCGACGAACACCGAGCCGCCGAGCACGGCGAAGTACCCGATCAGCTCGCGCGACAAGCCGACGGGGAGCGCGCCGGTGGTGAGAGTGACTTCGAGGGGGAACGCGGCCGCGTTCATGAACACCATCGCGAGTTGCGCCTGCCAGCCCCAGGGGATGAAGGCCGCGCTGCCCATCGTCAGCGAGACCAGCACAAGCAGCGACGTGGTCACGCGCGCCGTAGCGAGCGCGACCCCAACGCTGGTCGCGGTGCACAGCATTTGTGCCGCCAGCGCGGTGACGACGAGTTGGCGTCGCGTGCGGCAGCGCGCCAGGATGGAGGCGAGCGCCGCGATTCCGATCATGTTGCCGAGCTGCAGCAGCGACACGAGCGGGTTCTCCCCTGGTCGCAGGATGAGCTCGCTCAGCGCCAGCACGCCGTTGGCGAAAAAGAGCAACCAGCACCCGAGTCGCGCGCGCTGGCGGAGCAGCGCCTCGTGCTCTTCGGCGGCGCCGACGCTGGCCGCTGCGGTTATCGGCGTTTGCTTCGTGTCCACGAGTGCCCGGTTATCTCAGAACCACGCCTCAGCCCAAAATGGCCCGCGGCGGCCGTGCCTCCGTTCCCCCTCCTTTCCAAGGAGGGGGTTAGGGGGAGGTAGTTCTTGGATGGCGAGTCGAAAAGCTACCTCCCCTAGCCCCTCCTCGGAAAGGAGGGGGACCGGAGTTCCCGCAGCCGAGGCTTGACCTCGCCGCGTGTGATTGGCGAAGGTTCTCGAGATGCAGTCGCCCACTCATCGCGTGTCGACCGCCGTCGCGTTCGCCGCAGTGTTGGCCCTCGGCCTGTCGGCCGGGGCCATGCTGACCGAAGCAGCGGTGCTGGCTCCGTCGTGGCGGGCCGCGTCAGCGGAGGACTTCCTCGATTGGTTCGGCAACAACGAACCGCGCCTGGTCGCATTCTACGGCCCACTGGAGATCGCCAGCACGCTGCTCGCGATCGGCGCCGCGAGCCTGTACGGATTGCAGCGCCGCGCCGGCGGCGGTCTGCTGGCTCTGTCCGCCGCGCTCTCCGTCGTCGTGCTGCTGCTCTACCCACTGTATTTCGAGCAGGTCAACGCGAGCTTCGTCGCGCGATCGATTGCCAGCGCCGACGTGGCGGTCGAGCTCGCGCGCTGGCAGGCGTGGCAATGGCTCCGCACCGCGATCGGCTTTGCGGCGTTTGCCGCGGCGCTGCTGGCCGTGCGCAGGCCGGTGTAGACGCACTCAGCCTTTGCGCAGTAGCGCGTCGAACGTCGCCACGATCCAATCGCCGACCACGCGTACGGCGCGGACGCGGCGCAGGTCGCGGTGCACGACCAGCCAGGGCGTGCGCGGTGGGATGGGGTGCGGCGGCGGCACCTCGACGAGCGCGGGCTCGGCGTCGGCGAACGCTTTTGGCAGAAATCCCACTCCGGCTCCCGCCGTGCAGGCGTTGAGTAGCGCGCGCGTGCTCGGCGTGCGCAAAAACGCGGCGCCGGCCAGGCTCGCTTCCTCCAGCCAGCGCAGCTCGGGGATGGCGCCGTACGTCTCGTCGTAGACGAGCAGCCGCTCGGCGGTGAGGTCGAGCGACCGCGGCGGGCGCCCGTTCAAGTACGCTCGGCTCGCGTACAGACCCAGGTGCACGGCCGGCAGCTTGCGGACGAACAGACTGTCGCCCACCGGCCTCGCCATGCGAATCGCCACGTCGGCTTCGCGCTGAGCGAGGCTGACGACGCCGCTCTGCGAGCGCAAGTCGAGGCGCAGCCCGGGCGCGCGGGCGAAGAGATCCGCCACCGCCGGCGCGAGGATCTCCGAGACGACGAACTCGGTGGCGGTGACGGCGACGGGGTCGGGCCAGGCGCCCTGGCGCAGCGCGGCCGCCGCACGCTCCAGCTCCGCGACGCGCTCCTCGACCGATCCGGCCTGCTCGGCCAGCCGATAGCCATGCGGTGTCAGCACGGCGCCGTCGGGCCGCCGATCGATCAGGCGCAGGCCGAGTACCGCCTCCAACGCCGCCAGGCGCCGCGCCACGGTCGACGTGGAAACCCCCAGGCGCTGCGCCGCCCCGCTCAGCGAGCGGGCGCGCGCGACGGCGAGCAGATAACCGAGATCGCTCCACTCCATGCAGCTGCCGGAGACTCGCAAAGCGGGGCGACGAAGACAAACACGCGTACCAGAAACGCAAAGGCGGTTTGCGAAAACGGTTCTTCCCGCGCCGGGCGCTGGTTGTCTAACGTCGCTTCAATCCACAACGAGCAAGGGGGCACGTCCGGTCCCCCTCCTTTCCAAGGAGGGGGTTAGGGGAAGGTAGTTCTTGGATCGCGGTTCGAAGACGCTACCTCCCCTGGCCCCTCCTTGGAAAGGAGGGGGACCGGAACCGGACCGGAACAAAGCAAAGGAGAAATGACATGCAGGAGTTGACGTTCGTGGAGCCGCGCCGGTTGGAATGGCGCGAGGCGAAGGCGCCGGCATTGCAACAGGGTGATGATGCGCTGGTGCGACCAGTGGCGGTGACGACGTGCGATCTCGATGCGCCGACCATCCGCGGCGAGACGCCGCTGGCGTTGATGGGCGCCTATCCGTTCGGGCACGAGTTCGTCGCCGAGGTGGTGCAGATCGGCGAGCGCGTGACGAGCGTCGCCGTCGGCGATCGCGTCGTCGTGCCGTTTCAGATCTCGTGCGGCGCCTGCGCGCCGTGCCGGGCCGGAATCAGCTCGAGCTGCGCCAGCGTGCCGCCGCGTTCGATGTTCGGCTTCCCGATCCCGATGGGCGGCGCGTGGGGCGGCGCGCTGGCGGATCTCGTGCGCGTGCCGTTTGCGCAGCACATGCTGGTGCCGTTGCCGGCGGGCATCGCGCCGCACGCCATTGCCAGCGCCAGCGACAATCTGCCCGACGGGTGGCGGACGGTCGGCCCACACCTGCGCACCTGGCCGGGCGCGCCGGTGTTGATCGTCGCCGGCGGCGGGCATTCGATCGCCTTGTACAGCGCCGCGATCGCGGTCGCGCTCGGTGCCGAGCGCGTCGACTTCATCGACACCAACCGCGCGCGCCTCGAGCTCGCCGAGCGCCTCGGCGCCCACCCGATCGAAGGGCCGCCACCCGACCGTGCCGGCCGCTATCCGATCACCGTCGACGCCAGCGCCAGCCCCGAGGGGCTGACCTGCGCGCTGCGTTCGGTGGCGCCCGGCGGCGTCTGCACCAGCATCGGCATCTACTACGGCAACATGACGCCGGTGCCGCTGCTCGAGATGTACACCACCGGCGTCCACTTCCACACCGGCCGCTGCAATGCCCGCGCGGACATGCCCGAGGTGCTCGCGCTCGTCGCTTCGGGCCGCCTGAAACCCGAGCTGATCAACTCGGAAGTGATCGACTGGAACGACGCCGCCGACGCCTTGCACGACCCGTCGACCAAGCCGGTGTTCGTGCGCCCTTGAGTTACTCGGAGCGCAGCACCACGCAGGCGCGTGCCTGCACCGTGTATTGATCCTGCCCGAGCAGCTCGGCTTCGTCGCCGGCGGCGCGAATGTCGTCGGGGTTCGGCAGCGCCGTGTCGACGACGCGCACCCAGCGCGTGCCATCGGGCGGCGGGGGCAGCGCGAAGACGAGGTCTCCTTGCCAGGCATTGACGGCGAGATAGACATCGCAGTCGGGTTGCGGGGCGTGCTCGCCGGTGAGCTGTAGCGCGAGCACGCGCGCATCGGGCGTCCAGTCGGGCGCGTTCGGCCCCGTGCCGTGCCAGATGACGTCGGGGCGTGGGTGCTCGGCGGTGCCGGCACCGGTGAGAAAATCGGGGCGGCGCAGGATCGAGTGGGTGCGGCGAAACGCGATCAGCGTCTGGACGAAACGGAACAGATCGCGGTTGGTGTCGAGCAGGCTCCAGTCGATCCAGCTGATCTCGTTGTCCTGACCGTACGCGTTGTTGTTGCCGCGCTGCGTGCGGCCGAGCTCGTCGCCGGCGAGCAGCATCGGCGTGCCCTGCGAGAGCATGAGAATGGTCAGCATGTTGCGCATCTGGCGCTGGCGCAGGGCGAGAATCTCCACCTCGTCGGTCGGCCCCTCGACGCCGCAGTTCCAGCTGAAGTTCTCGTCCAGACCGTCGCGGTTGTCTTCGCCGTTGGCGTCGTTGTGCTTGCGGTCGTAGGCGACCAGATCGGCGAGCGTGAAGCCGTCGTGGCAGGTGACGAAGTTGATCGAGTGGCAGGGGCTGCGCCCCGAGCGCTGGAAAAGGTCGGCGCTGCCGGTCAACCGCGCGGCGAGCGCACCGGCCAGGCCGGCATCGCCGCGCACGAAACGGCGCACCTCGTCGCGGTACGGTCCGTTCCACTCCGCCCAACGCCCCGAGGCCGGGAAGCGCCCGACCTGGTAGAGCCCGGCGGCGTCCCACGCCTCGGCGATCAACATCGACTCGGCCAGCACCGGGTCGCCGGCGATGCGCTCGAGCAGCGGCGGGTTGGCCAGCACCTCGCCGTCCTGCCCGCGCCCGAGCACCGAGGCGAGATCGAACCGGAACCCGTCGACATGCGTTTCGGCGACCCAGTAGCGCAGCGCGTCGATGATCAGCCCGCGCACGACGGGGTGGTTGCAGTTGAGTGTGTTGCCGCAGCCGGAGAAATCGCGGTAGGCACCGGTCTTCGGGTCGAGGATGTAATACGTCGCGTTGTCGAGGCCGCGAAACGAGTACGTCGGATCGTCGGGTTTTCCCGCGTTCTCGGCCGTGTGATTGAACACGACGTCGAGGAAGACCTCGATCCCGGCGCGGTGAAACTCGCGCACCAGCTCCTTGAATTCGGCCACCTGCCCGCCGTTGCGCCCCTGCACCGCGTACGACGCCTTGGGGGCGAAGAACGCAATCGGGTTGTAGCCCCAGAAGTTCTTCAACCGCTCGCCAGTCTCGGGGTTGATGAACGGCGAGTCGAGCTCGTCGAAATCGTACACCGGCAGCAGCTCGACCGTGGTGACGCCGAGCGCCTGGAGATACGGAATCTTCTCCACCAGGCCGCGATACGACCCCGGGTGCGCGACGCCGGACGACGGATGGCGGGTGAAGCCGCGCACGTGCAGCTCGTAGATGATCTTGTCGTGCAACGGCAGCCGCGGCGGGCGGATGTGGTCCCAGTCGAACTCGTGGTGCAGGTAGAGCGAGCGGCGCAGTGCGAGGGGATGGCCGGGCGGTTCGCCGGCGCGCCGGGTGCGCACGCCCCACTCGGGCGCGCCGGTGATGGCCGGCGCGTAGGGATCAAGCAGCGCCTGCGCGGCATCGAAGCGGTGTACGCCGTCGTTGGGCACCGGTTGGCGGTCGGCGCGCCAGCCGTAGCGCGTGCCGGTATCGAGGCCTTCGATCTCGACATGCCAGAGGTCGCCGGTGCGGTGAAACACGGCATCGAGCGGCACCTCGAGCACGGGCTCGTGTTGTCCCGAGGCGAACAGCACCAGCGTGACGGCGGTGGCGTGGCGCGAGAAGACGGCGAAGTTCAATCCGCGGCGCGTCTCCGAAGCGCCGATCGGCAGCGGCCGCCCCGGTGCAATCGCCAGCGCGCGCCCATTGCGATCGCGCACACGCCGCTGCGGCGGGGCGCTGCCCGGTGGCTGCTCCGCCATCACTCTCTGGCCGCGGTCGGTGTGGCCAGCGGCAGCGCCGGCGCGGGGTCGTCGTCGTGGCTGATCGCCTCGAGCTCCTGCCGGAATGTTTCCGGCAAGAGAAACAGGGCGAACGCCGCGGCGAGCACCGACAGCGAGACCAGGCTGGTCATGCGCGCGATGTCGGCCGCCGTCTCCGTCCCCATTCCGACCAGCGCCAGGCCGAGCGCCCATCCGATCGTCTGCACCAGCGCCAGCCACGCCGCCGCCGTGCCGCGGTGCGAGGTCGGGAACAACTCGGTGGAGAAGGCGCGGATCACCACGCCACCGGCGGTGTTGCAGAAGACGAACAGCGCCCACGCGATCGGCAGGCTCCAGCCCGGTCCGTGGTAGAAGAGCCAGACGAAGGCGGGGAACAGGCCGAGGAAGACGAACCCGACCGTGCGCCGGCCGACGCGGTCGCCGAGCCGGCCGGCGAAGACGTTGCCGACGATGCCGACGGCGCCGCCGAGGATGAACATGAGCGAGAACTCGCCCGGCGACCAGCCGTGCACGGTCAGCGTGAAATAGCCGGTGAACTGAAACACCGCCGACTCGCCGACCGAAAACAGACCGCCCACGGCCGCGATGCCCAGGGCGCGGCGCGGATGGGTGCGCGCCAGGCGCACGATCGGTTCGAACCAGCCCGCGATGCCCGCGGCCGGGTGGCGGTGCTCGGCACTGGCGCGGTGGCGACGGAAGCGGTCGGTCTCCAACACGCGGCGGCGAAAGGTCGGCACCAGCAGCAGCGGGACCAGGCCGACGGCGTACAGCGTGCGCCAGCCGTAGGGGAGCGAATCGATGGCGGCGAACAGCCCGGCGCCGAAGCCGTGGCCCATGGAGGACAGCGCCCCGACCATGCCGATCGCCCAGCCGCGATGCAGAGCGGGGAACTCCTCGGTGACGATGACCAACGCCACCGACGAGCCGGCCATCATGCAGGTGCGCGTCACGCTCTGCAGCAAGACGAACTGCAGCGCCGTCTGCGAGAAAGCGGTCAGGCAGGTGCCGACGCTGAAGCCGATCACGGAGGCGAGGAAGACGCGCCGCCGCCCGATGCGATCGGCAAACGGCACGATGAAGAACGCCGGGATGGCACCGAGTCGAATGATGGCGAGGAAGTAGCCCAGGTCGCGCTCGCGCATCTGCAGATCGTCGGCGATGTACTTCAGCGCCGAGGTCAGCATCGAGTTGTCGTACTGCTCGAACAGCATGGCCAGCGAGACCAGGCCGAGCAGGCTGACCAGGCGCGGCTCGACGGTGGGCACGCCGCCGAGGAAGGGCGGAATCCACCACGGATTGCGCCGCGCCGACTGAAAGGACGACATGCGATCGGTCAGAGCGTCTCGATGCGCACGGTGTTGGTGCGGCCGCGGGCGGAAAACGGCAACCCGGCGGTGATGGCGATCGCGGTGCCGGGAGGCCAGGTGCCGCGCGCGCGCAGACGGGCGACGATCTGCGCGCAGCCGTCGTCGAAATCGGTGTCGAAGACGTTGGCGGCGATCGGCTCGACGCCCCAGACGAGATTCAAGCGCCGCCACGTCTCGGCGTGCGGTGTCACACCGTAGATCGGTTGATGCGGGCGCCAGCGCGCCAGATAGCGCGCCGTCGCGCCGCTCTGCGTCAGGCACACGATGGCGCCGGCGCCGAGCGATTCGGCGGCCAGGCAGGCGCTGCGGCCGACGGCGTCGCCGATGGTGACGCCCGCGGCCGCAGGGGCCGGGGCCGGGCGGCGCAGGAAGCCCTCGGCGTTGACGATGATGCGGCGCATGATGCGCACCGCTTCGATCGGGTACTGGCCGGTGGCGGTCTCGGCCGAGAGCATGACGGCGTCGGTGCCGTCGAGCACGGCGTTGGCGACATCGCTCGCCTCGGCGCGCGTCGGGCGCGGGTTGGCGACCATCGACTCGAGCATCTGCGTCGCCGTGATCACTGGCTTGGCGGCCTGATTGCACGCCAGGATGATGCGCTTCTGCAGCGTCGGCACGTCTTCGATCGGCATCTCGACGCCGAGATCGCCGCGCGCCACCATGATGGCGTCGGCGGCGGCGACGATCTCGTCCAGCCGCTCGACCGCCTGCGCCTTCTCGATCTTGGCCACGATCGGCAGCGCCATCCCGCGCGCCGTCATACCCTCGCGCAGCAGCGCGATGTCGTCAGCCGAGCGCACGAACGACAGGCTGACGTAGTCGACCGGGTGCGCGGCCAGGTGGTCGAGGTCATGCCAGTCCTTGGCCGTCAGCGACGGCGTGCTGATCGCGGCCGCCGGGACGCTGAGTCCTTTCTTGTCGCTCAGCCAGCCGCCGACCTCGACGACGGTGTGGATATCGGCGCCGCTCACGCCGGTGACGGTGAGCTGGATCAGGCCGTCGTTGAGGTAGATCGCGTTGCCCTGGCGCACGTCGCCGGGCAGCCCGAGATGGTTGACCGATACGCGCGTGGCATCGCCGACGATCTCCGCAGTGGTGAGGGTGAAGGCATTGCCGCGCAGCAGCTGCACGGAGCCGCCGGCAAAGGTGCCGACGCGCAGTTTCGGTCCGCCGAGATCGGCGAGGATCGCCAGCGGCAGGCCCTTGGCCGCGGCGCGCGCGCGCAGCGTGGCGATGAGGGTGGCGCGCGACTCGGGCGTGCCGTGCGCGCAGTTGACGCGCGCGACGCTGAGGCCGGCGTCGAGCAGCGCGTCGACCTGCTCGGGCGCGGCGCTCGCCGGGCCGATGGTGGCGACGATCTTGGTTCGCGCGGCGCGGGCGCTGGCGATGACGGAATCGGTCATGGCGGCGCGACTCAGGCCTCGGGCAGCAGCAACACTTTGCCGACGCTGCGCCGCGAGGCGATCTCGGCGAGGGCGGCGGCCGCGTCGCGCAGCGGGTGGGTGGACGACACCACCGGGCGCACCGCGCCGCGCTCGTAGAGCTCGAACAGCGCGGTCATCGCCTCGGGGATGCGCTGCGGATCGTGTTGTCGGTAGGCGCCCCAGTGCAGGCCGACGACGGCGATGTTCTTGAGCAGGATGCGGTTGACCTGGATGGTCGGGATGGTGCCGGAGGCGAAGCCGATCACCAGCAGCCGGCCGCCGAAGGCGATGCACTTGGTCGACAGGTCGAAGATCTCGCCGCCGACCGGATCGTAGATCACATCGGCGCCGCGCCCGCCGGTGGCTTCCTTGACGCGATCGACCCAATCGGGATTCGAGTAGTCGTAGGCTTCGTCGGCGCCGTGCTGGCGCACGACGTCGAGCTTGGCCGCCGAGCCGGCGGTGGCGAGCACGCGGGCGCCGAGGGCCTTGCCGATCTGGACGGCGGCGAGGCCGACGCCGCCGGCGGCGGCGTGGACGAGCAGCGTCTCACCGGGCTGCAGGTTGGCGCGGTAGACGAGGCCGAAATACGAGGTCTGGTAGACGATGCCGAACGCGGCGCCGTGCTCGAACGGCATCGCGGCCGGCATGCGCACGGTGCCCGCCGCCGGCGCCAGCGCGACGGTGGCGTAGCCGCCCCAGCCGAGCATGGCGAAGACGCGATCACCCGGCGCGCAGGTGGTGACGTCGGCGCCGACCGCGCGTACGATACCCGCCACCTCGCCGCCGGGCGCAAACGGCAGCGGTGGGCGCACCTGGTACTTGCCCTGCACCATCAGGATGTCGAAGAAGTTGCAGCCGACGGCCTTGACGTCGATCGCCACCTGATTCTTACCGGGCACCGGATCCGGCAGCTCTTTGAGCTGCAAGTCCGCCGGTTCTCCCCATCGCTCGGCGATCATCGCGCGCATGCCAACCCTCCTCCTTTGGAGAATCACGAAATCACGACAGAGCGAAAGCGCGACACTCAGACACTTCAGCCTCCGGATCAGAGTTTCGTGTTTTCGTACTGTCGCGCTTTCGTGGTTTTCTTAAGACGGCAACTATTTGGCTAAAACTCTCTGCGCCTCAGGTGGGCGGGCTCTTGCGGTCTACTGGAAATGCGACGCCGGTCTGTGAGCCGATCCAGATCGCGCCGCCGTCGAAGTGCTCTTTCTTCCAGATCGGCACCACTTCCTTGAGGCGGTCGATGGCGAAGCGACAGGCGTCGAAGGCGGCGGCGCGGTGCGCGGAGGAGACCGCGATGACCACACTGGCCTCGCCGACCGGCACTACACCGATGCGGTGGGCGATGGCGAGGCGCTCGATCGGCCAGCGCGCGCGCGCGGTGTCGCCGATCTTGCGCATCTCGGCCAGCGCCATCTCGGGATACGCTTCGTACTCGAGCCGCGTCACCCGCCGCCCGTCGTGATGATCGCGCGTGGTGCCGATGAACGTCGCGATGGCGCCGGCGCGCGCGTCGCGCACCGCCGCCGTCACGGCCGCGGCGTCGATCGGTTGGTCGACGATCTCGAACATCTCAACCACCGCTCACCGGTGGGATGAGGGCCACCTCGTCATCGGGCGCCAGGTGGTGGTCGCGTCCAACGTACTCGCGATTGACGGCGATGGAGATCGACTCGCCGAGCGGCACGAGATCCGGGTGCTGTTCGCAGAGCAGCCGCCAGAGGTTTTCCACCGTCGCGCCGTCGGGCAGCGTCTGCTCCGCCTCGCTGGTGTGCAGGCGCTCGCGCAACGAGGCAAAGAACCGCAGGCGCACGACCATCCGCTCATCCTCGAATCAGGCCGACCAGATGCCCGATCTCGGGCAGGATCAGCCGCGTCACCGCCAGCTCGACGGCGGCGGTGGAGCCGGGCAGGGCGAAGACGACGCGCGCGCCCGCCACCCCGGCGGTCGCCCGGCTGAGCATGGCGGCGGCCCCGATCTGCTCGAAGCTCAACATGCGGAACAGCTCGCCGAAGCCTGGGATCTCCTTGTCGAGCAGCCCGCTGATCGCTTCGAAGGTCGTATCGCGGCGCGCCAGGCCGGTGCCGCCGTTGCAGATGATCACTTCGACCGTGGCCGGCGCGGCGGCGAGCGCGGCGGTGATCTGGTCCGGCTCGTCCTTGACGATGCGGTAGAACCCGACGCGGTGGCCGCCAGCCGTCAGCAGCGCCTGGATGCGCTGGCCACTGGTATCGTCGGCTTCGGTGCGCGTGTCGCTGACGGTCACGACGCCGCATTCGACTGCGGCCGTGTCGTGTTTTCGGTGGCCGTGGTGACTCACGCGGCCACCATAGCAGGGTAACTTTCGCGCCGGGAAGCGGGGGGCGCGCTCAGCTGCTGCTGCGCACAACGGGCTCGCCGGCGCCCTGAGCCGGCACCGCGCCGTTGTCGGGGGCGATGGGCTCGTCCTCCAGATGCGCGCCGATCTGTCGCCAGGCGTTGCGATACATGGCGAACTTCCCGGCGTAGGAGCGCCGCGAGTCGGGCAGATAGAACGTCTTGCCGCTGATGGCATCCCACGGGATCACGAACGCTTGCGTCAGGTCGAGCCGCTGGCCGGGCACGAGAGGAATGCAGGCGAAGAAGTCGCTGTAGCGCTCGCCCACTTTGCCGCGATGGTGAAAGTTGAAGTTCCAGGCTCGGTACACGTAGTTGTAGCGCCGGCCACCGACGTGGACACGGCGGCGAGAGGAGCTCGGATAGGCGACGCGCAGGGCCAGTCGGACCGCGCCGTCGACGATGAAATCGAAGCGCGCCTGGGGGGCAGCTGCTTCGACCTGGTGGCCCAGTCGGGCCATATGCGCCACAACCTCTAGCTTCGGGACGTCGTGTATCTCGACTCGATTCATCGTCCGTTGCGGGTTGACACGCATGAGCGGGTCCACAACCGTTCAGGTCTCGCTGAGTCTCCCGGTTCCCCCCATCACTTCCATCCCGCGCCTTCATAACCCGCGAGGGTGGGGTTTGCCAAGCAAAAAACCCGCGCTGGCCCGCCCCTTTGCTGCCGCCATATTTGGGCCAGGTTGCAGGGCTTTGCGCCCCCTCAACTGACCCAGCTCGAGCGGGTGGGGCGCTGTTTTGGCGGGGCTGGCTGGGTTTTATCGGGAAACGGGCACAGGGAGGCGATGACGCAGGTGGGGCAGTCGGGCTTGCGGGCAAAGCAGACACGCCGGCCGTGGTATTGGAGAAGGTGGCAGAAGCGGATCTGATCGCGGCGCGGTACCAAGCCGGTGAGCGCCGCCTCGATCTTGTCGGGGTCGGTCTCGGCGGTCAGCCCAAGGCGCTGCGAGAGCCGCCCGACATGCGTGTCCACGCCGATGCCCGGCACACCAAAAGCGTTGCCAAGCAGGATGTTAGCGGTTTTGCGGCCGACGCCGGGCAGCGTCAACAGCGCGTCGCGGTCGGCCGGTACCTGGCCGCCGAAGCGCTCGACGAGTTGCTGGCAGCAGGTGCGGACGGCCTTCGCCTTCTGACGGTAGAAGCCGGTCTGCCGCACCGCCTCCTCGAGGTCCTCCTGGGCAACGGCGGCGTAGTCGCGCGCCGTGGGAAAGCGCCGGAACAGGGCCGGCGTGACCTCGTTGACTTTGGCATCAGTGCACTGGGCGGCGAGGATCAAGGCGACCAGGAGCTCGAGCGGCGTGGTGAAGTCGAGCGCCAGCTTGGCGTCCGGGTGGGCGCGCGCCAGCTTGGCGATGATCTTCTTCACCCGTTCGACCTCACCTTTGTTCTGAGCCGCCATCCTCACCTCGCGGCGGATCAAACTACAGCAGGCGGCGCAGTGGCAAGCCGCCGGAACCGTTCGGTCGCTCGCGGTTGGCGCCCGATTGCACTTGCCCTATAGATCGATGGGAGGGACTGCGCGTGAAGCGACGACAGCCAGGGGTGCGGGAGTATGCGATTGCAGCGGTGCTGCTGGTCGGTATCTGGACGGCCGGCTGCGCGGCACGCCCGGATACGCCGCTGTCGACCGCGCCTCCGCGGGCGGGGGAGGTGACCGGTGCGGGGCGCGACACCTCGTCTTCGAAGCCGGCCGCAAAACCCGCCGATGAGTCGGCAATCGCCCGCGCCAGCCAACCGGGCATGCCCTGCTCGCAGGCGACCCGGGTGGCGCGCGAGGCGCTGATCAAGATGGGCTACCTGATCGAGAAGGTGGAGCCGGCCAGGCCGGGCGTCCCCGGCCGCGTCGCCGGCACCAAGAATGCCGGCTGGAATGCCGCCGACCCGCAAGCCGGTACGGCGTACGCGGCGCAGATTACGGTCACGTGCTCGGACCGCGGCGCCGATTTCGAGGGCAATACTGACGAAGGCTTCCTGGCGCGGATGAGCTTCCGCCAGGAGTTTGCCAAGACCATTGCCGCCCTGTCGGAGCGCAAGGTGACCCGGCCGCGCGTCGACGATCGGCCGGAGACGGGCTTGCTGATCAGCGTCGAGCCGCTGCGCGGGCCGGATGCCACGGCGGAGTTCGGCGTCGATGTGACGGCGTCCGGGGTGACACCGGTGCGCGTGCGCATCGACAACAAGACCGAGCGGACGTACCAGTTCGCGGGCGAAGGGGTCCGCCTGGTGTCGCAAGACGGCGCGCGCAGCTCGGCCCTCGATCCGCAGCAGGCGGCCGCGAAGCTTCCCGCCGCGGTCGGGAAGAGCCTGCAGGAGAAGCTGATCGGCGACGGCGAGATCGCCCCGGGCGCGACGCGCGCCGGTTTCCTCTATTTCCCCGCCGCCGCCTATCGCCGCGCTACGCTGCTGCTGGTCGACCGCGAGACGGAGGAGTCGGAGGGCTTTCGTGTCGAGTTCTGACTTCCCCCTTTGGCAAATGAGACTGTGGACCAATGCGAAGACACCCTTCGACGGGCTCAGGGTGAGCGGAAGAAGTCCTTTTAGATCAATCCCCCCACCGCTCAGGCTGAGCTCGTCGAAGCGTGGTTTTGTTCTCCTCACCGGCGTGCTCCTGCTGGCGGCGTGCACGCCGCCCGTCAAGCAGTATGCGCTGCGCAACCAGCCGCTGTCGTGTGCCGATGCCAACCGCACCGCCTATCGGGCCGTGCAGTCGATGCGCTTCACCGTCACCTCGTTCGAGCCCGCCGCGTCCGGGCGCCGCGGCGTCATCAAGGCCACCCGCACGGCGTTCGACGACAGCACGCAGAAGGTGCGGGTGCTGATCGACTGCGCGGCGAGCGGCGCCAGCGTGGACATCGAGGAGGAAGGCGCGCTGTTCGGGCAGATCGAGCTCAAACGCCCGTTCTACCAGTCCTTCACCAACATCGTGTCGATGGACGCGGCGCGCGCCGACATGGACGCGCGCATCGATGCCGGCACCGCGCCCGCGTCGCAGCAGCGGCGCGATCTCCAGGTCCTGGTCGAGCCGGTGCGCGGCCAGGCCGCCAAGCTGGATTTCGACATCGATCTCGCCGCCGCCGGCGTGCTGCCGGTGCGGATCACGATCAAGAACCACACGGCGCAGGCGTATCGCCTGCAACCGGCCGACATTCGCCTCACCGGCGCCGACCGCACGCGCGTGGCCGCGCTCTCCGCCGCTGCCGCCGCGCAGCGCGTTGCCGCCACCCGACTGCCCGACGGCACTACCCCCTCGACCGCGCTGCCGCAGACGGCCGTCAACGAGCGCCTGCGCGGGGCGCTGTTCAACGCCGAAGCCGTGGCGCCGGGCGCCGAGGCATCTGGTTACCTCTTCTTCCCGCTCGCCGAGTACCGCTCGGCGCGGGTGACGCTCATCGAGGCCGAGAGCGAGGAGAGCGAGGGGTTTCTGGTCGAGTTCTGAGCCCGCGCGGGCTGGCCGGGGCGCGCCGCGGGCAAGACCTTGACGACCCGCTCACTCAAGGCGATAGTACCGCCGATACCCCTATGGCTGAGAAGCGATTGTTTGCGCAGCGCACACCCCCGGGCGAGAAATCCCGGTTGCGGCAAAACGTCGAGTCGATCGGGCTGGCGTTGCTGATCGCCCTGGCCGTCCGCTCATCGGTCGTGCAGGCCTTCTGGGTGCCGTCGGGCTCGATGTTGCCGACCATCCAGATCGGCGACCACTTGTTCGTCAACAAGCTCGCCTATTCGGTCAACCTGCCCCTCATCGGGCCGGTGATGTCGATCGGCCAACCGGAGCGCAACGACATCGTGGTGTTCGTCTCGCCGGTGGATCACCGCACCGACCTGATCAAGCGGGTGGTCGCCGTGGCCGGCGACACCGTCGAGATCCGCAGCAAGCACCTCTACATCAACGGCCAGAAGGGCGACGAGTCGCACGCCTATTTCAGCGACAACACCATCAGCCCGAGCGGCCCGCGCGACAACATGGGCCCGATGGTGGTGCCGGAAGGGAAGTTCTTCGTCCTCGGCGACAACCGCGACCGCAGCTACGACAGCCGCTTCTGGGGCTTTGCCGACGTCGCCGACATCAAGGGCAAGGCGACCTTCGTGTACTGGTCGTGGGACAGCGACAACAAGTGGCCGCGCATCGGCCGCTTCGGCCACTTCATCGAGTAGCCGTCGCTGCTGCGCCCGCTTCGATGCAGGTGCGGCCGACTCGCCCCTGCGCCTGACCAGTCATCTGACTGATCGGCGCCCCTGACACGACCACTGGGTGCCACCCAGGGGGCGGTTTGCCCGAAACGGTCAGTGCGCTGACGCGAGCCAACTGGTGGCGCGTCGCGCGTTGGGATCGCGCGATGCCAATCGGCATTGGGCATAGCGGTTGCACAATGCATATGCGTGATGACACGCCGCGCCGCCTTCGTCAGCCTGATCGCTCTGCTGGTGCTGCCGAGCACCGCGCATGCGGCGCGCATCAACCACTACTTCGTCTCGCCGCTGGGATCGGACTCCGATCTCGGCGACCAGGCACATCCGCTGCGCACCATTGGCGCGGCGGTCGAGCACGCCGAGGCGGGCGACACCGTCATCGCCACCGCGGGCGTTTATCGCGAAGCCGTGATGCTCACCGGGGCCGGTTCGCCGCAGGCGCCGATCGTCGTGCGCGGGTTGCCGGGCGCGGTGCTGGTGAGTCCGGATGCGGACGCCAATCTGTCCGCCTTCGACATCAAGTCGGGCGCAGCCCATCTGACCATCGAAGGATTCGACATCGGCGGCGGCTACGGCGAGGCCGTGTTCGTGCGCAGCGGCGCGCACGACATCGTGTTGTCCGGCCTGTACGTGCACGACAACCGCACCGGGATCTGGATCGGCGGCGCCGAACGCGTCGTCGTGCGCGACAGCCGCATCGAACGCCACTACCGCAACGGCATCCGCCTGTTCGCCGGTGCGCACGCCATCGAGATCCGCGACACGCTGGTCGCCGGAAGCGACGACGGCCAGGGGTGCGACGGCGACGCCGATGGCATCGCCGCCGACGAGACGACCTCCGACATCGCCCTGGACGGCGTCGAGTCGAGCCGCAACGCCGAGGACGGTTTCGACCTGCAGGGCAGCGGCACGAGCCTGATGCGCTCCACGGCGCGCGACAATGGCTGCACCGGAGTGAAGCTCAACGGCGGTGGCTTCGTCGAGAACCTGCTCGTCGAGCGCAGCCGCGTCGGCCTCAGCGCCGGCGGCGATGCCGTGTTGCAGAGCTGCACACTGGTCGACAACGCGCTCGGCCTGCGCCTGCTCACCAGCGGGACGACCGTGACCATTCGCAACTCGATCGTCACCGGCCCGGCCAAAGCCCTCAGCTACGCGGCCGACGTCACCGTCATCGAGGATCACAACGTCTTCCATCGCCCCAATCTGAAGGACCGCTTGATCGTGCGCACGGAGTTGGATGGCGCCGAGACGCTCTTCTCGGGCGCCGATCTCAACGCGGGCCTCTGGCCGCACGGTGAGGGCACGATGGCGGCCGATCCGGAGTTGGAGCTCGACGGGTGTGCGCCCAGCGCCGCCAGCCAGGTCGTTGATCGCGGCGCTTGTCGGCGCTCGCTGCTGCCGATGCCGCAGCTGACGCTGCGCCGCGTCGCGATGAAAGCGAATCCCGATGGCATCGGCCGCTTGCGGCTGTCGGCAGCGATGGACATTGCCGCCGGGCTGGCCTTCGATCCCCTGGTCGACTCGACGACCGTCGCCGTGCGCGGTGCGGGTGGCGAGGCAATGCATCTCGAGGTGACACCGGCGAGCTGGAAGCGGGTGCGGTCGGGGCGCGAAACGACGCTGCGCGCAACCTTCAGCGACACGCGGATGGGGCGTGTGCGCCTGACGTTGCGCGTCGGAGCGGCGCGCATTCGCCTGTCGCTCGACGTCGCCGCCGCGGCGCTGTGGAGCCTCGACGACGGAGCGTTGACGTTGTCCGTCGACTCGGGCGCGCTGCACGCCAGCGTCGAGCGCGCAGCGTAAACCACCCGGACGGGCTGAGAATTGCGGCTCTGATACGACTCTGGTACGGTTCGCGCTCGCACGCGCAGCCCGAAAGGAGTCATGCCATGGCCGGTGGGAAAACTTTTAAGCGTGACCAAAAACGCCGCAAAGAGATGGCGCGCAAGCTGAAACAGGAAGAAAAGCTGCGCAGGAAGCTCGCCCGCAAGGAAGAAAAGAAGGACGGCGGCCTGCCCGACGATCCGGAGCTCGACGGCGCCGATGACGATGATGATGACGACGACGATGATGAAGAGGTTGGTGAAGAGGGTTAGATCTCACAGTGTGAGACGGAGGGTCCCGACCACCGCACGGCACCGCGCTCAGAGGCGGTAGAACGCGCGCGCGCTGCCTTCCAGGATCAGCGCGCGCGCCGAGTCGCTGAGATCGCCGCGCTCCCGCAGCGGGCGGGTCGACTCGGGAAAGTCACCGTCCCAATGCGGGTAGTCGCTGGCGTACATGATGTGCTCCGCGCCGACCCGCTCCACCGCCAGCGGCAGCGCGCTCTCCTCGGGCTCGCACGAGATGAAGAGCTGGCCGCGCGCGACGTACTCGCTCGGTTCGCGCTTCACTCCCGGCACCAGCCGGCCCCGCTTCTCGAAGTGCTCGTCCATGCGGTCGAGGAAGTAGGGCAACCAGCCGACGCCCGATTCGAGCAGCGCGACGCGCAGGCGCGGGTGGCGCTCGAGCACGCCGCCCATCACCAGCGCCGTGGTGGCGACCATCATGTCGAACGGGAACGACAGGCAGTGCACCTGCAGGTAGTTGTCGAACCGCTCGCTGCCGAGCTTGGGCAGATGGATGCCGGGGGCGCCGTGCACGCCGACGCCGAGGTCGAGCGCTTCGCAGGCGCGGAAGAACGGCTCCAGTGACGGGTGGTCGAGGTTGCGCTCGCGCAGACACGCCGGGATCATCGCCGCCACCAGGCCGAGCTGCTTTGCCTCGCGCAGGATCTCGACCGATGCGGCGACGTCCTCGATCGGCACCAGCGCCACGCCCGCCAGGCGCCCGCCGTGCGGCCGGCAGTACGCGGCCATCCAGCGATTGTAGCGCCGCGCCACTTCGGCGGTGAACGCCGGGTCGTCGAAGGCCGGCAAGCCGAGCAGCGCCGAGGGGAAGAGGACCATGGCGTGGATCTGCTCGCGGTCGGCGTCGGCGAGCACGCCCTCGGGTGTGAACGGGTTGCTGCCGCGGTCGATGCTGAGGCCTTCCGTCGGCGGGCACCCGGCGCCCGGGCCGACCGGGTTCGGATACGGGCGCTCCTCGAAGTAGATGGCGCCCACCTCGCCCGCGCGCGCGAAGCGCACCTTGTCGGGGAAGTCGGCCATCAACCCCCGGATGAGATCTGCTCCCTCGATGACGTGCGCGTCCGCGTCGACGATCTGCATGCCCTGGCTATGGCGTATGCGCGCGGCCGCGGTCAAGGTCTCGGCTCAGAACCCGCCCCGTGCTTCGACGGGCTCAGCATGAGCGGATCCCCGCCTCTTTCGAAAGGGTGTTCGTGGGTTGGTGTGGGTGAAATGAAGCACCGAGCTTCGGTTCCCACTCCCGGATGTGAGGGGGATTCCATGAGCCTCTTCCACAGCCCTTTGTCGGTCGCGCACCCGTGGCTTCGCGTGATGCACTGCGGGCAAATGAGGTTGGCAGAGCGTTCAATCCCCCTCACCCAACCCTCTCCCATCCGGGAGAGGGCCCGGAGTGTTCGGGCGAGCGGCCGGAGCCCCGGCCCAAGTCGCGTCGCGACCCCCACACCAACCCACGAAGACCATTTTCAAAAGGACTCCTCTTCCGCTCACCCCGAGCTCGTCGAAGGGGGTCTGCGGGCCTCCTCACCTACACCGGAGCGCGCAGCGTCAGCAGCGCGATCTCGGGCGGGATGCCGAGGCGCATCGGGTAGCCGTAGAAGCCGACGCAGCGGGTGACGAAGAGGCGCATGTCGCCGCGTTCGAAGAGGCCCTGATCGGGGATGCCGACCAGGCCGACGACGGTGATGGCGCGCTCCGGTCCGAGCTGAATGCCGATGTGCCCGCCGTGCGTGTGTCCCGAGAGGACGAGATCCGCGACATCGCCGGGCAGCGCGGCGAAGGCGCTTGGATCGTGATTGAGCAGCAGGCGCGGCGCGCCGGTGCGCGGGCCCAACCGCGCAGCCACGGGTGCATACTGCGCCGTGCGATCGCCGCGCTGGAAGAGAAAGTCGAGCCCGGCGATTTCGAGGGCCTGCCCGTCGATTGCGAGCGTGCTCAGCCGGCCGCGCAGCGCGGTGACGCCGGCATCGGCGAGGCGCCGCACCAGGCGCGCGGGGTCGTCGAAGTCGTGGTTGCCGAAGCAGGCCCAGTGGCCGTACGGGGCGGGGATTTGCGCCAGGGCTTCGTAGAGCGGCACGTCGAAGTCGCCGCTGCGGTGGGTGAGAAAGTCGCCGGTATGGAGGACCAGGTCGGGCCGCGTCGAGCGGGTCAGCGCGGCGATGTGGCGCAGGCGATCGCGGTTCATCGCGCCGCCGACGTGAATGTCGGAGAGGTGCGCGACGCGCAATCCATCCAGCGCGCGCGGCCAGTGCGGCAGCGTGATCTCGTGCTCCTGGACTTGGAAGTCGTACGAGAGCTGGATGTTGGACAGCGAGACGATGAACGGCACGCCGGCGCCGAGCACACCGGCCTGCTGCAGGAATTGCCGCCGCTCGGGCGAGAAGGCGGGCTCGGCGGCATGTTGGCGACGCGCGCGGATCAGATGCAGCGCCCGCCGCGGCAGTCGCGCCAGGCCGACGACGGCGTAACCCAGGAGCAGCAAGGCGTGCGCGCTGAACCAGACGGCGCCGATCCACGCGACGCCCGGCGCTTGCAGCAGCGGCACGGGGTCCGTCAGGCGCGCGGTGAGCAGCTGCGCGATCATGACGGCGTCGAGCCCCGCGGCGACGATGGCCAGTCTGACGGCGGCAGTTGGGCGCCGTTCCAGGGCGCGCTCGAGGGCGTGATGAAAGCGCAGCCGCGCGTAGCAGAACGGTGCGAAGGCGAGCGGCACCAGCGCGACCAGAAGCAGGGCGCGCCGAGCCGCTGCCATGGCCAGGCCGAGCGCGACGAGCATCAGCGCGACGTTGAGGGCGAGCAGCCAACGGCGCACGCCGCGCGTGATGGGCGAGGCGGCGGCGCGCCGGGCCTGGAACGAGCGCATCGCCGGTTACCCTAGCACCGGCTCGCGGGTGGGGGGAGGTGTCGACCGCTCAGGCCGGCTCGAGCCCGGCGAACTTCAGCAGCAGCTTCTTCGCGCCGACTTTGGCGAACAGCACGGTGACCTTCTGCTGCTCGCCGGCACCCTCGAGGCCCTTGATGGTGCCGACGCCGAAGGTGCCGTGGCGCACGCGGCTGCCGACGCGCAGCGCGTCCTCGCTGTCGTAGACGACGCGGATGCGCTCGCCGTCGTCGTCCCACGCCGTCTCGGCGCCGTGGCGTTGCGGGGTCGGGGCCGCGGCCGGCTGCCAGTCGCGTTGGGGGCGCGACGGCTGCCAGCCGCGCGGCGCGGCGTAGCCGTTCGGCCGCGGTGCCGGCCGGCGCACCGTTGCCGCGATCGGCGCGAGCAACTCGGGCGGAATCTCGTCGATGAAGCGGCTGCGCGGGTTGACCTGGAAGTCGCCGTAGACGCGGCGCCGCTCGGCGTGCGTCAGGTACAGCCGCGTCATGGCGCGCGTCATGCCGACGTAGCACAGCCGCCGCTCCTCCTCGATGTCGCTGCCGGAGACGCGCGCGTGCGGGAACAAGCCCTCTTCCATGCCGGTGAGAAAGACGAACGGGAACTCCAAGCCTTTGGCGGCGTGCAGGGTCATCAGCGTCACCCGGTCGGCGCTGCCGTCGTACGAATCGAGGTCCGTCACCAGCGCCACCTGCTCCAGGTAGTCCTGCAGCGTCAGCTCGGAGCCGGCGTGCTCCTCCATGCCCTTGAGGAGCTCGTCGAGGTTCTGCAGCCGCTCGCGCGCCTCGACGCTGCCCGCCTCGCGCAGCAGCGGGGCGTAGCCGGTCTCTTCGATGAGCGCCGCGGTGAGCTGCGGGTAGCGCAGGCGCTCGAGCCGCTGCCGGAAGGAGGAGAGCAGCGTGACGAAGGACTGCACCTTGTCGGCCGCGCCGGGCTTGAGCACGCCGCGCTCGAGCGCCAGCGCGCAGGCGGGCAGGAAGCCGCCGGCTTCGTCTTCGAGCGCGGCGATGCGCTCGACGGTGGTGGTGCCGATGCCGCGCGGCGGGACGTTGACGATGCGCTTGGCCGACAGCGAGTCGGCCGGATTGACCAGCACGCGCAGGTAGGCGAGCACGTCCTTCACTTCGGTGCGCGAGAAGAACTTGACGCCGCCGACCATGACGTACGGGATGCGCTCGCGCACCAGCGATTCTTCGATCGAGCGCGACTGCGCGTTGGTGCGGTAGAAGACGGCGATGTCGCGCCGCGCCCGCCCGGCGCGTTCGAGGCGGTGGATCTCGGTGGCGACGAAGCGCGCCTCTTCGAGGTCGTTCTCGAGCAGCGCCAGCGCGACCTTCTCGCCGAGCGGGTTCTGCGTCCACAGCGTCTTGCCCTTGCGCTGGCGGTTACAGGCGACGACGGCGCCGGCGGCGGCGAGGATGTTGCCGGTCGAGCGGTAGTTCTGCTCCAGGCGGATGACCGTGACGTCGGGGTAGTCGCGCTCGAAGTCGAGGATGTTGGCGATCTCGGCGCCGCGCCAGCGGTAGATGGACTGGTCGTCGTCGCCGACCACGCACAGGTTGCGGTGGTGCGAGGCGAGGAGGTTGGTGAGCCGGTACTGGACGCTGTTGGTGTCCTGGTACTCGTCGACCAGCACGTGGCGAAAACGCTCGCGGTAACGGTCGAGCACGGCGGGTTCGGATTCGAAGAGCTGCACGGTGGTGAGCAGCAGGTCGCCGAAATCGAGCGCGTTGGCGCGCCGCAGCTTGTCCTGGTAGCGGGCGTAGACGCGCGCCAACCCTTCGTGAAACTCGTCCGAGTCGGCGCAGTCGGACGGCAACAAGCCGCGGTTCTTGGCCGAGTCGATCAGCGTCGCGGCCAGGCGCGGGGCCAACGTCTCTTCGGGAATGCCGAGGTCGGCGAGGCAGTCTTTGACCAGCTTCTCCTGATCGCGGTCGTCGTAGATGCCGAAGTTGCGCGTGAAGCCGAACGCCTCGATCTCCTGGCGCAGGATGCGCACGCAGGCGGAGTGGAAGGTCGAGACCCACGGCAGCTGGTCGGGGCCGAGCAGGCGCTCGACGCGCGCGCGCATCTCGGCCGCCGCTTTGTTGGTGAAGGTGACGGCCAGGATGCGCCAGTGCGCGACGTCGCGGTCGCGGATCAGATGCGCGACGCGGTGCGTGAGCGTGCGCGTCTTGCCCGACCCGGCGCCGGCCAGGATGAGCAGCGGCCCATCGCCGTGCAGGACCGCCTGTTGCTGCATCGGGTTCAGCGCCGCCACCAGATCGTTCATCCGCTCCACCACACTCCCGAAAAAAACACTCCCCTTTTTCAAAGGGGGGAACCAGCGACTGTCTTGTATCGCTCCGCCCCGGCGCGGGGAAGAGGGCCACCCGATCTAGCGCTTGAACGCCGCCTTGCCCGGATACACGGCGCGCTTGCCGAGCATCTCCTCGATGCGCAGGAGCTGGTTGTACTTGGCCGTGCGCTCGCCGCGGCACGGGCTGCCGGTCTCGATCTGGCCGGCGTTCACCGCCACCGCGAGGTCGGCAATGGTGCTGTCCTCGGTCTCGCCCGAGCGGTGCGAGATCACCGTCGTGTAGCCGGCTTGTTTGGCCAGCGCGATGGTCTCCAGCGTCTCGGTGAGGGTGCCGATCTGGTTGAGCTTGACGAGAATCGAGTTGCCGACGCCCTGGTCGATGCCGCGCTGCAGGCGTACGCTGTTGGTGACGAAGAGATCGTCGCCGACCAGCTGCACGCGCTTGCCGAGGCGCTTGGTGAGCGCACCCCATCCGTCCCAGTCGTCCTCGTCGAGACCGTCCTCGATCGAGACGATCGGGTACTTGCGCGACCAGTCGGCCCAGAAATCGACCATCCCAGCGCCGCTGCGGCGCGAGCCGTCCGATTTGCGGAACACGTAGGCGCCGTCGTCGTAGAACTCGCTCGCGGCCGGGTCGAGCGCCAGCGCGATCTGCCGGCCCGCTTTGTACCCCGCCTTCTCGATCGCTTCGAGGATGAGCTCGATGGCGTTCTCGTTCGACGGCAGGCGCGGCGCAAAGCCGCCCTCATCGCCGACGGCGGTGACGTAGCCGCGCGCGGCCAGCACGCCTTTCAAGGTGTGGAACACCTCGGTGCCCATGCGCAGCCCTTCGGCGAACGTGCGGGCGCCTACCGGCACCACCATGAACTCTTGCAGATCCACGGAGCTGTCGGCGTGGGCGCCGCCGTTGAGGATGTTCAGCATCGGCACCGGCAGCGTCACGGCCTTGCGCCCGCCGAGGTAGCGGTAGAGCGGCTCGCCGGCGGCGGCCGCCGCCGCCTTGGCGACGGCGAGCGAGACGCCGAGGATGGCGTTGGCGCCGAGGCGGCGCTTGGTGGGCGTGCCGTCGAGGTCGATCATGAAGCGGTCGATCGCGTCTTGCTTGCTCGCATCGCGCCCGCGCAACTTGGGGCCGATGGTGCGGTTGACGTTCTCCACCGCCTTGGCGACGCCCTTGCCCTTGTAGCGCTTGCCGCCGTCGCGCAGCTCGAGCGCCTCGTGCTCGCCGGTCGAGGCGCCCGACGGCACGGCGGCGCGCCCGAGCGCGCCGCCGCGCAAGCGCACATCGACTTCCACGGTGGGGTTGCCGCGCGAGTCGAGGATCTCTCTCGCGGTGACATTCTGAATGCGCATCTTCCTGCCTCCTCCGCATTGCCTCTCTGGCACCGCTTGAGTACACTGCGGCCCGCGAGCGAATTTGGATGGGCTATCTACCCCCGCTGCCGAAGAATTACAAAGGTGTGATCGCAGCGGGCTTCGTTGCGCTGGCGGTGTGCGCGTTCTTCGCCGTCGTCGGCAGCCGCGGCGTGCTGCACTGGCGCAGCCTGCAGCGCCAACAGGCGCGCGCCGAGTCGATTGCCTACCGCCTCGAGCAGCGCAACGAAGCGCTGCGCACCCACGTCGACCGCCTGCAGCACGACGACGCGTACCTCGAGCGCCTGGCGCGCGAGCACCTCGGCTGGATCAAACCGGGCGAGTACGTCTTCCACGTCGAACGCAACGCCGCGCCCGCCGCCCTCGCGCCGGCCGAGTAGGGCGCCGCGCGCTACTCGAGCGCGCCGTACGCCTTCTGCGCCGCGGTGCTGCCGCTGGCGCGCACCGCGGCGAGGGCGCTGTGCAGCGCGCGCAGGAACTCGGCGATGACCGGAGCGTGCACGGCGTTGACCATGCAGTGCAGGCTGGGCGGCGGCTGCTGTTGATCGACATGCCAGCCGCGCTGGCCGAGCGCGTCGCCGACGGCGAAGGCATCGGCGTCGGTGAAGGTGAAGGCGACCAGTGTCGCCTCGGGCTCGCCGAGCACGACGACGCCGGGCGTGGCGCGCAGGCCGGCAACCAGTGCCTCGGTGGCCTCGCGCGCGACGCGAGTCAGACGCAGATAGCCCTCCTCGCCGAGGTAGCGCATCACCGCCCAGGCGGCGGCGATCGCCCCGCCGCCCTTGGTGCCGAGCAAGCCGGAGCTGGCGTAGAGGCCGCCGAGCCAGTTGTCGGTGACGAAGGTCTGGTGCTTCCGCAGCGCTTTGGTGCGGTGCAGGATGACGGCGGCGCCCTTGGCGGTGTAGCCGTACTTGTGCAGGTCGACGGAGATCGACGTGACCCCGGGGACGCGGAAGTCGAAGGGCGGAATCGGGTAGCCGAGGCGTTCCATCATCGGCAGCGTGATGCCGCCCATGCAGGCGTCGACATGGCAGTTGATGTCGCGCTCGGCCGCCAGCGCGGCGATCGCGGCGACCGGGTCAATGACACCCTGCGGATAGGCGGGCGCGGAGGCGACGAGCAGCATGGTGTTGGGCGTCAGCGCGCGCGCCATGGCCGCGGCGTCGGCGCGGAAGTCGGCACCCACCGGGACGCGCACCGACTTGACGCCGAAGTACTCGGCGCCTTTCTCGAACGCCGCGTGCGCCGTGGTCGGCAGCACCATCTCGGGCGCGTCGATGCCGCGCTGGCGGCCGCGCGTGCGCGCGGCCTTGACCGCCAGCAGGATGCTCTCGGTGCCGCCGCTGGTCATGAAGCCCGCGGCTTCCGGGCCGCCGTGCAGCAGATCGGAGACCATCTCGACCACCTCGGCCTGCAGCCCGCGCAAGCTCGGAAAGGCGCCGACGTTGAGCGCGTTGGTCGAGAGGTACTTGGCGTATGCGCGCTGCGCGAGGTCGTAGACGTCGTCGCCGGCATAGTACGCCAGGCTGAAGGCGCGGCCCGATTTCCAGTCGACGTCGCGCGCCTGGCGCGCGCCGAGCTCGACGAGCAAGGCGGAGGCGTCGGCACCGCGGGCGGGGAGTGGCATCGCGCGACCATAGCGAGTGCCGCGGCGTGAGACCAGCGCCGCGGGCTTGGCGCGCCGGGGGCCGGCGTTGTATCTGCGCAGACATGGAGCTGGAACCGCATCCGCTCAACGACGGCTTCACCTGGATGCCCGCGCCCGGGCCATTGCGGCGCATCACGGCGGGCCAGGCCGCGCAGTACAACGAAGCCGGCTACTTCCTCTTCGAGGATGCGTTCGATGCCGATGCCCTGCGCGCCGTCACGGCGCTCATCGATCCGATGGAAGCGCAGAGCGAGGCGTTCCTGCAGGCGTGCGAGGACAAGAAGCTGTTCATCGCGCGGGCCGGCGAGATCACCTTCACCATCCATCTGGTGGCGCGGTCGCCGGCGCTGCGCGCGTTTTGTGCGGGTGAGGTGTTCCGCGATCTGGCGCACGATCTGATCGGTCCCGACGTGCGCCTCTATTGGGATCAAGCCGTCTACAAGAAGCCCGGCATGCGCGAGGATTTTCCGTGGCACCAGGACAACGGCTACACGTACCTCGAACCGCAGCAGTATCTCACCTGCTGGGTGGCGCTCACCGACGTCGACGAGGCCAACGGCTGTCCCTGGGTCGTGCCCGGTCTGCACCGGCGCGGCACGCTGCGCCACTGGATGACCGAGTACGGCTGGTGCTGTCTCGAGCGGCCGCCGGCGGCGGTGCCGGTGGCGGCGCGCGCCGGCAGCATCGTGGTGTTCTCGAGCCTGACGCCGCACCGCACCGGGGCGAACCTCACCGCCGACGTGCGCAAGGCGTACATCGTGCAGTTCGCGCCCTTCAACGCGCGCACGGTGCAACTCGACGCCGCCGGTGCGCGCGTGCACACCCCGTGCGACGCACCGGAGCGCCAGTTTCCAGTGCTCGTCGAGGGGCACCCGCCCGCCTGAGGGCGTTCAAGGCGCCTTCTTTCTCTTGTGCTTTTGGGAGGGCGACGCTCCCGCGGAGCCTTCTGCCACATTGAGGCACGGCTCGGCAGGAGCCTCGCCCTCCCGTTCGGAGAAGACCTTCACGAATTGCGCAGGTAGCGGGCGAAGAAGCTCAGCACTTTCGCTTCGTATTCCCGCGGCGCATGGCGGTGAAAGTTCACGTGCGCGGCACCGGGCACGAGCCACATTTCCTTGGGATTCGGCGCGGCGGCAAACAGGCGCTGTTCGTCGGTCGGGGTCGTGCGCGGATCCACCGCGCCGGCGATGAGCAGCAGCGGCGCACGGATGCGGCGGATGGCGTCGACCGGGCGGAGGTCGCGCCGATCGATGCCCCAGCGCGGCCCGAGCTGGAGCGTCAACAGCGGCGTGAGCCACGGGCCCAACCCGCCCAGGCGCAGGCGCAGGCGATTGGCGATGGCCGTGTCGATGTCGGGATACACGGCTTCGAGTACCAACGCGTCGACCGGCAGCGGCTCGTGTCCCAGAAGACAGGCGGCGCCGCCGAGCGAGAAGCCGATCGCGGCGCGCGGATCGCCCGGCCGCCGCTGGGCGAGGAAGTCGACCGCCGCGCGCGCGTCGCCCGCCTCGCCGTAGCCGAACGTGATGCGGTCGCCGTCGCTCTCGCCGTGCGAGTGGAAGTCGAACAGCGCCACCGAGTAGCCGTGGCGGTGCAGGAAGCGCGCGCGGCCGAGCATGGCGCGCCGACTCTCGCGCACGCCGTGCAGCAGCACGACGCCCCCCATGCCTTTGGCACCGGGCGCGAACCAGCCGCGCAGGTGGTGTCCGGACGGGCTGTCGATCTCGACGCTCTCCGCGCCCAGATCAGCCGGGGGAGGTCCGACCCGCCGCGGCACCGGCGCCGACCACTGCGATGCGACCCAGAGCGGACCGGCAATCGCCACCACCCCGAGCAACCCCACGCCTGCCCCCCACCAGCGCCAGGCGCGCGAGGCCCGCACGCGCCGCGCTTCACTTCGCGTAGAGCACCAGCTGTGTGCAGCGAAACAGCGCGATCGTCTTGCGCGTCGCCTCGTTCATCACCACGGCGTCCCACACCTGTGTGGTGCGGCCCAGGTGCGCCGGCGTCGCCTCGCCGTAGATCGCGCCGCCGGCGGCGACGGTGCCGAGGAAGTTGGTCTTGAGCTCGACGGTGGTGAAGCTCTGCGAGTCCTTCGGGCGCGCCTCGCCGGTGCCGTAGGCGCACAACGTGTCGGCCAGGGCGATGACGACCGGGGCCCAGACGAACCCGGTGCCGGCGATCAGCGGCGGCGAGATCGGAACGCGGCCGGTGACGCGCGCGGCGGTGCAGGTGAGAATCTCCAAGCCGATCAGTCCGGGCAGGCGATCGCTGCCAAAGCTGTTGAGCCGCTCGACCACCTCGCTCGACATCGCTGCCTCCTGTGGCTTCCCCCTTTGCTAAAGGGGGGAAGCCGAAGTCCGGAGAAAAATCACCGTTCGAGATACACTATGCTGCTCAGCGCGGGATGGGCGCGCCGGGTGGAGCGCTCCATAACACGCTGCCGCGTTCGTCGGCGAGGGCGAGGAGCGGCCCGCCGCGCTGCACGACCAGGCCGGCGCGATCGCGGCCCTGGTCGTCGTAGAGGACCACGCCCGGGCCGGCGTCGAGCGCGGCGAGCACGGCGCGTGTGGTGCCGGCGCGGTCGGTGAAGGCGAGGGCGGGCCCCTCGGCATTGACGCCCAGCGTGGCGCGGCTCTGCCCTTCGCCGCCGGAGAGCGTCAGCGCCGGGCCGGTGGCGTCGATGCTGAGTCCGGCGCGCGGCCGCCCGTGCTCGTCGAGGAGGCTCAAGCCGCTGGCGACGGTCAACAACACGCGCACTTTGCCGTTCTGGTCGGTCAGGCTGAGCGCGGTCGCTTCGATCCGGCGGGGCGAACTGGCGAGCCAGCCGCCGGCGGCGAGGAGCGCGATTGTGACGACCAGCCCGATCCGTTTGAGCCGACGGTGCGCCCGTTCCAGCCGGTGCAGGCGTTGGTGCAGCGCATCGAGGGACTGCGCGTCGTCCATCATTCCTCCTTTGGCATCGATCGGCGCCGGGACGTCCGCGCCGCGCGGAGGAGATGAACGGAAATGGCGCGGCGCTCAGTCCGCGTCTTCGGCGAGGAACTCCTCGTACTCCTCGCTGCCCATCAGCTCGTCGAGCTCGGCCTCGTCGGCCACCTCGATCTCGATCAGCCATCCCTCCTGGTAGGGATCTTCGTTGGCCAACTCTGGGTGATCCTCGAGGTCCCCGTTGACGGCCCGCACCGTGCCGGTGATCGGCGCGATCAGCTCCTGGACCGTGCGCACGGACTCCAGCTCGCCGAACGGCTCGCCCATTTCGATCGGGTCGCCGACGCCGGGCAGCTCGACGGCGATGATCTCGCCGAGGTCGTGCTGCCCCTGCTCGGAGATGCCGATCTGGGCGCGATCGGCCTCGGCTCGCACCCAGAGGTGGTCCTCGGTGAAGCGCAACACCGTCGCCGGACCGGTGTCTTTCTTCTGACGTTTAACTTTTTTCACCGCGCGGTTCTTATAAAGGCGTGCTTCGGCGTGTCAAGCGCTGCGACGAGGTGCGCGAAGCACTTGAATCCAACGCAGCGCGCTCTTAGCATCAGCCGCATGACCCCGCGTGACATCCTGCGCCGCATCCGCGACGAGCTGGCGCAGATCTTTCTGGAGCGCGCGGAGCTGATCGACGGCGCGCTGGCCGCGCTGCTCAGCGGTCAGCATGTGCTGGTGATCGGTCCGCCCGGCACAGCGAAGTCGATGCTGGCCGACGAGCTGTGCCGGCGCCTCGACGGGGCGCAGTACTTTCAGTGGCTGCTGACAAAATTCACCACGCCCGAGGAGCTCTTCGGCGCCGTCAGCCTGGCGGCGCTGGAGCAAGACGACTACCGGCGCGTGACGACGTTCAAGTTGCCGGAAGCGCACATCGCCTTTCTCGACGAAGTGTTCAAGGCCAACTCGTCGATCCTCAACGCGCTGCTCTCGCTGGTCAACGAGCGCCGCTTCCACAACGGCCGCGAAATCACCACCGTGCCGCTCATCTCGCTGTTCGGCGCCAGCAACGAACTGCCCGAAGACGACGAGCTGCAGGCGCTCTACGACCGCTTCCTGCTGCGCTTCGCGGTCGGCTACATCGACGAGGACTTCCGCTTTCTGAAGATGCTGCAGGCGCGCCCCCCGGCCGCGCGCACGGCGCTGCCGCTGGCGGCGCTGCAGACCGCCCAGGCCGAGGCGCGCGCCGTGGTGGTCCCCGATCCGATCTACCGCGTGCTGGTCGAGCTGCGCCGCGAGCTCGGCCGCGCGCAGCTGGTCTCCTCCGACCGCCGCTACCATCAAGCCGTCGAGTTGCTGCGCGCGCACGCGTACCTGCACGGACGCAGCGAGGTGGGCGAGGACGACGTCTTCTTTCTCGAGCATGTCTTGTGGCGGGCGCCGAGCGAGCACGCCGAGGTGCGCACGATCATCCAGCGCCTGCTGCGCGGGTACGTCGACGAGGCCAAGGCGCTGCTGTTCCAGACCCGCGAGCTGCGCGACTATGCGCATCGCCAGTGGGAGAGCCACGATCTGCGCAGCCGCGCCGTTGTCGAGGCGCACACCAAGATCCGCAACATCCTCGCCCGCCTGGCGAGCATCCTCGAGGACGCGCGCGGCGCCGGCCGGCCGCTCGACGCGGTCGAGGCCGTGCGGGTGGAGATCGAGACCATTCAGCAGCAGATGTTGGAGGCGCTGTAGGCGCCGTCGCCGGACGGTCGCCGGGCGCGTACATGCGCCGGACGCATTGGATCGAATCCGACACCTACGACCGCAGCGCCTACGCCGCGCTCGTCGACGATTCGCCGTCGCTGCAGGCGCTCGAGGCGAGCGGCGCCAAGCTGCTGCCGCATTTCGACGGCTTCCTGCTCGATCTCTTCGCCCTGCTGTTCAAGCTCAATGTCGTCACACACCCGGCCGAGATCGTCGCGCCGAGCGCGGGGTTCTACCGCCTGATCCTCGACGAGCTGCGCGCGGCGGCGGCGGTCGAGACGCTGCGCCAGCAGACGGTGCTCGACGAGCCGGTGGCCGGGCTGGCGACGCTGCTGCTCGGCGAGGCGTTGCTCGAGCTGCTCAAGTCGGAGCGCGTGCTGACGCGCGGCGAGATGCTCGACCTGTGGAACGTGCAGCAGCAGGAGGAGGAGATCGCCAGCCGCCTCGCGCAGGCGGAAACGGCCGAGACGCTGCGCGCCCAGCGCGAGGGGCAGTCGGCGGAGCGCCAGCTCGCCGAGCTGCACAACCGCCTGCGGCGCGAGGCGGCGCAGGCCGAGCGGCGCCTCGAGCAGCAGGCGCGGCGCATGGACGAGGACTTCCGCGACGCGGCGGCGCGCAATCGGACACGCATCACGGCGCCCCTCGAGCGCGTGGCGCAAGAGCTCGAGGGCGCGCGCGAGGAGGCCGAGCGCTGGAGCTTGCAGCTCGGTGCCGGGCACCAGTCGCCGCCCGGGGCGCAGATCGAGCTCGGCCACCGCCTGGCGCGCAACCCGAAGCTGAAGCGCATGGCGCAGCTGGTCGGGCGCATGCGCGAGAGCGCCCGCGCCCTGCGCCAGAAGCTCTACGAGCGCGCCAATGCGGAGATGTACGAAGTCGGCACCGGCGCCGAGCTGAGCCGTCTGCTGCCACCGGAGTTGGTCAGCCTGCGCCATCCGCTGCTGCGGCGCGACTTCGCCCGCCGTTTCCTCGACGGCGCGCTGCTGGTCTACGAGCTGCGCGCGCGCGAGGAGAAGGGGCGCGGGCCGATGGTGGTGTGCCTCGACGGCAGCTCGTCGATGGCCGGCGACAAGGAGATCTGGTCGAAGGCCGTGACGCTGACGCTGCTCGACATCGCCAGCCGCCAGCGCCGTCGCTTCCGCTCGATCTGTTTCGCTTCGCCCGAGACGCCGCTACAGATTCTCGATCTCAACCCGCGCCAGCCGTATGCCGTCGAGATGCCCAACGTCTTCGCCCTGGCCGAATACTTTCCCGGCGGCGGCACCGATTTCCAGAAGCCGCTGTCGGCGGCGGTCGACTGCCTGCGCCGCAGCCGCGACAAGCGCGGCGACGTGGTGTTCATCACCGACGGCGAGTGCCGCGTCGACGCGGAGTGGCTGCGCGAGTTCAAGCGCGAGAAGGAGGCGCTGGGTTTCTCGCTGTTCTCCGTCCTGATCGACGTCGGCGGCTCGAGCTCGCTCGGGGCGCTGAAGGATTTCAGCGATCACATCACCTCGGTGAGCCAGCTCACCAGCGAGGCGACGCGCGACATCTTCCTCAAGCTGTGAACCTAGCTGCGTCGTATCGCGAGAGGGTTCCTTCTCCCGGAGGGGAGAAGGACAGGATGAGGGGGATGAATTGATCGGCGAAGCCACCCCCGCCTTAGCGGCTCGCGCAAGACGAAACTGCAACTGTGGCCTTCGGCGCAGTTGAATCCCCCTCACCTTAATCCTCTCCCATCCGGGAGAGGAAATAAGAACAGTTACTTGGCGCGCCGGCCGCGCGGCGGCCGCTTACTGAGCGCGTCGAGCACCGCGGCGCAGAGTAGCGGGAACATGATCTCGTGGTGGCCGACCAGCTGATAGCCGCGGCCGTCGGGTGCGGTCGGACGCTGTACGACGTTGACCAGCGGGCGGTAGTGGCGGGTGAAGTCCATGTCGAGCGTGACCAGGCCGCCGACGGTACAGCCGACGTTGCGCGCCAGGTTGAGCGCCTTCAGAAACACCTCGGGGACGATGACGGCCGAGCCGAGGTTGATGAAGACGCCGCGGTCGAGGTGCTGGGCGATGCCGGCCAGGCGATGGAAGTCGGCCAGGCTGGCGGCGCCGATGGCGGCGCCGTCGGCCGAGGGGTGCATGTGGATGATGTCGGTGCCGACCGCGACGTGCACGGTCACCGGCACGCCGAACCGCACGCCGGCGGCGAGAATGCTGAGCGACACGTGCGGCGGGCGGGCGGCGCGGATGGCGTGGCCGACGGCGGTGCCGATCCCGGCGCCGGGATCGGCGGCGATGGCTTCGTTGAGGAAGCGGCCGGTCTCCTCGGCCATGCCGAAGTGGCCGTCGACCAGGGCGGGGCCGACGTCCTCGGACGTCGCGCCGTGCCAGGCGAGCTCGAAGTCGTGGATGATGCCGGCGCCGTTCATGCACACGGCCGAGACGATGCCGCGGCGCATGAGGTCGATGATCAGCGGGCTGAGGCCGACCTTGATCGGGTGCGCGCCCATGCCGAGCACCACGACGCGTCCGGCGCGATGGCAGGCGGCGATGGCGCCGGCGACGGCGCGCAGGTCGCGGGCCGCGAGCACGTCGGGCAGCGCGGCGAGAAACTGGCCGACCGAGCGCTGCGGCGCCGGCACGCTGCCGAGCGCGGCGGTGGCGACCTTGCTGCGCCGGCCGGCGAGCGGGTAGGTGCGCACGCGGCGAAGATCGATGGGCGCGTCGAGTGGCGGACGCGAGACCGGCTTGCGGGGCATCGGCGTCAGGGGCGGGCGGCGCGGCGCGGGCGACTGGCCGCGCGCTGGCGCGTGCGCGGCCGTGCGACTCCGGCGGCGAGGGCCGTCTCGACCAGCTCGCACAGCGCGTGGCCGATGACGATGTGGGTTTCCTGAATGCGCGCGGTGTCGGTCGCACTGTCGACGCACAACAGGTGATCGACGGCACCGGCCAGCTCGCCGCCGCGACCGCCGGTCAGGCCGACGGTGACGATGCCGAGCGCGCGGCAGCGGGCGACGGCGCGCAGGACGTTGGCGGCGTTGCCGCTGGTGGAGATGGCGAAGGCGACGTCGCCGCGCCGGCCGAGCGCCTCGAGCTGCTTGGCGAAGACTTCCTCGTAGCCGAAGTCGTTGGCGATGCTGGTCAGCGCCGACGTGTCGGTGGTCAGCGCCAGCGCCGGCAGCGGCGCGCGCGCCAGCTTGTAGCGGTTGACGAACTCCGCCGCGAGGTGTTGCGCATCGGCCGCACTGCCGCCGTTGCCGAAGAAAAACAGCGTGCGTCCAGCAGCCAGTGCATCGCGCGTCACGGCGATCACGCCGGCCAGCGCCGCCGCGTGGCGCCGCGCAAAGCGCTGCTGCGCCGCGACACTCTCGGCAAAGATGCGGCGGATCTCACGCTCCATGGTCTGCGGCATATACAAGAGCGCAAGCCGGCGAGCCAGGCGCCCGATATGGGGAAAGAAGGGGCGGCGTGACCACGATCACGGGCTGCAGGGGGGAGGGTCCGAGGCTGCGGCGCCTTCTGCGGCTCTTAGCTCGCGCCGGCCGTGAACTTCCGCGCCACGACCAGCTCGGGTCGCGGCGAGTCGGCGACGCACTGCTTGAGGAGCGCGGCGTACAGCTCGCGTGCGCGATCGGCTTTGTTCGAAAGCTCCGCTGCACGGGCCGCGCCGTAGAGGCTGTTGAACCGATTTGGCGCCTCGCGCAGCGACGCCTCGTACGCCTCGAGGGCCCCGGCGGGTTGGTCCATCTCGAGGAGCATGTCGCCGAGAAGCTCTCGCGCCGGCAGCGGCGGGCCGGGGGTGACGGGATGCTTACCGGTCCGTTCCTCGAGCTGTGCTGCGGCCCGTGCCATCTTCACGGCCTCGTCCTTTTGCCCTTCGGCGTACGCGAGCCAGGCCGCCGCCGCCAGCCGTGCCGACTCTACCTGGTTGGTCCAGTCGTAGGGGCCGGCAATGGGCGACTTCTGCAGGTCGGCGCGGATCGTCTCGATCTGGCGCAGCGCCGATCTGGCGCGGTCGAGCGCCCCGGCGCGAGACGCGCCGATCGCCTGGGCGAAGTACGTGATGGCGGGGGCATAGGGAAAGTTCGCCCAGACCAGCGCCGCAGAGGACGGCTCGAGTTGTGCCGCGGCCCTCCAGTCTCGCCGTTCCAAGGCAAAGCGGGCGGGAATCGCTGCCAGCGCGTACCCCGCGGCAAACCTCGGATCGTCGAACGTTTTCGCGGCAGCGGCCTCCACGAGGATCTGTCGCGCGGCCGCCTCGTCGCCAATCTGAAGGTAGGCATACTCGAGGTAATCGAGGGCGTGCAGCGTGTCCATGGAGGCCGCGCCGGGGTGCCGCTGGGCGACGAGCCGCCGGCCCGCGTCAGCCGACGCGAGGTTCGAGGCGATCGAATCCTGCCAGAGTCCGAGCCGGGTGAAGATGTGCGATGGCATGTGGAGGGCGTGCGGCGAGTCCGGTGCGATCCGGGAGTAGGCGCGGGCTGCGGGGAGGGCATCGGCGGCCAGCTGCGGATAGTCGAACGAGTGGATCATGTAGTGCGCGATACCCGGATGCTCCGGCTCGAGGGGCAGGAGGGAGTTCAGAATCGCGGCCGCCTTCTTTTCGTTGGCGAAGGTCGGGTCGCTCGGCGGCGCCGTGCCGAGCAGCGACAGGGCGTAGAAGATCTGCGCTTCATGGTCGTCGGGCAACTGCTTCGAGAGTTGCTCGATGGCATCGCGGTAGGCCCGCGCGCGGGTCTGGTGATCGAGCCGATCGGAGTCGCGATAGAAGGCGCCGATCGCGGCGATGTATCCGCGCTCCCGCTCGGTCCTTGCCCCGAGCTCCGCGGCTTTTCTCGCGGCGGCCGTTCCCGCTGCCAACTCCTGCGAATTCGGCGGGGCCCAGATCGGGTGGTACCAGGTCATCGCGATTCCCCAGTAAGCCATGGCGCACGAGGGGTCCTTCTCAGCAACAGCCTCGAACGCGCGCCGCGATTCCTCGTAGCCGAAGGAGTGCAGGAGCGCGACGGCGCGCGTGAACTCGGCGTCCACGCCCTGGCAGGATGTTGGAAAGTGGACCCTCCCCAAGACCTGCCTTTCACCGTGGGAGTGAAGGTGTTCCTGTGCCGGGACAGCCGGTGCGAGCATTAAGGCGGCGGCGAATCCGATCGAAAGGCAGGCGCGCCTCATTGCGGGGCTCCCAAGGAAGTTCCACGCTCGCCCAAGCATGATGCGCAAAGTAGCACCGCCACTTCGGGTGCGCGAACGAAGAGGGCTCCTCCGCCGTCCGGTCCGTCGTGCAGGTAGCATGGGGCCACGGGGGATAGCTCGGCAACGTCAGCATCCGTTGCTGCTCACCGCAGACTGTGGCGGCGCTTTACGAAAGTGTGACAATTGTGTATCAGGGCAGTCGGTTTCCGGGGAGGTTGCACGATGAAGAGATGGCTGATCACGGTCTTGACCCTGGTGGGCGCGTCCCCCGTGTACGCCGGGCATTTCGACCAATCGCTGTTCTTCGGTGCGCCGGTTCTGGGGGAAGTCGGGCTGGTGGCGCTTGCCATCGGCCTGGGGCTTGGCGGCGCCCGGGTCATTCGCAAGCGTCGCGACAAGTAGTCTCCTCCACGGACGCCGTTACGCGGCGCGCGCTCCGGATGATCGCATGCATGCGGAAGACCTGACGCCGATACTCTCTACGACGTACCTGGCTATCTGCATCGCCGGCTTCTCGCTGCTGTTGCTGGCCGAGGCCGCCGTCCCGCTCGACCCGGTCGAATCGGAAAGCGAGCGCACCCGTCATGTGCTGCGCAACTTCTCGCTGTGGGTTTTGGCGGTGCTTCTGGGCGACTGTGTCGTTGGTTCGTGGTTGCTCGACATCCCTGGCCGGATGTGGGTGACGACCGCGGGTCTTCTGCACAATGTGCTGGTGCCTTTCCCGGCGCTTATCGTGGCTGGAGTCCTCCTCGTCGACTTCGGCGAGTATGTGTTTCACCGACTCTGCCATTCCAACCGCTGGCTGTGGTTGATTCATGCCACTCATCACTCGGACGACCGAGTCGACGTGTCCACCGCGCTGAGGTTCCATCCCGTGGAAACGGCGCTCAACCTGACTTGGAAGACCGGCTTGCTGTGGGTGTGTGGTCTCCCCATGTGGCTGGTGGCGGCGCGCGGGTTGCTGATGTTGCCGGGCACTTTGATTCAGCATGCCAACGTCCGGCTACCCGACGGCCTGGATCGGGCCATGCGCTGGGTGTTCATCACCCCCGCGCTGCACCGGATTCACCATTCGCCGCTGGCGGCCGAGAACAACTCCGACTTCGGCGAGGTGTTCTCGTTCTGGGACCGCATGTTCGGCACCCTGCGCCATGTGCAGGAGAAGTCATTCCGGTACGGGCTGCCCAATCTGTGCGAAGACCGTTGGCACACCTTGCGCGGGATGCTCCTCACGCCGATCACGGCCCGTCAGCTCTCCGCGCTCTGAGGCGGCCCTGTCGCGGCGCTCCATTGACCTGCTGGGCAGCGGCGTGTCAGCAATGCCGCCCATGCGAACACTCTCGCTGGCTTGCGCTCTCGCGATCACGCTCTTCGCCGCCGCGACACAGGCGGTGGATACCACCTCCTGGCCGCAACAGTTCGAGCGCGACGGCAACCAGCTGGTCGTCTACGAACCGCAGTTGGACGCTTGGACGAATCTCATGACCTTCACCGGGCGCGTCGGCGTGCTGCTGACGCCGAAGGGCGGTGATGCCGTGAGCGGCGTGCTCCACATCACCGCGCAGACCGATGCCGACCGGCAGGAGCACACGGTCACGCTGAGCGGCATTCATGTGACCGAGGCGAAGTTTCCGACGGCCCCCGACGGCGCGGCAGCGGGGACGCTGGCGACGGGACTGCTGCCCACCAGCGGCGTGGTGCTGTCGATGGACTCCCTGGTCGCCGCCCTCGCCGCATCGGGACAGGCTGTCGCGTCGGTCCAGCTCAACACCGCTCCGCCGACGATCTTTCTCGCCGGGCAGCCGGCGCGTCTGGTGTTGTTCGACGGCCCTCCGAGCTTCGCACCGATCCCCGGCACGACATTGCAGCATGCCATCAACACCAACTGGCCGCTGCTGCGCGCCGCCGACACCGACGGCTACTTCCTGCTCGATTCGAGCGGATGGCTGACCAGCGAGTCGCTCGCCTCCGGCATGTGGCAGTATGCCGAGCAACTGCCGCCGAGCTTCTCGACGCTGCCGACCACCCCGGACTGGCAGGACGTCACTGCGAAGATCCCCGGCCCGCCGACCGAAGGGTTGCCGCCGCTGCAGATCTACGTGTCGACGGTGCCCGCCGAGCTCATCGTCATGGTGGGCGAACCGCAGTACCAGCGCCTCGCCGGCACCGGCATCTACGCCGTCCAAAACACGGAAAGCCTGGTGTTCTGGGACGGCTACGCCAAGGCCTACTACTACCTGGCGGCGGGGCGATGGTTTCGCGCCGCGACGTTGGAGGGGCCGTGGACGTATGCGACCGGCGATCTGCCGGCGGACTTCGCCAAGATCCCGCCCGACGGTCCGATGGCGGCGGTGCTCGCCTCGGTGCCCAACACCAGCGAGGCGCGCGAGGCGGCCCTGCAAGCGCAGATTCCCCATCTGGCTAGCGTCACTCGCAAGGATGCGACGGCAACGGTCGTCTACGACGGCGAGCCGCAGTTCGCACCGATCCAGGGCACGGCGCTGTCGTATGCCATCAATACGCGCGACGATGTGGTCCGCGTCGGCGATGCCTACTACCTCTGCGCGAAGGGGGTATGGTTCACCGCCGCCTCGCCCAGCGGACCGTGGGCGGTGGCGGCCTCGGTGCCCGAGGCGATCTACGGCATTCCCCCCAACTCGCCCGCCTACCACCTGACCTATGTCCGCGTGTACCAGGCCGCCGACGATACCGTCGTCGACGGCTACACCGATGGCTATCTCGGCCAGTATGTCGCCGATGGCGTGGTCAGCTGGGGCACCGGTTACTACTACGCGCCCTACGTCGCCGCCGGCGCGGTGCCGCGCTACTACCCGCGCCCGTATACCTACGGCTGCGACGCCTACTACAACCCGGTGAACGGCAGCTTCCATCGCGCCGGCTACGGGTACGGTCCATACGGCGGCATCGCGGCGGGGGCCGTGTACGATCCCGCCACGGGGGCGGCGGCGCGCGGTGTCGCGGCCTACGGCCCTGACCAATCGGTTGCGGCGGTCGAGGCCTACAACCCGCGCACCGGGACTGCCGTAGCGGGATACGGCCGTTCGAACCCCTACGCCTCGTGGGAGCACGGCGTGGTGTACGGCGCGCAGCGGTCGGCGAGCGTCGAGGGATATCAGAACGAGCGCGGCTCCGTGGCCCGCGTGCAGACCTCCGGCGGCGGCGAAGCAGTCGCGGTCAGCGACGGTGACCGCTCGGCCGTGGCGGTCCGCGAGCCCGGCGGCGCCTGGTTCGCGGGCGGCGATGGCAACCTGTACCTGCACGGTGGCGATGGCTGGCAGCGCCGCGGCGATACCGCGCCGCGCGAAGCCGAGGTGGTCCGCGATGTGCCACAGGCGCGTGCTGATGAAGGTGGGATTCCCGGTCTCGGTCGCGCGGTGGACGGCGGCGGGTACGTGCCCGCAGGTCCACGCTACGTGCCGTCGACCGGCTGGAACCGCGAGCTGTCCGCCGGGCTCGACCGCGACTACGCGGCACGGCAACGGGCGCAGATGTTGAACCAACGCTACGCCAACTGGGGGGCGCGCGCGGCCGGCGGATTCGGCGGCGGGCGCTATGGCGGCTTCAGCCGCGGCGGCGGCGGGCGCCGTTAGAAGCGGTGGCACTGCAAGCGACACCAGGCGGACATCGCGGACCTTAAGCGTCTTGCCTTCCGAAGGGGGGGCGGCTAGGGTCCGCCCACACAACGCTGAGGGGTTTGCAGCGCATGAAGACGCTCTTTCTCAACCCGCCCTCGTACGACGATTTCGACGGTGGGGCGGGCTCGCGATATCAGGCTACTCGAGAGGTCTGGTCGTTCTGGTATCCGACCTGGTTGTGCTACCCGGCCGGCATGATCCCGGGCAGCCGCGTGCTCGATGCGCCGCCCGAACACCTGACGCAGGCGCAGAGCGTCGAGATCGCCAGCGGCTACGACTTCGTCGTGCTGCACACCAGCACGCCGTCGTTTCGCCTCGACGTGCGCACGGCCGAGATGATCAAAGCGGCGAATCCCAAGTGCATCATCGGCTTCGCCGGCGGCCACGTCACCTCCGAGCCCGATGCCTCGCTGCGCGCCTCCACGGCCATCGACTTCGTCACCCGCAAGGAGTGCGATCTGCCGGTGAAGGAAGTCTGGGACGGGCGCGACTGGAGCGACATCAAGGGCATCAGCTTCCAGCGCAACGGCAGCATCACGCACAACCCCGACCGCCCGGCGCTGACCAACGAAGAGCTCGACCAGCTGCCGTTCGTCACGCCGATCTACGCCCGCGACCTCGACTATCTGAAGTACAACAGCCCCTACTGCCAGTACCCGTACGTCTCGCTGTACACCGGCCGCGGCTGTCCGGCGCGCTGCACGTTCTGCCTCTGGCCGCAGGTGACCACCGGGCACTCGTACCGCGTGCGCAGCCCCGAGAACGTGTACGAGGAAGTGCGCGACATGCCGCGCCTGTTCCCGAAGATGAAGGAGATCTTCTTCGACGACGACACGTTCACGGCCGACCCGCCGCGGGCGCGCAAGATCGCCGAGCTGCTGCGGCCGCTGAACCTGTGCTGGTCGACCAACTCGCGCGCCAACGTCGATCGCGACACGCTCAAGGTGATGAAGGACGGCGGCCTGCGCCTGTTCGTCGTCGGCTACGAGTCGGGCAACGAGCAGATTCTGAAGAACATCAAGAAGGGCGTCAGCATCGACCGGGCGCGGCGCTTCACCAAGGACTGCCACGAGCTCGGCATCCTCATCCACGGCACCTTCATCGTCGGCCTGCCGGGCGAGACCAAGGAGACGATCGAGGAGTCGATCCGCTTCGCGCGCGAGATGAACCCGGAGACGCTGCAGGTCTCGCTGGCCTCGCCGTACCCCGGCACGCACTTCTTCAACTACGTGCAGGACAACGGTTTTCTCGTCAATTCCGTGTACAACGACGAGGCCGGCTACCAGAAGTGCACGGTCAGCTACCCGGGCTTGAGCTCGGAGGAGATCTTCGACGCGGTGGAGCGCTTCTACCGGCGCTACTACTTCCGCCCGCGCTACGTCTTCAAAGCGGCCAAGAAGATGGTCAAGAGCCGCGACGAGCGCAAACGCCTGCTGCGCGAGGCGGGCGAGTTCCTCTCCACCATGCGCAAGCGCCGCGGCGGCGGTGCACCGCGGCCGACCGTGAGCTGAGCCCGTCTCGCAGCGGACGAAAAAAAAGGCCGGGAGGTTGCCCTCCCGGCCTTTTTTGCATTTCTGCTTCGAGCGACTCGCCGTTAGGCGGGGCGCTTGAACAGGGTCTGCATCTTCATGGCCAGACCCATGTCGCCAGCGATCTTGAGCTTGCCGCTCATGAACGCCATCTGGCCGTTCAGCTTGCCCGTGATCAGGTCGACGTAGTCCTGTGCCGCCAGGGTCATCGTCATGTTCGGCGAGGCGTGCGAGCCTTCGCTCACCTTGGCCGTGCCGTCCTTGATCTCGACGTAGTAGTTGCCGCCGCCGTCACCGCCCAGGTTGAACTGGATAACCGAGCTCATACCCTTCGCTGCGTCGGCGTTGATGTTGGCCGGCATTGCAGAGAAGATCTCCTTCACCGCTGCTGCTGTTTCTGACATGTGCTGTCCTCCTTTTTGAGCCTTGGGCGTGTGGCAGTTGCCCTTATGTTACGTTGGATTTGCGCGTGGTCCCGAATTCCGCCACCACCACCGCCCCTCCACAAACCGCCCGCTTTTCTATGTGACCCCCCCGCGCTTGTCAATCGCCGTGGAGAGGGGGGCGGCGGTACCGGTCGATCGACCGATTCGGTCACCCGCCCGGGCGCTGGCGCGGCTGAGTGGGCTCGCGCCAGAAGCCGCCCGGCAGGTTGGCGGGCAGGTTGAGCGTGCCGCCGATATTTGAGTACGGGAAGTGGCGGGCGCTGACATGGGCGTGCAACGGCACCAGGGGGCCGTCGTGGATCTCGTAGTCCATCGGCAGCGGCCCGAGGATCTCGAGCGCCCGATGCAGCAGGGCGCCGAAGATGTCGAGCCGCTCGGGCTCGAGCTCGGTGAGGCGCGCGCTGAGGTCGGGGAAAACGATCTCGTAGCTGCGCGGAAAGGTCCCGAACGGACAGAAATAGAGGAAGCAACCGCCGCGCTCTTCGATCAGGAAGCCCTGCTGCTCGGCAAAGGCGATGATCTCGTGCCACAGGCGCGGCTCGCGGGCCAGGCACTCGTGCTCCTGCACAACCGGCGGCAGATCCCGGTCGCAGCCGATGACCTGATTGTGCAGATGCGGCTGCGAGGCGCCCGACTCGCGGCCCTGGTTCTTGCGGATCAGCACGGTGTGCACGGCGGGGTTGGCGTAGGCCAGGCGCGCCACGGCCGCGTTGGCGCGCAGCAGCGCCTGCAGTTGCGGGACCGGCAACAGCGCGGAGTAGAGCAACTCCTCGTGATGGCGCGCGCCCTCGGCGAAGTGGCGCGGGTCCTCGACGAGGACGTACGACTCGTTGCGCCCACCGGTGCACGATTCGGGGAGGCGCGGGACGATGTTGTAGAAGGCGCGGATCAGCCACGCGTTGTCGGTCGGCGCCGCGCCGGGCACTGCAGCCGGCTGCACCCGCAGCACCTCGGCCATGGTGGTCGCCTCGTTGCCGGGGCAGAACGGGCAGTGGCGCTGCGCCGCCTCCAGCTCCGCCAGCCGGTCGGCCTCCGCTTGTTGCCAGTCGACCCGCTGCTCGGCGGCGAGGTCGCGCCCCGCCGGCCGCGGCGGGAAGCCACTGCGCTTCTTGTAGATCTCGGTGAAGTACGTGACCGTGCCGGTGAACGGGTTGCGCACCCACACCAGTTGGCCGTCGTCCTGGCGATATTCTACCGGCATGCGATACGACTATACGCGACCGCTCTCGTCCCGCCCAATGGATCTGCGATGGAGAGCAAGAAACCACGGATGAACACGGATGGATACGGATCTGATCTTCTATCCGCGTGCATCGGTGTTCCTCCGCGGTTCTCAGGTTCAGTGCTGTGGTTGGTTGCTGATCAGGTATCGGTCGTGCGTCCGCGCGACGATATAGAACGGTTCAGGCACGATATCGCGCATTGATCGCGTCTGGGGCGCGAGCGGGTCGGAGACGAACAGCACCGGCCCCGCACTCCACAGCTGCTCGAGCCGCGCCCGGTCGATGAACAGCTCATCGCGATGCGGAGCCAGATACGGTGGGTCGACGAACCCCGGTGGCCGCAGCAGCGCCAGCTTGCGGCGCAGATAGAAGTTGAGACCGGCGCAGTGCTGGTACTCGATCGGGGCTTCGAAGACGAGCGTCGCCTGGTCCGCGTCGGCGGTGTTCTGGATCACGGCGGCCAGGGGCGCGCTCGAGTTGATCGGCGCGATCGCGGCCATCCCGGCGTGCAGCACCGGCGTCGCGGCGAGCACCGCCGCGCTCAGCGCCGGGCCGATGAAGCGCCGCGCCACCAGGCTCGCCAGCGCGGCGGCGACCGCGAGCCAGCCGAACAGCAGATGCGCCAGGTGAGCGAGCTCGTGGCGCTGGCTCAGCCAATCGATGTCCGAGAGCAGGCCTGGTACGACGGCATACGCCGCGGCGAAGACGGCGACCGTGACGGCGAGATGGCCGATGACCCAGCGGTCCCAACGCGTGCCCCAGGTGCTCCATCCGCGCAACAATACGGCGACCAGCAACGCCGCAGCGGGCACAGCCGGCAGGGCGTAGTGCTCCAGGCGCGACGTGGCGGCGGAGAAGAAGAGCAGCGTGCCGCCTCCCCACGCCAGCACGAGCCGGATTCCCGGCGCCGCGGCAGGATCGCGCAATTGCCGCACTGCCGCGGCCAGGGCCAGCGGTAGCCACCAGGTCCACGGGAACAGCCGCAGCCCGAACGCCATCCAGAACTCGCCGAGCGAGATCGGAATCGAATCGCGCGGCTCCTTGGCATCGAGAAAGAACAGCAGGTGCTGGTTGACGATGTAGTCCCAGGCGAAGCCCTCGTGGCGCAAGGCGACGGCGACATGCCAGGGCACCACCAGCGCGGCAAACAGCAGCCAGCCGCGCGGCGCCAGCATCGCCGCGAGCAAGTCCCAGCGCCGCTCGCCGAGTACGCCGAGCGCGATCGCAAAGCCGGGCAGCAGCAGACCGACCATGCCCTTGGCGAGCAGCCCGGCGGCGAGCGCGAGCTGCAGGCCGTAGAGCGCGCGCACCCGCTGCGGCCCCTGCGCGCGCCGCGCGACCGCGAAGGCCAGCAGGGCGCCGACGGTGGCAGCAGTGAGCACGATGTCGGGGCGCACGAAGCGCGCTTCGAAGATCGTGCTCGGCAGGCCGGCCAGCAGGCAGGCGGCCAACAGGCCAGTGACCGGGTCGAACAGCTCGCGCCCGAGGCGGTAGAGCAGCCCGAGCGTGAGCAGGGTCAGCAGTGTGCCGGGCAACCGCGCGGCGAGCTCGGAGACGCCGAGCAGCTCGTACGCCGACGCAATCATCCAATAGAGCAGCGGCGGCTTGTTGAGGAACAGCACGTAGTCGAGCTGCGGGCTGATCCAATCGCCGCTGTCGAGCATCTCGCGCGCCACCTCGGCGTACTGGCCGTCGTTGGGCTCGTCGAGCAGTGCCGGCGATCCGAGGCGGTAGCCGAAGGCGAAGATGACGAGCAACAGGCCCGCGGCGATCGCGGCGCGCCGCGCAAACGCGGACGAGGCAGCGGTAGTAGGCGTCGTCACGATGGCAGCGGGGGGTGTTGGTCGGATCAGCGGGGCGACGTTCAGCGCTCGCCGCGCCGCTGTATGATGCGCTCGGCCAGGCGCGGCAGTGCCTCACCGGCCGGGGCGCGAATGCTGACTGCGCACAGCGCGCTGAGCTCGCTCTCGTACGGGTTGATCTCGATCAAGGTGCCGCCCTGCTCGCGCACCGAGAGCGGAGACTGTGCGGCCGGATAGACCGTTGCCGAGGTGCCGGCGACCAACATGCAATCGCAGCGCTCGGTTTCCTCGTAGCAACGCCGCAACACGTCGTCGGGGATCGGTTCGCCGAACGAGACGGTGTCGCTCTTCAGGATGCCGCCGCAGGTGCCGCAGTGCGGCGGCAGCTCGGCGAGCGAGACCGCGTCGCGCGATACGCGCAGCCCGCAACCGATGCAGCGCACCAGGGTGTAGTTGCCGTGGATCTCGGCCAGTGCGCGACTTCCCGCGCCGCGGTGCAAGTCGTCGATGTTCTGCGTGATGAGGCAGCGCAGCACGCCGTCGCGCTCCAGCGCCGCCAGCGCGTGATGGGCCGGGTTCGGTTGAGCGCGCTGCAGCGTCTCCCACAGCTCGCGCATCGGACCGCTGGGGTTGAGCCGCTCTTCCCAGGCCCGCCGCGGGTCGGCGAGAAAGCGCTGGTAGCCGTTCATCGGCGGCTCGCCGTGTTTGGTCCACAGCCCGCCCGGGCCGCGAAACGGCGGGATGCCGCTCTCGACCGACAGGCCGGCGCCGGTCATCGCGACGACATAGCGCGCGCGCGCCACGTGGGCGGCGGCCGCATCGATCTGCGTCTCGAGGGCGGCGGCGGTCATCTGTGGCGGCGCTCCCGTGCGGCGTTGAGTCCCCTGGGCGCGTGCAGTATAGGAAGCGGCATCGTGAATCTCAACGCGGCGCCCGCGCAGCGGAGCGGCCGCAGGTCAGTGGAGGTTTTGAAATGCGGTTGATGAGGCTGTTGCTGGTCTTGTGTGTCATTCCAGGGGCGGCGTATGCGGGCCAGACTCCGGTCAAGGATCCGAGCGGCAAGACGCTGGCAGTGATCGTCGATTGCTCTTCCTGCCCGGCCGGCAAGACGGGCGCGACATGCCGGGGCGGGGTGATGGAGGGGTTCCACGACGGCGCGGCGTGCGGCCAGTGCCTGCTCGATTCGAACTTCGGCTTCCGCATCGGCTACGCGCACGACTTGCACATCGTCGGCCTGGTCAACGACGAGAACGGCAAGCCCGTGAAGAGCAAGTTCGTCAAGCTCTACCTGCCCAATACGTGGACGGTGCGGACACGGACCGGTGACGACGGGCGTTTCCGGATAATGTTGGGCGCCACGGTGCAGCCGGCCGGCAAGCTGGTCGCGGTCGATATCGGCACGGTGACGCTGCCGTCGGGTGGCGACGCGAACGAGTATTCGCTGCTGATGCTCCCCGAGCAGTACAAGCCCTGCAAGAAAGAGAAGTAGGCCGCGCCCGCGGCGTTCCTTGCCTCGGCCAGCGGTTCCTCCGTAGAGTGCGGCATGAACTGGCGGCGCTGGAGGCTGGGCGCGCACGTCAGCCGCCCGCGCGTTGCCCGGGCCGCCACGGCGCTGGTATTCATCCGCGCCGCCGAGGGGCTGGCGGCGTGGCTGTTCTTCAATGAGTTCTTCCTCGAGCAGGCACCGCGGCCCTTGGCGGTGCAGGCGGCATTTGTCGGCTACCTGCTGCTCGGCCTGCTGGTCGGGTTGAGTTACCGCCGCGGCCGCGTCACGGCCGGCATCATCGCCGCCGACATCGCGGCGTCGATCGCGTTGCTGGCGGTGCCGATCGCGAACTCGGGTGGCTGGGCGAGCCCGCTGGTGCTGCTCTTTCCACTCCGGGCGCTGCACTGGGAGATGGTCTTCAGCGGCCGCCTCGCGGTGCTGTACCTGCTCGCCGCCGCGGCCATGCTCGGGGCGGTGCAGCTCGCGGGAACGGTCCCGTGGTTCGCCGTCGTGCCGCTCGACTCGCTCGACGCGGCGACGGTGCGACGGGTCTTCTCGACCGCCGTGGTCGGCCTGCTGATCGGGGCGCCGGCCACGACGGCATGGCTGCATCGCGTTCTGGCGGCGTGGAAGCCGCGCCCGGCGCCGGAGCGCGGCGATCGCGAAGCGGGGTCGGCGGTAGTGGCCAACGCGCTGCTCACGGTGAGCGAAGCGGTGAGCCGGCTCACGCGCCTGGACGAAATTCTCGAACGCGTCGTGGAGATCGCCCCGCGTAGCCTGGATGTCGACTACTGCGGCATCGCCCTGTGGGAGGAGGATACCGGACGCTATACCGGCAAGGTGGCGGCGGGCGTCGGGCCGACCATCGACCCGCGCTTTGCCGGCCTGGAGCTGGCGCCCGAGGAGGTGCCTGACTTCGAGTGGGTGCGGCGCCTCGGCCACTGTGCGGTGGTGCCGGCGGCGGAGACCCTGCACAGCGCGGCGCTCGACGTGCCGGCGGTGCTGATCTCTCCCTTGAGGAGCGGCGAGCAATTCTTCGGTGTCATGGAGTTCGCACGGCGTGGTGGACGCCCTGCTTTCACGCAGCGCGACTTCTCGATCGCCGACGGCATTGCCCGGCAGACGGCCGTGGCGCTCGAGCGGGCGCGCCTGGTGGAAGACAGCCGCCGGCTGGTGCTCGCCGTGCAGAGCACCGAGGAGTCGGTGCTGATCACCGACGCGCGGCGCCGGATCGTCTTCGCCAACCAGGCGTTCCTGCGCATGTTCGGCTACCGCGGCGAGGAGATCATGGGCAGCGATGCGATGGACTTGGCGGGCCCGTCGCGGGCATGGATCGGGGAGCTGAGCGAGCGCATCCAGCGCCGCAGCTGGCGCGGCGAGGCGGTCGTGCACAACAAGGACGGCACGCCGATTCCCATCATGCTCAACGCCAGCCTGATCCGCGACGACGACGAGCGCGTGCAGGGCAGCGTCGTGATCCTCGAGGACATCTCGGCGGAGAAGGCGTTTCAGGAGCAGATGCAGCGCGCCGACCGCCTCGCGGCCGTGGGCGAGACGGCGGCGGGCATCGCGCACGAGATCAACAACGCGCTGGCGGCGATCTTCGGCCAGACCGATCCCGACAGCGAGCGCAGTGCGCCGGAGCTGCGCGCCGCGCTGGGGCGCGTCGACGGACAAGCGCGCCGCATCCAGGACATCGTGCAAGGTGTGCTCGAGTTTGCTCGGCCGCGCCCGCCGCGCGCCGAGCCGGTGGACCTCGCCGCCATTACGGCCAAGACGCTCGAGCTCATTCGCCGCGACTGCGAACGCCAGGGCGTGCGGCTGGAGACGACATGCGACAGCGACCTGCCGCGCGCGCGCATCGATCCCCAGCAAGTGCAGCAGGTGCTGCTCAATCTGTGCCGCAATGCGTTGCAGGCCATGACCAGACAGCCTGACGGCTGGTTGCGCGTCGAGGTCAGCGGCGTCGATGACCGACTGGCCGTGCGGGTGATCGACGGCGGGCCCGGCATTCCCGCCGACCTCCTGCCGCGCATCTTCGATCCATTCTTCTCGACCAAGGCCGAAGGCAGCGGCCTCGGCCTCAGCGTCAGCTACGCCATCGCGCGCGCCCACGGCGGCGATCTGCAGGTCACCAGCGAGGTCGGCCGCGGCACGACGTTCACGCTCCTGCTGCCGATCCCCGGGCCCGAGGCGGCCCCGGGGGAGGGAATCGAGCGCGTCCTGCTCGTCGACGACGATCCGGACGTCGCCGAGGCGCTGGCGGCGATGCTGGTCAAGGAAGGGTTGCAGGTGACGCGCGCCGCCACCGGGGCCGAGGCGCTCGAGATGGTGGCCGCCGACACGTGGGACGCGGTGTTTCTCGACGTCCGGCTGCCCGACCTCTCCGGCCCGGAGGTCTACGCCCGCCTGCTCGAGACGCACCCGACGCTGGCGCAGCGCGCGGTGTTCGTCACCGGCGGCGTGTGGCGCAGTGAAAGCCGACTGCGCCACGAGCTGCCCGCGACACAACCGGTGCTGGCCAAGCCCTGCACCCAGGAGCAGGTGCGCGACGTGCTCCGCCTCTTGCGCACGCAGCGCCAGGCGGCCTAGATCGCCGGCGCGATGCGTGCGAGCCCCGATGTTCCGCCACTGCGCCTGACGCGCCGCTGCGTGCTCGGCATCGTTCTGCTGGCGAGCACCCTGCTCGCTGCGTTCGGCCCCGGTCTGGCGGAGCACGTCCGTTTCGCCGCCGATCCGTGGCACTTCAACGACGACACGCGGCAGCAAACCTGGGAGTTTCTCCGCTATCGGGATCCGGCGCTGTTCCGCCACGACTACATCGCCGACTACTACGAGGCGGCGTTCCCGCGCGGCTACTGGCTGCTCTACCGGGCCACGGCACCGGTCCTCGACCCCAGGGCGCTGGCCAAGCTGCTGCCGTATGCGGAGCTGGCGGTCGTGACGTCGGCGTTGATGGCGACGAGCGCAACCCTCGGGGGGGCGGCCGCCGCCTGGGGGACGGGGGCGCTGTGCCTGTCTTCAGACGTGTACCTGGACAGAATGTCGGGCGGGCTGCCGCGTTCGTTTGCGTTCCCGCTCGTCGCACTGATGGCGCTCGCGCTGGTGCGCGGCCGACCGCGCTGGTTGTGCGCCATTGCCGCGGTCGCCGCCGCCTTCTACTATCCCGCCGCCTACGTGGTGACGTTCGTCACCGGCGTCTACCTGTTGCTGATGCCGGCGGCCTGGCGCGGTGCGGCGCGCGATTGGCCGCTGTCGCGCCGCGCGGCATGGCTTGTAGGCGTGGTTGCGAGCGTCGCGCTGCTCATCCTTCCGGCAGCGATTGCGATACGGCCGTTTGGCCCCTTGCTCGGCTACGACGACGTGGCCGCGTATCCGGAGGCCGGGCCGGCCGGCCGCCTGGACGTGACCAACCTGCCAGCGGCCGGTACGTTGCGCGACAAGATCGGGCAATGTGTGGGGCGCTCACTGTTCTCCGCCGGACCGCCGTGGCACGCCCGCCTGCGCCAGGGCGCGCAGCAGCCCGTTGCGCGGGGAATCATCCTGGTGGTGCTGGGTCTCATCATCGCGCTGGGGACGGCGCAGCTGCTGGCCTCGACGGCGGGGGCTGCCCGACTGCTGCTCCTGCCGCTGGCGGGATTGACCCTCTACGGGGCGGCCCTGGTGCTGTGGCCGTTTGCGTACATCCCGACCCGCTACCTCTCCTACACCATTCCGGTGACCGTGCATGTCCTGCTCCCGACCGCCGCGGTGGCGCTGGTGGCGGGGCGGAGTCCAACCCGCAGGCGCACCACCGGCGCGGCAGCCTTCGCCGTCGCGTTGATCGCGTGCGTCGTGATCGTTGTGGGTGCGAAAGGGCCCGGGCATCAGGGGATAACCGTCAGCGTTCCGGAGACGGAGCGGCCGCTGCACGCCTTCTTGGCCGAGCTGCCGCCGGATGTGCTGATCGCGGGCTGGCCGGCGGACACCATCGACAACGTCCCGTACGTCGCGAGCCGGCGGATTCTCGCCGGCTTCGAAACGCATATGGCGTTTCACAAAGCGGTGGTGGAGGAGATGCGCCGCCGCGTCGAAGCGCTGATCGACGCCTACTTCTCCAGCCAGGCGGAGCCGCTGCGGCGTCTACAGCGCGACTTCGGCGTCACGCACCTGCTGCTGGACCGCGCCCACTTCGGCGGTGTGCGGCCGCGATACTTCGCGCCGTTCGATGTCCTTGTCGAACGCAAAGCCGCCGCCCTCGTCGGCACACCCTGGGCGCTGCGCTGGCCCGACGCGATCGTCTTCGAGACCGGCACCTTCGCCGTCGTCGCCCTCGACAAGTTGCCGCTCACGGGTGCGCCCTAACCATCGGGCAGCGCCTCTGTTCTGCCGCAGCCGCAGCCTCGGCCCGTGCCTCTGCCTCTCAGGGAATCCGCTCCTGCAGAAGAGAGGCAGAGGCAGAGGCTGCGGCAAAGGCTGAGGTCAGATGCTGAGGTCAGAGGCGGGGCAGTCGGAAAATCCGCTGCGTGTTGCGGCGCGTGTGTTCGGCGACGACCTCGAGCGGCTCGTGGCGCACTTCGGCCAGGCAGGCGGCCGTCTGCGCGACGAGGGCCGGCTCGTTGCGCCGGCCGCGGTAGGGGATGGGGGCGAGGAACGGCGCGTCGGTCTCGACCAGCAGCCGGTCGGTCGGCGTGATGGCGGCCGCCTCGCGCACCTCGCCGGCGGTCTTGAAGGTGACGATACCGCTGAAGGACAGCGCGAAGCCGAGGTCGAGAAAGCGGCGCGCGCTGTGGGCGTCGCCGGAAAAACAATGGATGACGCCGCCGACGTCGCTGGCGTGCTCATCGTGCAGGATGCGCAGCGCATCGTCATCGGCGGCGCGCAGATGGACCACGAGCGGTAGCCGGCACGCGCGCGCCATGGCGACGAAGCGGCGCAGCGCCTCCTGCTGCTGCTCGCGTGGCGAGTTGTCGTAGTAGTAGTCGAGCCCGGTCTCGCCGATCGCGACGACCTTCGGCCGGCCGGCGAGCTCGGCGATGACGGCGAGAGTGTCGTCGTCGGCCGTCGAGGCATCGTGGGGGTGGACGCCGACGGTGGCGAAGACCTGTGGGTGCCGTTCGGCCAGCGCTACCGCGGCGTGGTTGCTCGCCAGCGGGCCGCTGGCGCCGATGGTGATCATCGCGTCGATGCCGGCCGCCGCGGCGCGCGCGAGCACGGCGTCGCGGTCCACATCGAAGACGTCCATTTCGAGATGGCAGTGCGAGTCGATGAGCGTCTGGCCGGACGCCAGGCGCGGCAGCGCGCTGCAGTCGGCGATGGGCTCGCGGTTCACGGCGGCACGATTGCGATCAGGCCGCGGGCGCGGGTTCGGCCTCGATGCGCGGGAACATGATCACCGGCGGCTGCGTCTGGTGTCCGTCCGGCACCGCCTGGCCCCACTGCCACGGCGCTGCGAGGCTCGCCTCCTCGGGCATCGCGAGCAGCTCGCGCAGTTGGGCGGCGGTCTCGGGCATGAACGGCTGCAACAGCACGGCGGTGACGTAGAGTCCCTCGAGCAACTGGTGCAACACTGCGCCGGCGCGCGGCTTCGTCGCCTCCTGCTTGGCGAGCGTGAACGGCGCGGTGGTGACGATGTACTTGTTGGCGTGGTCGATGGCGCGCCACAGCCCTTCGAGGGCGCGATGGAAATGCAGCTGCTCGGTGTTGGTGGCGACCTCGCCGATGGCGGTGCGGAACGCAGTCGCGAGCTGCTCGTCGTCTTCCGTCGGTGTGCCCAGCGGCTGCACGCGGCCGGCGAAGTAGCGCTGCTGCATGGCGAGCGTGCGGCTGACGAGGTTGCCGAGATTGTTGGCGAGGTCGGCGTTGACGCGCGTGACGAACGCGTCCTCGCTGAACGTCGCGTCCTGCCCGAACGCCATCTCGCGCAGCAGGAAGTAGCGGAAGGCGTCCATGCCGTAGCGCTGCTTCATGTCGAGCGGCCGGATGACGTTGCCCAGGCTCTTGGAGATCTTGCTCGTCCCGCGCGTCCAGTAGCCGTGCACGTGCAGGCACTTGTACAGCGGCAAGCCGGCCGACATGAGCATCGTCGGCCAGAAGATGCCGTGCGGTTTGATGATGTCCTTGCCGATGAGATGCTCGGCCTGCGGCCAGAACGTCTCGAAGACATCGTCGCCGCGCTGCTTGAGCACGCTGATGTAGTTGACCAGCGCGTCGACCCACACGTAGGCGACGTAGTTGGCGTCGAACGGCAGCTCGATGCCCCAGGTCAGGCGGCTCTTGGGGCGCGAGATGCACAGGTCGCCGAGGGCTTCGCCGCGCAGCATGGCGAGGACCTCGTTGCGGTAGCGGTCGGGTTGAATGCGCTCGGGGTGCGCTTCGAGCTCTTCGACCAGCCGCGCCTGGTACTTGCTCATGCGGAAGAAATAGTTCTGCTCGTCGACGTAGGTCGGCGCCACCAGGTGATCGGGGCACTTGCCGTCGACGAGCTCCTTCTCGGTCAGGAAGCGCTCGCAACCGGTGCAGTACAGCCCGCCGTAGCTGCTGAAGTACACGTCGCCGGCGGCGTGCATGCGGCGCAGGAAGTCCTGCACGGTGCGCACGTGGTAGTCGTCGGTGGTGCGCACGAAGTGGTCGTAGCTGATGCCGCAGGCATCCCAGGTGTCGCGGAAGATGCGGCTCATCCGGTCGGCGTGCTCTAGCGGCGGCACGCCGGCTTCGGCGGCGGCGATGGCGATCTTGTCGCCGTGCTCGTCCGTGCCGGTGCTGAACAGCGTCTGGTCGCCGCGCTGGCGGTGAGAGCGCGCCAGGGTGTCGGCCACCACCGTCGTGTAGGTGTGGCCGATGTGCGGCTCGGCGTTGATGTAATAGATCGGGGTGGTGATGTAGACGCGGCGCATGGCAGCGGGCGAGGGTCCCGGCGCGAGCCGGGTCAGTCGGCTTTCTTCTCGACCAGATCTTCGAGCTGGGCCTCGACCTCGACCCCGTCCTCGTCGCGACGGATCATGACGGTTTGCTTGAGCACGTGTTGGCGCGTGACCACGCCGTCGCCCTTGACCGAGCTCACCGACTGTCCGACGGAGGGCAGCGCGCGGCCGAGCTCGAGGTACGTGTCGTACTCGTACTTCAGGCAGCACTTCAGCCGCCCGCACATGCCGGCCAGCTTCGACGGGTTGAGCGACAGGCCTTGTTCCTTGGCCATCTTGACCGAGACGGCACTGAACTCGCGCAACCAGCTCGAGCAGCACAGCTCGCGCCCGCAGGGACCGACCCCGCCGATGACCTTGGTCTCGTCGCGGTTGCCGATCTGCTTCATCTCGATGCGCGTGTGCAGCGTCTGCGCCAGGTCGCGCACGAGGTCGCGGAAGTCCACCCGGCTCTCGGAGAAGAAGAAGAACGTGATCTTCGAGGCGTCGAAGACCGATTCGGCCTTGATGAGCTTCATGCGCAAGCGGCGCTCGCGGATGCGGTGCAGGCAGACCTGCTCGGCCTCGCGCGCCCGCTGCAGGTTGACCTGCTCGCGCCCGAGCTCGCGCTGGTCGGCCTTCTTGACCACGCGCGGCAGCGCCGCGCCGAGGTCGCGCGCCGCCACCGATCGCGGTGCGACTGCCACGGTACCGAGGTCGTGGCCGCGATCGCTCTGCACGATGACGCGGTCACCCGCCGTGAGCGGCAGCGCGCCGGCATCGTACTGGTGAATCTGTCCGGCGTAGCGGAACTGCACGCCGACGACGGAGACCGTCCGTTCCGGTGTGCTGCTACTCGTGACTTCGTCGGGCATCGGGGTCTCAGCAGCGGGCCAGACGCAGGGCGAGGGCCTCGGCCAGCAACGGCCGGTTCGGGTTGCGCCGCCGCAGGGTGCGCAGTGCCTCGGCGACGATGTCGGCGCCGCGTACGGCGGCAGGGGCATCGAGTGCCGCCGTTGACGGTCCGGCGATGGCGCGCACCGCCTGGTCCCGGTACCACCCCAGCAGTCCTTCGAGCCGCACGACCATTTCGTGCTCGGATTTTCCCAGTGCTTTGCTCATCGCGACGACGGAACCATATCGGCCGGGGTCGAGGTCCGCAAGCAAACCGACCAGCGCCGCGCGCTCGCTGTCCTGCCAAACCCCGCGCCCCCGCAGCGCCAGCCCGGGACTGCCGTCAGCCTGCGCGGCAAGCGCACCGGCTTCTTCGCCGTCGATGCCATTTTGCTCGAGCACCGCGCGCACGTCTTCCGGCGCCAACGGTTGAAACAACACGCGCTGACAGCGCGAGCGCACGGTCGACAGCAACTGGCCGGGGCTGGCGGTGACGAGGATGACGAGCGCTGGCCCGGGCGGCTCTTCGAGCGTCTTGAGCAACGCGTTCTGCGACGCAATCGACAAGCGGTCGGCGTCGTCGACAATCGCCATCTTGCGCGGCGCGGCGACGGATCGCATGCCGGCGAAGCGCTTGAGCTGCCGCACCAGGTCGACGGGGATTTCTTTTTTACCAGTCGGCAGCCCGAGCAGATGCAGATCGGGATGCGAGGCCGCAGCGACCTGCATGCACCCGGCGCACTCGCCACAAGGCCGCGCCGTCCCGGTGCAGGCGATGTACGCGACCAGTTCAAGAGCAGCGCGCGCCTTGCCGATCCCGGCCGGGCCGGTGAAAATCAACGCATGCGGCAGCCGGTCGCGGTCGAACGCTTCAGTGAGGCGCTGCAGAACGCGAGCGTGTCCGATCAGTGGGAGCATCGCCGCGCAGCTTAGCGCAAGCGGGTGGCGGCGGTCACCCCCGCCGCGCGGCGCAAGGTGGTGATGGCATCCATGATCTGGCGATGCACGTCGCCCTTGTCGTTCCACAAGGTATCTCTGTAGGCGGCCGCGCTATTGCGCCTGGCGGACTTGCTCCGCCGAGTTCTAGCGATTGACGTTTCGGCTTTCGCCTGTGGCGGGCGGCTGTGCCTGCTGGCCACGATCGAGGAGCGGGCGGTGATCGAGAAGATCCTGACGCACCTCGGGTTGCCCGCCGATCCGCCGTGTCCATTGCCAGCGCGCACGCCCGCGTGGCTCCCGGGCGTGGGCGCTGGCAATTACGAGCCCGACGCCGGTGTTACCGGACCGACTGACCAACCACCGCCGGAACCCCCATCCAGGCTGCCTGGCAGCACTGGCGGCGCCGTGTCATGCCCGGGTGCGGCCTGTGAAGGTGGTCCGGTGTCTGTTTCCCGCTCTTGACCGAGACAAACGGCCCGCAGTACGAGGTCTGGCGTGGGGGAGAGAGCGAGAGAGGCTATCCGGCGATGTGCCGCGGCGGGTCGGATATGGACTCTAGCTTGTCCAGCCCGATATTCTCTACGTCGCCTCAGTCGATCAGGATGATGGCACGATGGATTGTGGCAGAACCGCGGTCGACATGGCGTCATTCAAGCCAGGACCAAGCTCGCGCTGTTGCTTGTTAGCGGTGGAATGCTCACCCTAATCATCGGGCTTACCGTTTTGCTGTACGGGGTCTTCGGTCAAACGCTGATCAAGGCTGCTGCCATCGGTGACGCCGTAGGCTCCCAGGTCGTCCGCCGCCGGCAATCACCAAGCCGCTTGATAGCAAGAGCAATCCCTTCACCGAGGAGATGGTATGGACGAGGATTCCATCGGCAAGTCCCCAGAACCTGAGACGCCGAAGCCGTTCAACTGGGATGAGTACTATGCGGAGCGCGCGCATAGAGGAACCGCGCCAGACCCCGCCCTAGCCCGCAGCCGTGACCCCGCTCGGGCAGTAAACCTCGGGTGTTTTGTTGCCTCGATGGCCGTGTTCGGCACCGGAACGCTGCTGTGGATTCTTCGACCGCCTGACTGGGGAATACCTGGGATTGTGTGCTTCGGCATCATGGGCCTCGGATGGAGTTTTCTGACCGTCACGTGGAAGCAAATGAAGGGCGGCGGGAAGCCCGCACCCACCGATCAGGCACAGAGATGACAGCGCGGTGCTTCACTCAGGCGCGATCGGAAGCGAAAGGGAGAGGCTTATGATCTCCATCGCAGTTGTCATTCTGACGAGGCTGAACCGGGTCGGCCGCCAGATGTCGTGTACTAGTCGGAGGGGGTCTTGCCCCGCGACGGTTCCGGGCAATTGTGGCACGGCTTGGGAGCGAGGATCGATACGTGCGGAAGCGCTGCTCCTCATGTCGATCTTGTTGACGTCTGCCTTTGGCCTGCCCGGTTGCGACAGCGCGACTTCGCCACCGGGCAATCACGATGTGAAACACAACGCGCCTTCCCCAAGTGGTGAAAGAGGGGGTATTCCAGCGCTCGCCGTAGGCGCCGCGAAGGCTGACGTTGTGAAACAGTTGGGCCGGCCACGTAACTGGTTTGTTGTCAGCGGTGAGAGGATTGCCATAGCCAGCGTGTACGGCATCGGCAGCGCTGAGCAAGCGATGCCGGACAACGAGCGTTGGTTGTTTGAGTACGTTCTCCAGGGAAAACCGATCACCGTCCACCTTGAGGGAAACCGAGTGGTCGCGGTCGTAGACGGGAATGTGGGGAGCGATCCCTCGTACACGTCGAGGGACCCTGGCGGGAGTGTCTTTCTGTCACTTGTTGGCGAACCAAGCGACATTGGCCTTGGAGGAAAGGTGGTACGCACGCCCGCTGTCACAGCGCCGACACCCAATGTTCTGGACGATCCAAAATCTAGTCCAGCACCGGCGACGCCTGAGCTCGATCTTCGAGAGCAGCTCCACAAGCTCATAGGGCATGCATGCGTGGGGAGCGTCGTTCCTCTGTCTCTATCGGAGAACAAACAAGCGGTGTTCTGCGAGTACACGAAGAACGGGAAGAAGCAGATGGATATGGTCTATCTGGTCCGCGACGATGGCGGCAATTGGGAGCTTCGGCTCTCCGGGGCGGGCCGTGCCGAGTTCGGAACCACGGTACCTACTGAGGTTGAGTTGACCAAGGAGTGCACACGGCTCGTAGGAAAGTCCTGCAAGACATTGGGTTCCGTCGCGTTGTCAGCCGACAAGAGAGCTCTATTCTATTCATTTGAGACCGATGGTGAGCAGCGCCTTGATGCGCTGCTCGTCTTTAAGAAACCCAATGGCAGATGGGTCCTGCAAGGGCCGTGAGCAATCGGCGATGTAGAGCAACGGTGTTGCCAAGGTTGGAAGGGGTACTCAGACGAAGAGGGAGCGTTTTCGAAACACTCATGTTGAAATGGGTCGCTGAGGCCCCTCCGAGTGATGGGTGTCTCGACAACTCCCCTTGAGATTCGAGAGGTCCAGTCCTTCTCGGACCAGCACAACTATTGAGAAATATTTGACAACTTTCGTATATGCCGCCAGCCTAGAAGCGTAGGGGTAGGGGCACTATTTCGGCGCCGAAATGGCGCCCTTGATGGAGAGGGGCCGATGCCGCGCGTGCGAACCGCCACCGCTTCGCCGATCGACAGATCGCAGAGGACGACGGGGGGCTGGGTGCTGCGAGACGCGACGCAGTTCGCAATCAAAATGGCCGCCTGACCGCGAAAACGAGCTCCGAATTGAGGCCAAAGGCGACCGATTCCGTTGGGTTGGGCTGCTCCGAACCCACCGGACCCCGGATGAGACTGCATAACGGATACCGTGACTAAGCCGCGAAAAAACCACTACAACCCGCGCTCGATCCTCCGGCGTTTCAGCGTCGACGGCTCCGGCGTAAAAGTCCACGTCTTTGACAAGGCCACCGGCCGCGCCTTCGTGAACTCTATCGACGACGCCGGTGCCGAGCGTGACTTCAATACCGTCGAGGCCGACGGCTCGACCATCTCCTTCGAGCCGCTATTCGACGACATCGACGGGCAACTCGCGTACCTGGTTGATCGCCTGGTTCAAGAGCGGACTGTTGCGTGCCTCGATGCGGCTCAACGTAGAACGCTGGCCTCAGCGGTCGTTGTGCAGCTGCTGCGTACGAAGATGCCGCGCACAAGCATGCAGTCGGTCATGGAGCAGCTGCGGCAGCAGGCGCGGGAGTGGGGCTTCGACCCGGACGAGTTCGCCAACGGCGCCATTCCCACCGATCAGGAGACCCGCAGCGCGGCACTGGAGATGCTGCTGCGCTCCGAGGGCTTGGTCGCGTCGATCGAGGCGAAGCGGGTGTTCCTGATCCATGCCAGTTCCGAACAGCCGCTTTGGACGTCCGACAACCCCATCGCGTTGCAGCAGACCTACCCATACGGCGATCTTGGCGTGGGCGCGCCCGGCATCGAGATCTACTTCCCGATCTCGCGCGACCTGGCACTGGCGTTCTACTGTCCGAGCATCGAACGGCAGATGGGACGTGCGCTCACTCGACGTCCTCCAGGATTCGATGTGGACAAGTTCTCGGAAATCTACCGCGGTCTGCAGACCGGTGCGGCGATCTCCCTCGGCCCAAACACGACGCGCTTCCTGAACGAGTTGCAGGTGCTCCGCTCGTCCCGCTTCTTGTATAGCTCGACTGACGACTTCACCTTGGTTCGCAGGGTCATCGAGCGAGCGCCACAGGCCCGGACAATCCAGGGACTCAGCGGGATCGGCACACTGGGGCAGCTGCGACCTGGCATGCCGCCTGGCCTGTGCATCGTGTTCTTCGGACGCGAGGACCATCACGTCCTGCACGTTGAGCAGCCGATTTCCGAAGAAGACGGTTTCATATCGGTCATGACGCAGGATCTCGATACCCTGCAGCAGGTGATCGACGACCAACCTTTGGTCGAGGCGGTCCTCTACGAGGGCGGCCACGGACTGCACGGCATGCGCGATGTGCGCGTTGAGGTGAGTGGGGACCGCTCACCCGTCCTCCTTCGGGTGCTCCACCAAAACGAATCGCAGAACCACCTCATGCGACAGATTGCAGCCGGTCGGCCTCGGTCACGATGAACGGCCCACGTCCAGAGGAAGCCGAAGCGCGCCGGTTTTTCGAGCTGCTTGGGCTTACTGTTACTTCCATCGCTACGGCGTCGACGCGCACGCCCGATCTGCAAGTGGACGGGGACGGTTCTGGCTACTTGGTTGAGGTGAAGAGGAGAACCGACTCTGAAGAGTTTGCGCGGGCGCTTCGGAAACTCGGCGACAGCGAGCAGGTGCGACCGCTCGGCTTCGAGCCCAATCTGATGGCAATCCTGGAGAGCGCACGCGACCAGCTGCAGCAGTGGGACAGCAACCATGCTCGCCTCTGGGTCATCTGGCTCGCGATGGACGTGCATGCTGGCACCGAGGTTGCGATCGAGACGGTGGTCGGCACCTTGTACGGCGTGAAGCAGGCCATCATGCCGGCTGAGCACGGCGAGGGTGCGATCTCGATCGACTGTTACTACGCACGCGCTGGCGCGTTCGAGCGCCGCCCCGACATGGATGCGGTAATCGTATCCCTGCCCAGCGGATTCTGCGCCTGCGTGAACGAGTTCAGTCCGCGCAGCGACCAGGTACTGACCACCCGCTTCAAATCGAAGCTCGCCGAGCGCCGGGCGGTCGTCGTGCCCAGCGAGCGCGAAGCGAGTGGCAATTGCTTCCTCGTGGATCGAGACGTAGATCGGCGGCACGAATCCGCCGTCGTTGAGCATCTTCGGCAGCGGTACGGCCAACCCGTATTCTGCCTAGCCGAGCCGTCACACTACGCGGCAGTGACCCACATCCGACGAGGACGGCCCGCTCATGGATGAGACACAGCAGCGTCGGGGACTGGTTACGGGAGTCTGGGGGACGATGGTACGTTCGGTACGATGGCGCGCCGCGAGTCGGAGATTCGTACCCAACGTACCATCGTCCCCCCGGGGCGTATTGAGGCGGTCGTGAGGGCCAGCGCAAAAGCGACCCGTCTGGATGGCCCTGCGGTGCACTGGATAAGGGGCGTTCCGTCAACGACTCCAGCTTGTCCAGGCTACCAATGGCAATGCTCAGAATGTTCGCTTAGACTCATGCGGCGGCTGTGCCGCCACAAGAAAAGGGGGGGAACATGAAATACCCACTCCGCAGCGCGGCGGAGCTCTTGCTGCTCACGGTACTCCTGACGCCCGCTGTCGAGGCGCAGGTGAGCACGGAAGACCCGGCGTCGGTGCTCGTCTTTCCGAAGATCGTCGCCGACGGCGCCCGCGACACGTTCATCCAGCTGACCAACAGCTCGAATTCCGTGGTGCACGCCACCTGCTTCTACGTGAATGCGCAGCTGACGTTTCCGAATCTGCCGCCGGGCCCGTCCAACCCGCCGATCTGGCAGAAGACCGACTTCGAGGTCGCGCTGACGGCGCAGCAACCGACGAACTGGCTGGCTTCGGCGGGACGAATCGCCAACCCATCCGATCCCCCCTGCGCCAACGGATCCACCGACTGTTATGGCGCGGGCTCCGATCCAGGGTCCGTGCCGTCGCTGCCCGCCGGATTTGTCGGCGAGCTCGTCTGCATCGAAGTCGACGCGGCCGGCTTCCCGATCAGCGGTAATCACCTCTCCGCTGAAGTCACGCTCAAGGATCTTGGGACCGGAGACGTCGCCAAGTACAGCGCCATCGGGCTGGCGGGCTTCGATACCAACAACGGCGACGGCGAGCTGATGCTCGGAGACGAATACGCCGCCTGTCCGGCGCGCTGGTTCATCGACCACACCAGCGACGGCTCCGAGGTGCCGACGGTGGGCGGCGGCTCGAGCTTTCACACCAACGTGACGATCGTTCCCTGTACGCAGGACTTTCTGACGCAGATTCCCACCAGCACGACCCTGGGTTTCCTGGTTACGAACGAGCTCGAGCAGACCTTCTCCACTTCGCAGGCGATTCAGTGCTGGGCCGACCTGGCCCTGGGTGACGTCAGCATCATCTTCCAGTCGTCGCTTCTCGGCACCCCCACGGCGCAGACGCGCGTTGTGAACGGCGCGGGAGTCGTCCTCGTCGCGGAAGAATTCCGCAGCACGGGCGGAGCGACGCCGTTGGTCGCTTCGTCCGCGGGCAACGCCTACGCCGAGGGGGTTCACGCTACCCCCGACGTCATCTTCATCCCGTGACCCGGGCGCAGTGGGGGAATGCCATGAAGAGCTCACTGGGTATTGGTTCCGTTGTCCTCCTATCGCTTTCGATCGTCGCGCTGCCGCCCGCTGTCCAAGGCGTCACCTCCGACCGGCCGGCCGCGATTGTCACCTTCCCGCACGTCGTCGTCGACTCGGCGAACGGCGTCGACACATTCCTGCAGCTCGCCAATGCGGACTTCTCCAACCCCGTCGACCTGCAATGCTTTCTGGAGGACACCAACAGCCATTGCAGCGACGACAACTCCGTTTGCGACACGGCGGCGGACTGCGCGTCGGCGATGTGCGAGCCGGGCTGGCAGGTATCGGACTTCACGATCCGCCTGACGGGCGGCCAGCCGTTTGGCTGGCAGGCCTCGGCGGGCGCAGCGAGCTTGCCGCATCCGTCCAACCTGGGCTCGATCCCGCCCGTGCAGGAAGACCCGTTTCGCGGCTTGCTGCGCTGTATCGTGGTCGACGCGACGGGAACTCCCCTCGACAGCAACGTGTTGAAGGGCGCGGCGACGGTCGAGCGCTACCAGAGCGGGGTCGCGCTCGACGCCGCGCGCTACAACCCCATCGGCCTGCAGGCGATCCCCGGCGCCAACAACGGCGACAACGAGCTGGTGCTCGGCACGGAGTACGAGAGCTGTCCGGCGACGGTGCTGGTGAACCATTTCTCCGACTTCGCCACCGATCCCATGACGCATTCCAGCGAGATCCTCACGGATCTGATCTTGGCGCCGTGTTCGGGCGATTTCTTTTTCCAGCAGCCGGGCGCTGCAGTCGTTCAGTTCCTCGTCTACAACGAGTTCGAACAGCGCTTCTCCACCAGCCGTGCCCTCTCCGCTCGCCACGACGGTCAGCTCTCTCTCATCGACTCGGCCATTCCGAGCCGTTCCATTTTCTCCGCCGGCGTCCTCGGCACGCTCAGCAGTCAGACGCGCCTGAACTCCTTCGGGGCGGGCGTCGTCGGCGTCGCGGTCGAGCGGCATCTGGCGATCGGGCAACCGGCCGGCACCTCGGCCGCCGCGGCGTTCAACCTCCACTCGCAGGGCCAGCGCACGGAGCCGGCCGTTCTCCTCATCGGCCAGCCTCCCATCTGTCGCTTCCAGCCGGTCACCGGTTGCCGCACGGTCGGGAAGTCCTCGCTGCTCATCCACGATCGCGCCGCGGCGGACGGCGATCAGCTGACGTGGAGGCTGCGCTCGGTGCAGGCGACGGATGCGTCGGACCTCGGCGATCCGCTGGCCACGACGGAGTACGGGCTCTGCATCTACGACGGCGCGACGGACGCCTTGCTGATGTCGGCCGACGTGCCCGCATCGCCCTCGAAGTGGGAGCTCCTCGCCAACGGCTTGCGCTACCAGGATACGGGGGCAACAGAAGACGGGATCGCACGCATCATCCTGCGCACGAGCTCGAAGGATCGCGCGCGCGTGCTGGTCGACGCGGAGGGATCCAATCTCGCGCGACCCGCCCTGCCGTTGCAGACCCCGTTGAAGGTCCAGCTGGTCAACAGCGTCGGCAAGTGTTGGGAGGCAGACTACCAAGGCGCCGACGTGCTCGACAACAGCGCGGAGCGATTCAAGGCGCGGCAGAACTGAAATTCCGAATCCGGAATTCAGAATCCCCTCCACTGCCTCTTGGCGGGGAGGGGATTCGGCCTCCTGCGGCGTGCTTCACGCTCGCGCGCCAGCGTCGGCCGATCCCGTTCGCCTCAGAGTCGTCCGCCGAGGTCGGGCGAGGAAGCGGCGAGGGGACGTACCTAGTTTGTTAGCCTGGGGAAGCTCAGACTAATAAACGAAGTACTCCCCACCTTCTCCACACGGTCGCCGAGGTAGGTCATCGCATCCCAGGTCTGGCGGGCTTGACCTTTGGGCCGCTTCGCAGGCACTCATGCACTCTACGTTCGTTTGTGCGAAGCCGGCGATCTTGTGCGGCCGACGCATGAACAGGAGGAGCACGTCGTGCACGGGGTCAAGTCGCGCGGAATGCGAATCGCACTGATTGTCCTTTTGGGGCCGATACTGTTTGCAGCGCAGGCAGACGGCGATGACGGTCTCGATCTCTGGGCGGCCGCGGAGATTGGTAGCAACTATGGGAGCCTGGTCGGGCAAGCGGCTGACTCGGCGGCGGAGCTGGGGAAGGCTTCGGCGGAGTTCACGCAAAAGATTCAGCTGGCTCGCGAGCGATACTCGAAAGCCTATCCGTCCGGCCCGGATTTCGCGGCCGCTGAAGCTGAGTTCGCGAAACTCTTGGCCGAAAAGGATTTTCACTACCTTCTCATGAGCCTGACCTTTGGCGAGAACACACCGAGTCGCCAGCTCATGGATTTGTTGGGGACGAAGATCGACGGCGGCATCCAGCCATCGGCGCGCATCGAGTTTTACGAATGGATGGAGGCTATCCACGAGCGTCTCCGCGGCCAGCCGCAGGTTTCAGGTCTCGGTGAGATTCCCGCGCGGGTTCTCGATGCGATCGCTGCCGCGCAAGAGCAACAGGCGGCCTACAAGCTGGCGCGCGACTGGGCCGAGTTCGAAGCCGCCGGAATCAAACTGCCGCCGCCTCAATACACGGCACTGCTGTTGCGGCGCTTCCACAAGTACAAGACCGCCAACGAAGCGTCGGTGATCTACAGCGACTTGTTGGCCCGGGTCGGCGAGACCCGCCTTCTGTCCACCGCGACAGCGATTCGCGACGCACCGAAGGATCGCGTCGGTGACCTCGTCCGTCCCGAAGCTCTCGGAGCCACCGCCATGCGCTACAGCGGAGACGACGGCGCTGATGACGACAGTCCCGCGTCGGAGCTTCTCGTCATTCCGGGTGGCGACGCGTACCTCACCTTCCGATCGCTCCTCCTTTCAGGGAATGCGCCGGACTACCTGACGTTGCTGATCCTCGAACGTAGCGACGAAGGTGCTTGGGATAACTGGAATTTCGCCGAGGTCGATGCGATTTACCGGAAATGGGTACTAGCGTTCGGCGAGCGCGCTGTGCTGGAAGCCGCCGAGAAGGTCCGCACTGCGACCAAGCGACTGCGAGACGGTGGTGTCTGGCAACCGAAAGCGCTGGGCAGTCAACGCCATAGTCCGTATCTCGTGTTTCAGGACACCTTGGCCGCCCAGGACCCCAACGGCTACGTAAGCGCGATCCTGGTTTTCCACAATAACCTCGAATCGGCTGAAGCGACTCGCGCCGCGTACGCCCAATTGGTGAGCTCCTACGGCGAGAGCTCGGTGCGCGAAGCGGGCGCCGGGATGGTGGCATTGTGGCAGTCGCCCCCCGCGCAGTGGCCGACGCGCTTCGCGCGCTTGTCGCGTTACGATGTCGCAGCCGATTATGAAGTGCTGAACGCAGTATTGAGGGAGGGTCCTTCGATCCTCGGAGGCAAGGACAGTCTTGTCCTCAACGCGGAGTACGCATCGTGGAAGGACTACTCCGTCGGCACCGCAGTCGTCTTCCAAAGCTCCCATTGGGTCGTCCAGGGTCAACAGCGAATCACTGAACCGCCCTCGATCGAAACGACCATCACTCTGAAAGGGCGTGACGCCGACAAGGTCGTCCTCGAGCGTTCCGAGCGAGTAATCGGGAGCGGCGCGCAGGCGCGTACCGAGCAATTCGAGGCGCCCGCCCAGCTCACCGCTGACCGCGCCAACCCGCGTTTCCCTCAGGTGGCGGTCGCCACCGGCGGGATCATCGCGTTCGACCGAGTCGAGGGTCAGGAGACCGGCCCCGAGGTCCAATCTCTCGACGGCAAGAGCTATCAATGCCGGTGGATCGATTGGAAACCTATCCCGGAGGCCATGCGCGATTGGCGATTGTCGGACCCGTCGAAGACGTGGGTTTGCGACGGTGTCCCGGGGAGATTTGCACGCCAGTTCTCAGAGAGGGAAATGCACGGCGTAACCAGGGGGAGCGAAACGATCCTGAAGTCGATCACACTCCGGTGACAAAAGCAGTGGCGGCGATGATCAAGGCCACCGGGCTGATGATGGGCCAGTAGGGAACGGTGCGATGAGTATTCTCGTTCCGCTTGATGGACTGCGCGCCGCCCTGGCGGAGAGAGGGGCCGGTGCCTATCTGCTCACCGTCTCCGACGACGGGCGCCCGCATGCCGTGCACGTGCCGACGAGTTGGCAGGGAGACGAGTTGGCGATGGACGTCGGCAAACGCACCGCCGCCAACGCCAGCGTGCGCCCCGCCGTATCGCTGCTCTACCCACTTCGCAGCGCCGGCGACTACAGTCTGATCGTCGACGGCCGCGCCACCGTCACGACCCTCGACGACGGCGCGCGCCTGCTACTCGCGCCCACCAAGGCGATCCTGCATCGTCCCGCCGCCGTGCCGGATCCGACGGCGGAGTGCGGGGCGGATTGCGTGCCGGTACTGGGGCGAGGGGAGCCGGAGCGGACGTAGAACTTCCCCGCAGGCTGTCAGTCTCACAGCTCGATTTGGCCAAGAGCCGAGCAGCCGTCGCTAGCGTTCCCGCAATACTCGATCTGGCATAACGCCGAGCAGCCGTCGCCGCCGCTGGTGTTGCCGACCGATTCGAGCGCGATTCCCCATAGGTGCGAACGCGCCAAAGCGACCCGCGCCGACTTGACCGCGGCCGGAGCGACGCCGGCTTGTTTCGCCAGCGCGCCCCCCTGTTCCCGTGCAGGGCGACATCCCGCTCACCGATGAGGTGCCCTTCATCTTGTTCCGGTGCGCTCGCTAGACCCCTCGGCATACCGAGCAGCGGCGCCCGCCGTTGGCGGAACTAGCCAGCGCCACCTGTACGGCCGAGCCGCCTGATCCCGACCAGCGCCGCGCCGGCGAGCGCCGCGAGCGCGACCAGCGCACCCCAGACCGAAAACAGCGGCGCCGCCGCCGGATCCGTCACCAGGACGCAGTTGCCGTCTTGCGGTGTGCAGACGTCGGCGACGCAGACGAGATCGCCGTTCATCGGCAGCGGCGCGAGCGAGATGCCCGGCTGGCCGCCGCTCTGGAAGTTGCCGTTCGCGTCGGTGCCGCCGCTGCCGAGCGGCACATCGTCGCCCTCGCAGCCGGGAGCGTCGCCATCGGTCTCGTCGATGCGGTTGGGGCCGCTCGTGCAGACGACGATGCAGCCGTCGGGGAGGTTCGGCGCACCGCGGCCCGAGGCGTCGCCATCGCCCGGCATCAGATCCCCTAGAGCCGGCGCGGGCGGCGTCGGCGTCGCGGTGGGAGTATGCGTCGAGGTCGGAGTCGGAGTCGGTGTCACCGTCGGGGTGTCGGTGGCGGTCGACGTGGGCGTCGCCGTCGGCGTGCTGGTGGGGGTGCTGGTCGGAGTGTTGGTCGGCGTTTCCGTCGGTGTGGACGTGGGCGTGAGCGTGGGGGTGTCGCTCGGCGTGCTCGTCGGTGTGCTCGTCGGCGTGTGCGTGGGCGTGCCGGTCGGCGTGTCCGTCGGCGCGGTGAGCAGCTGAGCGAAGATGCCCTGTCCCTCACCGTCCTGGCCTCCGCTGCTCTCCCAGGTGACGACGAAACTGCCCACGGCCGCGACCTTGGGGAACCCTTGGAGGTTCAACGTCCCGCTGTTGACGACGAAGTCGGTGCCGGCCGGCTGCCCCGCCGAGTTGAAACGTCGCGCCAGAACATCCTGCGGAGCCACGGACGACTGCCAGGCGACGAGGAACTCCCCGTTGGAGTCGACCGCCACGTCGGCAAGATTCTGAGAATCCTCGGTGAATGCGTTGACGGCGAACTCCGTGCCGACTCGCAGGCCCGAGCTGGCGAACCGTTGTGCGAAAATGCCGGTAAAATGGCCGTCGGCGTTGCCATCGCGGTCCCAGACGGTGACGAAGTCGCCGTTCGCCCCGACGCCAACAGACGGGTCATCCTGGTTGCCGACGGTGAACGTGTTCAGCTGAAACTCGGTGCCGATACGCAATCCGCCGGAGTCGAAGCGCTGTCCGAAGACGCCGAAACCGGCGCCGTCCTGAAAGACGCCGCTCAACCCGCCGCTCTCCCACACGACTACGAAGCGGCCGCTCGAATCCGTCCCCATCCTCGTCCGGTTCTGGCTGCCCAGCGTGAAGGTGTTGACCTGGAATTCGCTGCCGATCCTGCCGCCCGAGCTGTTGAAGAGTTGGCCGAAAACCCCGGAGCTTTGCCCATCGCGTCCGTCGCCTGGTCCCAGGTTGCTCCACACCACCAGGAAGCCGCCCGCCGGCTGGACGGCTACCGCTGGGAATGTCTCGTCATAGATCGTAAACGTGCTCACCTGGAACTCGGTTCCCGCGCGCTGACCGTCGCTCGCGTAGCGCTGGCCGAAGATCCCACTCGGCCCCGCGTCCTGCGCTTGATCCCCCCACACCGCGACGAACGTCTTTGCCGTTGCCGCCATGCCGACGCCCGGTCTCTCCTGATCGCTGAACGTGTAGGTGTTGGCCTGAAACTCCGTACCGAGACGCTGCCCCGCACTCGAGAAGCGCTGCCCCAAAACCTCGGTGGCGCTGCCCCCCTGGAGTGCGCCCTCCCAGACGACCACGAAGTCGCCGTCGCTTGCCGAGGCGACCTCGCTGTTGTGCTGGTCGGAGCGTGTATACGAATTGACCAGGAACTCCTCGCCGATCTGTACCAGCTGAGCCCCAACGGGCAAGGGCCGCATGCCGATGAGCAAGGCGCCCAGCAGCGTTGCGATGCCGCAGTACACCACCACACCGCACGGGGTCGCGAGCCGCGCTACTCCCAATCCATGTCGTCCCACGGCACGTCCTCCCCACTCGTCCGTCGCTGGCTACATGAAATTGAGAGCCCGATCAAACACAACGGCGCACGCCGTGTTGAGCCTGGGCTGATTTGCTCAGATTGCGGCGGGCGTTGATCTCCGTTGATATCCGCCGCTAAGAGACACGCCATGGACTACACCACGATCAAGACCGAGCGCCGCGACCACACGCTGTGGCTGACGCTCGACCGACCCGAGTCGCTGAATTCCCTCAACACCGTGATGGTGACCGAGCTGCGCCACTTCCTCGCCGGCCTGGGCGAGGATCGCGAGACGCGGCTGGTGGTGCTGCGCGGCAACGGACGCGCGTTCTGCGCCGGGCTCGACCTCAAGGAGGATCAGGGCGGCGATGGCGGGGTGGGCGGTTCGGTGCAGGCCGGCCTGCGGGCGCAACGGCGTATCAGCGAGCTGGTCATCCTGATGCGGCGCGCCCCACAGCCGATCATCGCCTGCGTGCAGGGCGCGGCGTGCGGCGGCGGCCTCGCCCTCGCGCTCGGTGCCGATGTCCGCATCGCCGGCCAGTCGGCGCGCATGAACGCCGCCTTCATTCGCATCGGCCTGTCGGCGTGTGACGTCGGCGTCAGCTACTTCCTGCCTCGCATGGTCGGCGCTTCCGTCGCGGCCGAGCTGCTGCTGACCGGCAACTTCATCGACGCCGCCCGCGCCGAGCGGCTCGGCCTGGTGTCGCGCGTCGTGCCCGACGCCGAGCTGGCCGCGGCGGCCGAAACCCTCGCCGGCGAGATGCTGCGCAACTCCCCGCTCGGGCTCCGGCTCACCAAGGAGTGCCTCAACGCCGCGCTCGACGCCGGCAGCCTCGAGCAGGTGATCGCGATGGAGGACCGCAACCAGATTCTTTGCTCGCGCACCAACGACTTCCGCGAGGGCATCATGGCCTTCCTGCAAAAGCGCGCGCCGAGCTTCACCGAGAGCTGAGACGGTCTGGGTCATCTGCGGATTCATTCCTTCGGGTTCGAAGCGCTGCGTAGTCCTACGCGCGTACTCATCCGGGCTATCCCGCTGCGCGCGCGCCGGGCATCCTATGCACTCGGATGTGGAGGGGTCGTCGGCGCGGTTCGCGCTGCGACCGCGCGTGCGCCCACCCGGCGCACGCGATCCGCTCGAAGGAGGTGGTCCGATGAAGACCCAAACGCAGCACGCGCCGTTGACGAAGATGCTGACCGGCATCCAGGGATTCGACGAAATCACCGAGGGCGGGCTGCCGCGCGGACGGACGACGCTGGTGATGGGGGGACCGGGCTGCGGCAAGACCGTGTTCGCGCTGCAGGCGCTGGTCAACGGCGCGCGGTCGGGCAAGGAGGGCAGCGTGTTCGTCGCGTTTGAGGAGAACGCGCGCCAGATCGTCGCCAACGCCTCGACCTTCGGATGGAACCTGCCCGCGCTGGTGAAGAAGAAGCTGTTCTTCCTCGACGCGCAGCTCACGCCCGAGGTAGTGAAGGCCGGCGAGTTCGACCTGATCGGGCTGCTCAATCTCCTCGAGGCCAAGGCCGGGGAAATCCACGCCACGCGCATCGTCTTCGACGGCATCGACGTCATGTTGAGCCTGCTCGACAATCCGGCCGCCGAGCGGCGCGAGATCTATCGCATCCGCGACTGGCTGCTGCGCACCGGGCTGACCGGCATCATCACGCAGAAGGTGGGCGGCAACGAGGCGGAGCAGCGCTACGGGTTCCTGCAGTTCATGGTCGACTGCGTCGTCGTGTTGCGGCATCAGGTGGTCAACGGCTCGGCCTTCCGCAATCTGCGCGTCGTGAAGTATCGCGGCTCGGGCTTCTCGGGCGACGAGTTCCCGATCTCGCTCACGACGGACGGCATGCAGCTGACGCATCGCGGGCCGACCGAGCTCAAGTACGCCGTCACCGACGAGCGCATCTCGTCGGGCTTGCCGCGCCTCGACCACATGCTGCACGGCGGCTACCATCGCGGCAGCAACGTCCTCATCTCGGGCGCGCCCGGCACTGCCAAGTCGACTCTGTCCGGGCTGTTCGCCGCGGCCGCGTGCGTGCGCGGCGAGCGCACCCTGTACGTGAGCTTCGACGAGGGCGCCGATCAGATCATCCGCAACCTGCGTTCGGTGGGCATCCGGCTCGCGCCGCACGTAAAGTCGGGTCTGCTCAAGATGTATTCGACGCGCACGCGCGGGCCCAACGTCGAGGACCAGTTCGACGCGCTGCGCACGAAGGTGCGCGAGCACAATCCGCGCTGCCTGGTGGTCGATCCGCTCTCGGCGCTGTCGACCAAGCTCGCCCACCTCGCCTCGGCCGATGCGGCGCAGCAGTTCCTGGACTTCCTCAAGGCCGAGGGCATCACGGTGGTCAATACGTCGCTGATGGACGGGCTCAGCACCGACGAGGCGACGGCCACCGGCATCTCGACCATCGCCGACACCTGGATCCACGTCTCCTACGTCGTGCAAGACGGCGAGCGGAATCGCGCCCTGACGATCGTCAAATCACGCGGCACCGGACACTCCAACCAGGTACGCGAGCTGACGCTCTCCGACGACGGCGTCACGCTCACCGACGTCTTCGTCGCGCAGGGCAAGGTGCTGATGGGCGTGGCGCGCTGGGAGTGGGAGCAGGAGGAGCACGCGGGGCGCGGGCGTACGCAGCTCGCGGCGGAGCACAAGCGCCTGCAGTTGCAGCTCGGGCAGGCCGAAGCCGCCGCGCGGCTGCAGGTCATCCAGACCGAGATGGAGGCGCGCAGCGCCGAGATCGCGGTGCTGGCGGACGCCACCGGATCGGCGTCCACGCTGCTGAAGGCCGATCGCGCGATGCTGCGCAAGTTGCGCCACGCCGATGACGATGTCCGGGTCCCCAAACGCGCGGCCGCGAAGCAGGTCGTCGCGTAGCGCGGATGTCCGGAGTCGCCCAGTATGGCCGCCCGCATCGCCCCCGCGTCCGCCACCCTGCAGTTGCGGCTCTACGTCGCGGGCAAGACGCCGAACTCGCTGCGCGCGATCGCCAATGCGAAGGCGATCTGCGCGGCGCATTTCGCCACGCACGAGATCGAGATCGTCGACCTGGACTGGAGCCCGCAGCGCGGCCTGGCCGACGGCATTCTGGTCACCCCGACGCTCCTCAAGCTGCAGCCGTTGCCGAAGCAGCGGGTGATCGGCGACCTGAGCGACACGTACCAGGTGCTGCGCACGCTGTCGGACACGTGACCGCCCCGCCACAACGCGGCGGAGCACGGTGCGCGCGGGCTCAGCAGAAGTCCGAGCCGCCGTCGACGTTGATGTTGGCGCCGGTCATGTACGAATTCAGGCGCGAGCCGACGAAGGCGATCACCGGGCCGATCTCGGCCGGGTCGCCGGCGCGCGGCAAGTGCGCCGGGTGGTCGAAGTCCTCGGCGATCCAACGCATGCAGTCGTAGAGATTGTCGGGATCCAGGCCCCGCTCCGGCGGCAGGCGGCGCATGGCCGCCTTGAAGCGCGCCGACGCGAACGATCCCGGCGATACGGTGTTGACCAGGATCTCCTCCTTGGCGAGGGCGAGGGACATGTTCTTGCTGATACTGGTCATGGCGGCCTTGGCGGCAGTGTACGCCGCCAGGCGTTCGCTCTGGCGCTTGGTCGAGTGCGCCGAGACGTTGACGACGCGGGCCCACTGCGCGCGCCGCAGAAGCGGCAGCGCCGCCCGCGTGCAGCGCACCGCCGAGAGCGCGCCGACCTCGTAGGCGTCGCGCCACTCGGCGTCGCCGATGGCGTCGAAGGTCGCCATGCCGGCGCCGGGGCCGGCGGCGTTCACCAGCGAGTTGAGCTCGCCCCAACGGCGATCGATGGCGGCGAAGGCGGCGTCGATCGTCGGCGGCTGCGACAGGTCGACCGGGTGTCCCCAGGCGTCCGGGCTGCCGAGTTGCCGCAGCGCCTCCACCGCCGCGTCGATGCCGCCCTGGTCGCGCGCGAGCACGACCACGCGCGCGCCCTCGCGCGCAAAGCACTCCGCCGCGGCGCGCCCCATGCCCTTGCTGCCGCCCTGTACGCAGACGGCCGCCCCTGCGAGACCGAGATCCATGTCCCCCTCCGGTTTCCGAGTCCTGTTTGAACCACGCGACAGGGGGAGCGGGCAATCGCCGAGCTCAGCGCACGACAACGGGCACCGGCTATCGCCCCGGAAGCCTGTCAGTTTGATCTTCCGGAGCGGTCAGTCATGCTCGGCGAAGCGGGGGATCACCAATGACCGCAAGCATGGGGGAGAGAACGAGAGGGCGCTGGTCGGGTCTCGTGCAGGGGGCGCTCGTCGCTTTTGCATTCGGGCTGGTGTCAGCCGCGCCGGCGAGCGGGCGGCCCCCGGCCTCGCAGCCGCACCTTCCGGGGGTGTTCGATTACTACGTGCTCAGTCTGTCGTGGTCGCCGGAGTACTGCGCCGGCAATCGGAGCCGCCGCGAGGAGCCGCAATGCGACGGGCACCGCCGCTACAGCTTCGTCGCGCACGGCTTGTGGCCACAGAACGAGAAGGGATTTCCGCAATCGTGCGCGCGCGGCGCGCGCCTCGGTCGCGACCTCGTCCGCGACATGCTCGACATCATGCCCAGCCCCGACCTGGTGCACCACGAGTGGGCGGCGCACGGCACCTGTAGCGGACTCGACCCGCAGGCGTACTTCGCCAAGCTGCGCAGCGCTTTCAGCGCCGTCATCATCCCCAAGCGCTACAACGATTCGACGCACGCCTTTCACACCGACGTGAACGACCTGCGGCGCGAGTTCATCGTCGCCAACCCCCACCTGGACGGCAACGATCTCGCCGTGCTCTGCCACGGCTCCTTCCTGCAGGAAGTGCGCGTCTGCCTCGACAAGCACCTGCGCCCGCGCAAGTGCGGCGCCGACCTGCGCGACCGCTGCCGGGGGCAGTTCACCGTGCGCTCGTCTCGGTGACGGGGAAACAGCCGCCGATTCAAGCTGCGCCACCGCGTCGGGGCTGAGGTCGACGAAACGCAGCGGTGAGATCGACCCCGCGAAGGCTGATGCCAAGTCGCGGCATTTTCACCTGCGCGGCGCCGTAGGATCCTGGGCTCTCAACGACGCGAAGCCCCGGCTCGATTCAGTCGGGGACCCAGGGATTCCAGTGCCGGTCCGAAACTTGCTTTTCCGTCAGCCGGTTTCGACCAGCTCTACGGTGACCCAAGGAGGGATGATGGGTATTTCCGCCGACACGTCACACATCCACCTCACGGCAGCCGAGCGTGAGGCATTGCGGGTGCGGTATCGCCAGGAGCGCGACAAGCGCCTGCGCCCCGATGGCAATAGCCAGTACATCGAGCCGAAGGGGCGCTTCGCGCACTTTCTCGACGATCCGTACGCCGCCAAGGTAGAGCGCAAAGCGTGCTTCGACGACGTGACCTTTGCATTCATCGGCGGTGGCTTCGCGGGCTTGGTGACCGGCGCCCGGCTCAAGCAGGCAGGGGTCACGGACTTCCGCCTCATCGAAGGCGGCGGCGACGTCGGCGGCGTCTGGTATTGGAATCGCTATCCGGGCGCCATGTGCGACACCGCGGCGATGGTGTACCTGCCGCTCCTGGAAGAGACCGGGCACATGCCAACGCAGAAGTACACCTTTGCGACCGAGATCTTCGCGCACGCGCAACGCATCGCCAAGCGCTTTGGGCTCTACGACCACACGTTGTTCTCGACGGCGGTCACGCGTCTCGAATGGGACGAGGCCAGCGAACGCTGGAACATCCACACCGATCGTGGTGATTGCATTCGCGCGCGCTTCGTCGGCATGGGGACCGGGCCGCTGCACCGGCCCAAGCTGCCCGGCATCCCCGGAATCGACACCTTCGCCGGACACGCCTTTCACACCAGCCGCTGGGACTATGCGTATACCGGCGGTGACGCTGCCGGAGCACCGATGGCGAAGCTCGCCGACAAACGGGTGGGTATCATCGGTACTGGCGCCACGGCGGTGCAGTGCATCCCGCCGCTCGGGCGTGACGCGCAGGAGCTCTTCGTGTTCCAGCGCACGCCGTCATCGATCGACGTGCGGAACAATCATCCGATCGACCCGCAGTGGTTTGCGACCCTCAAGCCAGGCTGGCAGCAGGAGTGGCTGATGAACTTTGCCACCCTGCAAACGGGTGGTTTCGCGGACGAAGATCTCGTCAAAGACGGCTGGACCGACATCGCCATCCGCGTGCGCGACCGCGTTGTGGCCGACATGGGCGCCTCCGGCAGCATCCTCGACATGGCAGCGATCCAGCGCGCCTTCGAGGACAGCGATGACGAGAAGATGACCGAGATCCGGGCGCGGGTGGACGCTATCGTGAAAGACCCGAAGACGGCGGCGGCGCTGAAGCCCTGGTATCGCCAGCTCTGCAAGCGGCCGTGTTTCCACGATGAATACTTGCAGGCCTACAACCGCGCGAACGTGCACCTGATCGACACCGACGGCAGAGGCGTGGAGCGCATCGACGCTACCGGCGTGTGGGCCAACGGCGTCCACTACGACCTCGACTGCCTGATCTTCGCGTCGGGATTCGAGTTCGGCACCGACTACGCGCGGCGCTCGGGTTTCGAGACCGTCGGGCGCGGCGGGGAACTGTTGTCTGCGCACTGGGCCGACGGCATGCGCAGCCTGCACGGCGTCCACGTGCACGGCTTCCCCAATCTCTTCATCGTGGGCTTGGCCCATGGAGCGAACCTGATCTCAAACATCACCCACAACCTGACCGACGCCGGGACGACCATCGCCGCGATCATGTCGCATGCGCTGGCCACTGGCGCCGCCGAGGTCGAGGTGACGAAGGAGGCAGAGGATGCCTGGGTCGAGTTGCTCGAGAGCAGCCCGCAGGGGTTTCTCGGCAACCCCGACTGCACCCCCGGCTAGTACAACAACGAGGGCAGACCCATCGGACGGCGCGAGCGCCTCAACGTGAGCGGCTACCCGGGGGGCCCGGTGGCGTACTTCCATTACATCGACAACTGGCGACGATCGGGAACGTTCGAGGGACTGGAGTTCCGCAGGGCGGCTCGGGTGGCAGCGATGGCAGGTTGAGCCCCTCTCCTGGGCTCGCCAATTGCCGATAGGCATGGCAACTTGTGGCCATGCCCGACTACAGCCTTTTTGGCGACGAACACGTCCACCAGTACGAAGCCACCGCCGGCAAGGTCGGCCACGATTGGAACGGCACCAGCTGCCTGATCCTGCACACCATCGGGCGCAAGTCGGGGGAGACGCGCAAGTTCCCTCTGATCTACGGCCGCGACGGCGCCGACTACGTCCTCGTGGCGTCGAAAGGCGGGGCGCCGCAGCATCCCGGTTGGTACCTCAACCTGATGGCGCACCCCGAGGTGAAGATTCAGGTGTGGGGCGACATCATCCCGGTCACCGCGCGCACGGGTACGGCCGCCGACAAGGCCCGTGTGTGGCCGCTCATGACCGCGCAATGGCCGGGGTACGACGAGTACCAACGCAACACGCGCCGCGACATCCCGGTGGTCCTACTCCGCCCGCGCTGAGCGAACGACGCTGTCACCGAATCTGGCCCTCGAGGACACAAGGCGTATGAACGAGTTGCCGAAGGCAAGGCGCGCTTCCGCGCCGTGATCGTCAACTGAGCCAGAGTCAGCCCCGCCGCGCGGCGCGGTTGCCGAGGCAGGCGGTGATCGCGTCCAGGATCTGGCGATGCACGTCGTCCTTCGATTGCGTCGAGTCGATCACGCGCCACGCCGCCGGCTCCCGCGCCGCGAGCTGGAGAAAGCCGCCGCGCACGCGCTCGTGGAAGGCCTCGATCTCGTCGTGGATGCGGTCGGGCTCGCGCGCCCGCTCCAGGCCGACGCGCACCGGGCAGTCGAGCAGAATGGTCAGATCCGCGGCGACTCCGTTGCGCGCCGCGGCTTCGAGGCGGGTCACCAGCTCGACGTCGAGTCCGCGCCCAAAGCCCTGGTAGGCGATGGTGGAGGCCGAGAAGCGATCGACCAATACGACCTCGCCGGTCGCGAGTGCCGGGGCGAGGGTGGTCGCCACGTGCTGGGCGCGGTCAGCCAGGTACAAGAACAGCTCGGCGAGCGGGGTGGGAACATCGTCGCCCTGGTGCAGGACGAGACGGCGAATCTCCTGGCCCAGCACCGTACCGCCCGGCGCGGCGGTCACGCGCACCGCGTGGCCGACTTGGCGGAGCGCCTCGGCCGCGCGCTGGATCTGCGTCGACTTGCCGGCGCCCTCCGTCCCCTCGAACGCAATCAGGCGACCGGCGGGTTCAGGCAACGTCGTCTTTTTCCTGCGTCGCGGCCGCCGCGGCGGCCGCCGCCTCGACTCGTCCGAGCACCAGGCCGATGCCGTAGAGGAGCTGCTTCGAGGTGCACGGTTTGGTGATGTAGTAGTCGGCGCCGAATTGGTAGCCGACCATCACGTCCTCATCCTGCGTCTTGGCGGTGACCATGATCACCGGCAGCTTCGAGGTGGCGTGCGTGGTCTTGATGCGCTCGAGCACTTCCAGGCCGCTCATCTCGGGCATCATCACGTCGCACAAGACGACGTCCGGAACCTCGGTCTTCAGTAGATCCAGCGCCTGCTGTCCGCTCTGCGCGGTCAGGACGGCGAAGCCGTTCGACTCCAGGATGCTGCGCAGGATCGTGATGCTGTCGAGGTTGTCGTCGATGACCAGAATCGTTCGCTTCATCGGTGGTCTCAGCCCTGGGGTGTGCCGTCTCAGCGCGCGGCGATACCTCGAACGATATCACGGATCGTGGCCAGCCGCACCGGCTTTCTGAGGTAGAAGGTGCACCCCGCCGCGCGGGCGGCTTCCTCGTCGCCTCGCATGGCGTACGCCGTCACCGCCAGTACCGGGATATGCCGCAGCGTCGCCGACGCCTTCATCCGGCGGGTGGTCTCCCAGTCGTCGAGCTTCGGCAGGCCGAGGTCCATTAGAATGAGGTCGGGTGGGCGCTGCAAGGCCTTCTCCAACGCCTCGTCCCCGGCCATGGCCTCGATCACGGTATGGCCATCGTCGGCCAGCGTCCGCGCCATCAGCCAGCGGTGGTCCGGGTCGTCCTCGACCACGAGGACGGTGCGGGAGGGTGTCGTTGGCATCGCTGGATGATCACTCGGTGTCATGCGGCCAATCGGAACGGCTGACCTGTGCCGGCGACCTATAGCGCCCGATTCGAATCGCTGTAAAGGCCTATCTGAGGAGCCGCACGCCGGCGGCCGCTCACAGCCGTTCCCTCCAGCCGGTCACCACCGCGCGGCGCGGTAGCAGATCGCGCACCGCGGGGGCGACGGCGGCGATGGCGGCGGGCGAATAGGTGATGCCGCCAGCGCCCAGCAGCTGGAGCCGGTCCGCCGCCGGTCCGATGATTACGGCGCCGGAGATGTCAACCGCAGCGTCGCGATCGATGTGGAGATCGCCGGTGGCCAGGATGAGCCCGGCGAATCGGAAGCGGCCGTAGATCTCGAGGTCGCCGTCGACCACCAGGACCCCACTGCCTTCGGCATCGCTGATCTGCTGCGACTGGCGCGCGACCATGATGCCGGACCCGAGGGGACCGAAGGCGCGCGGCGGCAACGGCTGGGCGCCCGGCAGCCGCGAAATGGCGACGGCCAAACCGGCCGCGTGCGCGATCCGCCGCGGCGCGATGCTGTCGTCGCCGCCGGCGCCGCGCAGCTGACGGCGCGAGATCTCCGCCAACTGGTAGCGCACGGCATCGACACTGGGCTCGTCCGGCACGCCGAGCGCCGGTACCGGCGGTTCTGGTGTGACGCCGGCGGCGGAGCCGCTCACCGTGAATCCATCGCCCAGAACGACCGTGGGATGCGGGGCGGCAGAGAGCAGGGCGGCGGGGACAAACGGGGGGGCGGACGGGCGGACCGCGACGGCGACGATACGTTCGGCACGCGCGATGCCATAGCCGTGCGCGACGATCTCAACGGCGTCGCCGCCGATCGGTTCGACCGCGACGGTGTAGTGAAACGGCCGGCGTGGGAAGAACGCTGGCGGCGGCGTGCGGAACGGGAAGTCACCGTCGTCCGCCGTGTCGGGCAGGCCGTCAGGCCCGGCGCGCAGGCGGTCGAAGATCGGGTCGGCATCGAGATCAGCCAGGGCGTGGGCCAGCCCCGCCTCGGCGACGTGGAAGGCTTCCAGCGCGGCGCGAGTGTGGTGGTGCACGGCGAGGTCGAGCCGCACCTGCATGAGCGCAAATGCGCCCAGCGGCAACAGCGCGCCGGCGGTGATCATCGTCGTGGCCAGCGCGTAGCCTGCCTGGCGTCGGGCCGCCCGGTCTCTCTTCATGGGATTCATTCCCGGTTGCGGAGAAACGCGCTCCCGGTTTGTTCGACGCGGATCGCGCCGCGGGCGATCGGTTCGGATGTCGCGACCTCCACGGCCAATCGCACGTCGATGCGGCGAATGAGACCGGCATCGGCGGCGGGGTCGGCGAGGCGCGTCCCGCCGGGCCCGAAATACACAAAGGCGAGGCCGCCGGGGGCCAGATCGGCCAACATCGGCTGCGGCGCGCCGCCGCCGAGCTGGCGCAGCAGCGCGCGCTTGGTCGCGTCGAGGGAGTAGCCGACGCGCTCGTTCGCATCGCTGGTGTCGCCGTCGCCGTTCAGGTCGCTGGCGACCTCGACCGCGTCGGCCGCGGCGCGTCGCACTGCGCTAGCGAGCGAGCCCTTCGGGCTGAAGCCGGCCCCGCGCAGATCGCGCACGATGCTCTGGACGCCGATGCGGGCGGCCTCCTGGGCTTCGCTGGCGAGCTCGAGCACTCGCACACCGCGCAGCATGCTGCGCGAGAACTGCTGGACGACCGTGGCGAAGATGGCGAAGAAGAGCAGGCTGACGAGCATCTCGACCAGGGAGCTGCCGCGATTGCAATGCCGGGTATGGAGCATGGTCAGCGCTCGCGGACCAGGCCGGACAGCGTGAAATGCCGCGGCCCGCCATCCTCCCAGGTGATCGTCACGTCGACTTGCCGCAGGGCCGCCGCCACGGCCGCGCGCGTCTGCCAGGTGCGCGTGAAGCGGCCGATCGGACCCGGATCGCCGCGCCGATCGCCGGCGCGCCAGCGCTCGAGCCCCTCGGCGGCGAGTTGCGTCGCCTGCATCCAGTACTTGCTCGTCTGCCGCGCCCGCTGGGCCGCCACCAGTGTCCGCGCCAGGCCGGCGGCGACGGTGGTGAAGATGAGCGTGGCCACCAGCACCTCGGCGACCGTCGACCCCGCCTGCGGCGCACGCATCTCATTCCACCCGCACGCGCCCGGCGATGTCGACGACGATGCGACGCTGGGCGCCGTCGCGATTGGCCAACGTCACCGCGCCGAAGGAGCTGGCGTGGCCGCGCGGCTGGAACGCGATGTTGCCGCCACGGGCCGTGCAGTCGCGCGTTTCTATCCCGTCTGGCAACGCCGTCGGTGGGCCGTCGTCGGTATAGCGCGTTCCCACCTCGCGTTGGCGCTGATAGCGCCGGTCGGCGATGGCGAAGTGAATGCGCTGCGCCGCCGACTGCGTGATCGCGCGGGTGCGGGCGACCTTCAAGTCCATGACCACCTGCCGCGCCGCGGCGCTGAGCCGCCACTGCGCCAACATCGAACGATAGCCGAGCAACGCCGTCCCGGCGATGGCGGCGGCCAGCGCCATGGCCGTGAGCAGCTCGAGCAGTGAGGCGCCCCGGTCCGCCGCGGCGCGATGCATGGCAGCGAGAGTCATGAGATACAAAACAGCTAGCATAAAAGATGTTGTCCGAACAAGCTGGCGGCGAGGCCCGGCGCGCGGTGCGGGGGCAGATTGTGAAGGTGGCCCGGTTCGGCGCGCTTGACAGGGTCAAGCAGCCCTGAGTATCGACGTGGCCGTGGGGGCAAGGGCACGGTGGCCTTGTCGGGAACGTTTTAGAGGGGGCAGCGCTTGTGCGGACTGTGCGCAAGAACATTCCGGCCGATCGTCGTCCATTCGCTGGAGTATGGGGCTGCAGCTCAATTGGGAAGGGGGATACGATGAGGACAGGAGTGATTGTCGCCGCGCTGATGGTCGCCAGCGCGCTGCTCGCAACGCGTGCCCAGGCCGCCGACAAGACGCCGGGCCAGGCCGCCTATCTGAAGTACTGTAGCGCTTGCCATGGTTCAGAAGGAAAGGGCGACGGCGTCGTGTCGGGCGTGCTGCGTCCGCCGCCGACCGACCTGACTCTGCTCGCCAAGCAGCACGACGGAACTTTTCCCCATCTGAAAGTCATGGAGAGCATTGACGGTCGGAAACGCATCGCGGCGCACGGCGATTCGGCCATGCCGGTATGGGGGGAGAGCTTTGTGGCCGAAGGGGGAGTGACCGCCGCGGCACCGGCAACGGCGCGCGGCAAGGTGCAGCTCATCACCGACTACGTCGCGACCATTCAAGCACACTGAGTGTCGGCCGGTCCGCGGCCGGCGCGGCGCACAAGAACTGCGGCGAGAAGTCAGGGGGACCAGCGATAGATCTCGATCCGTGGGCCGAAGGCACTGGCGGAGCGCAGCTCCAGCGCCAGGTGCCGGGTGTGCTCGTAGTCGATGGGTTCGCTTCCGCCGCCGTCGAAAAGCGCGGCCAACTCTCCACGGCGCCGACATGCGTCGCGCAGCGCCTGGTGCTCGGGGACGCGGCGCCAACGCGGCGAATCCGCAATCACGACCCACCGCGCCGCTTCCGCATCGAGAAAACGCTCGGCGTCGCTGGAGCTGAGATCACGGCGTGCGGGCAGCCACGAGACGTCCATCGTCGGTTCTCCCGGCAAGGGATGGACGCGGGCCTGATAGTCGGTCCAACATTGCGAAAGAGCACCGGAAGGGTCTGCAGCCTCGCGTTGGCCGAGAACGGGGAGGACGAGACCCCTGTCGGCAACGATGCGCGCGCCCGCGCTTCGTTCTTGATTCCGGAGCCAGGCGGCCGCGCTCTCCACGGTGTCGGTCGCGTACGTGACCTGAAAGAAGCGTACGGCCACGATCGACGGCAAGAGGAGACCGGCCGCCGCGGCAAGCCATCGCAGTGGCGCAGCCCGCGGCGAGGCGCGCAACAGCGCGTCGATCGCGAAGGCTGCGGCGACCGCGAGACCGGGCAGAATCGGAAGCACGTAGCGATCCGCCGTCTGCTCATTGAGAACCAGAATCAGCCCGTAGGGCACGAGATAGGACGCCAGCACCGCCAATCGAGGATTGCGCGTGAGGCTTCGGGGATGACGAAGTGCCGCCGCGGCACGGAACGCGAGCAGTGACATCCCGAGGAGACCCAGTACGAGCAGGACCGGATCCTCTTCCCAAAGAATGCGTCCTGCGATGATCCATCCGCTTCCGCTCATCGCGCTGAGGGGTATGGCGTGCCCACCTGGTGCGAACTCGAGCCCGCCGCGGGTGATGCTGAAGCCGGGGTAGCAGGTGGCGATGGCGAGGGCGAATGGCACGCAGAGCGCTGCGGCGAGCGCGAGGCGTTTGCGCGTCTCCGGAGCAGCCAGCCAACTTGCGGCGGCGATCGCCGGGCTGAGCAGGATCCCCGACTGAAGGCTGCCGACCGCGAGAAACGTCGAGAGTGCCGCTCCCACTACACGCGGCGCAGACGGTCTCTCCACCAGCCGAATGAGTCCGAGCAGCGCCAGCCACACCAAGGTCGCATGGGCGGCGTGCGGACGTGCCTGCTGCGAGTATCTCAGGTGGAGCAGGGACGTTGCCACCAAGATGGCGGCCATCAGTGCGGCGCGGTTGCCGATGAATCGCCGCCCGATCACGAAGGTGATCAGGGGCAGGAGAGCCGCCAGCGGTGCGATTGTGCGGCGCATCAGCACGTAGGGTCGTGCCGCCGCGCGGAGGTGCTCTGCCAGGGAAGCCGTGCGCGCGGGCCGCTCGAAGATCGCCAGCCCGGGCATGCGCAGGAGCAGCTGCGGCAGGAGGGTTGCGTAGAACTGTGAGCTCCGTTGAATCGTGACGGGGGCATCCCCGCGCGCGCGCGCCATGAGATACGTCACCATGTGGGTGTCCGGCTCCGGCGCATGCGGCAGATGCCGGTCGAGAATCGGGAGGCGCAGCGCGAGCGCCACCACCGTGACGCCGAGCGCCCCGAGCAGCACTGCGCGACGGCGCCGTCGATCGAGGAGCTGGTGGCACGAGATGATCGGATTCACGTGCCCGCCATGCGGTAGATCTCGATCACGGGTCCAACGCGGCGCGCCTGAAGGATGCGCGTGCTCGCGTGGTCCCGATCGGGGACCTCATCGTCTTGGAAGCTGATGGGCTGTTCGCTGCGCATCGGATCGCCGTCCGGCGAGAGGCGCACGGCCAGGCTCGCCATCTGTGCCAGCGTGTCGCGCAACATGCCCAACGCGGGATTGCGGCGACCGGCGGCGAACACCTCGATGGCAACGTAGTCCGCGCGCAGCGACGCCAAGTACCCGCGCGGCGCCCGCGCGATCTGCGGCAAGTCACTCGCGGGGATCGCGAAGACAACACAGGGCGCTTCGGGGAGCGGGAGCCTAAAGGACGGCCCGAGCGCGACTCGGTTCGTTCCGGGTGTTGCATGCCGGCGCAGCCAGACGCCGGCGAGCTCGATTGTGCTTGGGGCGGCGCGGGCGTGCGTGAGCCGTTCCGCGGCCAGGGCTGGAAAGCCGAGCCACAGGGCGATCAGCAGACCGGCTGCTACGCGGCCTGCGGATCCGAGGTGCCGCGACAGCTGACGCACAGTGAAGAGGAGCCCGTAAGCGCTCAGGCAAGCCAGGAACGGCAAGAGCGGTAGGAGAAACCGCTGATAGCTGCGCTGGTAGAGCGCGATGACGGTGAAGTAGGGAATGGCATAGGCGAGCACGACCAGCTGATCGGCCCGATTCGCCCGCACCGTCGGATGCCTGGCTGTACGCTGAACGACCCATGCGCCGATCCCCAGCATACTGCCGAGAAAGAGCGCTGGATCGTACGACCACAGGTCCCACCACACCTTCGGCAACCCGCTGCCGTTGAAGAGGTTGAGGAAGATCTTGTGCCCACCCAGGTTCAACAGCTTTCCCGCAAGCGCAACCGGGACTTTCTCGACTCCGTCGGTTGCGAAGAAGAACGGGTAGAACACGCGGATGCAAAGAGCAGTGATCGCCAGCGACACCAGCAATCTCGCCTGGGCGTGCCAGGGTCGCGGGCGGTCGACGGAGAAGTGTGCGGCGAGCAGTGGGAGCAGGACCGCAATCCCGCTCTGCAACCCGCCAGTCGCGACGCCGCAGGCCATCCCGGCCAGGATGTAGGCGCCGAGGGACCCGCGCCGCCGCAGCGCCACGCAGGAAACGACCGCCAGGGCCGGCAACGCCATGCTCCCCGCATGTGGGCGGGCTTCCTGCGCGAACCAAAGGGCGAGCAGGCTCGTGACCATTGCGCTCGCGGCCAGAAGCGACCACGCGGGGGGCAAATAGATGCGCGCCAGCAACCAGGTCGCCGGCACGGCGAGTAGCGACAGCAGCGCGACGACCCATCGAACGCGCACGTACGCGGCGGCGGTTTGCTCCGGGTATCGATCCAGATCCGGGAGCCGTACGCTGTCGCGGTCACCGACGGTGAACAGCGTCACGGCGCGAGAGATCAGATGCGGGTAGCGGGCGTACTGAGGCGCCTGCTCGGGATGCACCTGCGCCCCTTCGAAGAGCGCCACCTGCATCACGAGGTCGGCGTCGGGCTCGCCTTGAAACGGGAGAAGAAAATCCAGCCCGCGCAGGCGCAGCGCGAGCGCCAGGAAGATCAACGCGAGTAAGGCCAGGCAGGTCGTGAAGGCGCGAAGTTGCATGGTCAGCGCGTGGCGGCCGAAATCGCGCGTACGCGCCCAGCGAACCCTTCCGCCAGTACCGCGCGCGCCGACTCCGGGGTGATGCGCAGGGCCGCGGGCGGCATGCCGGGTTGGTCCGCGCCATCCGCCAAGCCCGCGCCGAGCCCGGAGAAGAACGGCTCGATCAGATCTTCGCGCAGCGCCGTGGCCGTCTCGGCGACCTGTTCTTCCTCGCGATGGATGCCGCGGCGCAGGATGCGCCCGCACAGCAGGCCGAGGCCGCGCGCGAAGCTCGGCTGCAGCGCGGGCGTCAACTCGGCGAGTGCCCGGCGATCCGTCGCCAGGTGATACGGCAGGTCAGCTGAGAGAACCACGCCGAATTCCGTCGCCAGGCCTTCGACGACCAGGTCGAACCCCTCTTCACCCGGCGTTCTCGAGGTGTCGAACCATTGGCGAGCGTGCCGTTGCATCCGCGGCTGGCGCAGGAACATGCCGAAGCCGCGCGCGAGATCGTCGTGACGCTCGCGCGGATAGGGCGCGAGCAGCGCCGCAAGATCCATCGGCCCGGCGCCCGCCGCAAGCGATTGGATGTATGCTCCGTAGTAGCCCAGCCCCTCGTAGACGCGCCCGCGCAACACGGGCGGCAGCTCCTCGACCCCGCGCACCACCTCGGTATTCGGCGCCTCGCCCGTCTGCGTGACCAGGGCGCGTGCCAATTGACGGAAGTTGGAGCCATCGTAGCGCGCGCCGAGATTGCGCTCGCGCGCACCGCTATCGATGAGGGCGAGATTGAAGACGCCCGTTGTCAGCGCCAGTCCCGCGAGGGTCAGCCCCGCGGCGCGCGCGGCGAGGGCGTCGGCGTTGAGCAGCCGCCCCGCCGCGATCGCCACCAACAGGATCGCGAAGGTGAAATGCGGCAGGAAGTAACGATAGTTGCCGCACTCCATCGGAGCGCCGTAACCGCCGATGGCGAGATTGCTCGCGCCGAAGGCGATCGCCGTCAGCGGTAGGTAGAGAACGAGGGGCACGAGGATCGCCCGGCGGACAGCGCCTGGTTCGGCACCGCCGATGCTGGCGGCAGTGGCGGCGTCACGACCGGCTATACCGCACGCGAGGTCGAGCATTCCGCGCAGTGCCTCTGGAAGCGAGCACAGGTAAGCGAAGACGAAGCAGCCGAGGAAAAGTACCCCGGCGATGCGGCCGGAAACCCCCGGGACGCTCGGATAGGTGGCCGCCGCGGGCAGATGCTCGACGAGGAAGGCGTGCAGGCGGTCGGCGAACAGTTGGGGGTCGAAGCCGCGCACGCTGCCGGAGAACTTCGCGTCGAGGAAGCCGAGCCCGCGGCCGCGGGCCTGCAGGTTGAGCGCCACGAGCGGCGCGATCCCGGCGGCGAATCCTGGAACGAGAAACGCGAGATCGCGACCCGTCCTGCGCCATCCGCGCAGACCGAGGTGCACCAGGCAGAGGAGGGCGATCGGTGTGATCGCGCCGAGGAAGACGAAGATCGCGAAGCCCGCCGCGAAGCCGGTGATCGCGAGCCAGCGCTCAGGGCGCGGACTGGTGTGAGCGCGGTAGAACGCGAAGAACGTGAAGAGCGTGAAGAAGATGTTCTCGAAGTGGTTGCCCGAAGCGAGCAGCGAGTATTTGGTCAGCGTCGTCGGGCCGAGCGCGAACAACAACGCGCCAAGCGTTGCGGTGGTTTCGCCGAAGTGCCGGCGCAGAAAAAAGAACAGGGTCGCGAGCGCTGCGAGCCCGAGCCCCGCCGGCACGAGCTTCAGCGCCAGATAGGTCGGCCCGAAAGCGAGATAGAACGGGACCGCGAGGGCGCCAGTGACGAGCTGGCCGCCGGCATTGTCGTAGTAGCGCGCCAGCGGCACGCCGCCGGGTTCGAGTATCGTGCGCGCGAGCGTACCCATGGGATAGAGCTCGTACTGCGGCATCGCGACCTGATCGAATGCGGTCCACAGGATGGCCGCGCGCAGGATCACGTACGCGAGCAGGGCGACGACGAGTCCGAGCGGCACTTCGGCGAACGTCCGCGCTCCCCGGCTGGGTGTGGTCACGGCGTCCTGTTGCACACTACCCGGCTATCACGGGACGGCGAGCGCGACGAAGCGCTTCTTCAGAGAATGCCCGCCGCGGCCGCGGCGCCTTCGCCGCGTCAGCGGAGCGCGCTGGCGCGCATGGATCGGCGACTCAGCCAGAGGAGGACGGCCGTCAGGGCCACGAGACCGAACGGTGTCAGCGCCGGAGCCGGAGCCAGATTCGGAGGCGGAACAGCGGCAATCGCGAAGGGCGCCTGCGAGCCGACGAACAGGTCGCAGGTCAATTGCGCGCCCGCGGCCGGAATGAAGACGTCCTGATAGAGGATGTGCAAACCGGCACCAAGCTGATCGGTCATTGCCGCGAAGGCGCCGTCCGTCGGCACCGGAACGGGAAACGCATTCAGTGGCGAGGTAGCCCCCGTCTGCACGAAGAAGTCGCCAGGTGAGCCAAGGGTCACGTTGTAGACCGTCCATCCCGTGAACGAGTTGGTGCCGGCACCGCCGTTGCTCTCGAAGCTTCCGTTGACCAGCACGTCGCCGATCCCGGCGACGTTCAACGAGCACTTGTCGACGCCGAAGTTGAAGAAGAATTGGTTGTCGACCTCGGCGAAACGCAGGCGCACGGTGCGATTGCCGGGCACGAAGACCGAGATCGTCGCGTACCCGGTAGCGGGATTGTCCGAATCGCCCGGATCCCCTGGCATGGTGATGAAGGCGTTCTGCAACACGCCGCTGGTCGTGGAATCGACCGGCGCGAGCGGATCCATGATGTCGACGCGGGCGTGCTGATTCGGCTCAATCGCCGGATCGAGATTGCTGCCGTCGGTAGCCGCTGCGGCCTCCGCGCTCTGTGGCATCGGCGCATAGCTCGCTGCCAGCGCTGGAAAACCCGCCACCACCACCGCGATCGCCGCGCCCGCCAAGCAGCTCAACATCCGCTGCAGTTCCATCATACCCTCCCTGCTCCCAGGCTCAGTCTACGGCGAGACGTGTCGCAGCTGCCTCGCCGTGCAATTCGTCACGGACAGTGTGTACGCTTATGCAAACCGGGGTTCCGTCGTCAAGCAATGAGACGAAGGGCCGGGGCCCCCATCGCGAGGGAAGACGGGCTGAGCGCGCGCCGCGAGCTGACGCTCAGACCGTAGGGAGGGGCTGCGGCATGTACTCAGGAAGTCAGCCCTTCCAGTGCGGATTGTTGGATCGGAGCGGCGTCGACCACGGGCGGCGAGCGCGCTGGCCATTACCTGTTATGCGCTTAAGGGTGCTATAGAAGCTCTTAACGCTTCCAGCTTGCACGTGGGGCACGACGGCCCCCACCTTCCAGCGCGCATTCCTCCACTGGGATTCGAAGAGTCCCCCAGACCGCGCACACCGCGCGGGAGGAAACACGCCGATGGAAGTGCGCTCTCACATTCTCATCCCGTCCGTCGCTCGCGGGATCGCCGTCCTATGTGCCGCTGTGTTCGTCGCCGCCGCATGCCCGGCGCAGGCCGGCATCAACGTCTGGACCAGCCACGGTCCAGGAGTCGCGTTTGTCACCGCGCTCGCCAGGCGCAGCATAGAGGGTGGTCGGTCCGGTGGGATCGATGGCGAGGACGCGGACGTAGGTGTCGTTAGCCACGCCGATGTCGATCGCGGCCCCGGCGGGGTGTACAAGAGCACGGACGGCGGTACCGGCTGGGGCGCGGTCAACATGGGCCTTCAATTCGGCAACACTTCCGTCAGCGCGCTCGCCATCGATGATCGCACCACGCCCCGCACGCTCTACGCCGCGACGGTGGGCAGCGCGGACGACCGCACGGACGGCGGCGTGTACAAGAGCACGGACGGCGGCGACACGTGGAATGCGGCCGACACCGGCTTGCCCGCCAACACCGCCATTACCGCGCTCGCCATGGATCCCACCGCACCGAGCACGCTCTACTCCGCGACGAACGGCGGCGTGTACAAGAGCACGGACGGCGGTGACACGTGGAACGCGGCCAACGCCGGTTTGCCCGCCAAGACGTCTATCAACGCGCTCGCCATCGATCCCACCACGCCGCGCACGCTCTACGCCGCGACGAACTACCCCCGCGTGTACAAGAGCACGGACGGCGGCAGTACCTGGAACGCGGCCAGCACCGGCTTGCCCGACTACTCCTCCGTCCTGGTGCTCGCCATCGCCCCCACGACACCGAGCACGCTTTACGCCGGGACGTACCCCGGCGTGTACAAGAGCACGGACGGCGCCAGCAGCTGGCAGGCGGCCAATGCCGGCATGTTCTACACTTCCGTACACGCGCTCGCCATCGATCCCACCACGCCCGGCACGCTCTACGCCGGGACGGAGAGTAACGGCCGCGGCTTGTACAAGAGCACGGACAGCGCCAGCAGCTGGCAGTTGGTCAATGCCGGCCTGAACGAACCCACCGTCCTCGCGCTCACCATCGACCCCACCAAACCGAGCACGATCTACGCCGGAACGAGGTCCTCCGGCGTGTACAAGAGCACGGACGGCGCCAGCAGTTGGCAGGCATTCAACGCTGGCTTGAGCAACACTGTCAACGCGCTCGCCATCGATCCCACCATACCTAGCATGCTCTACGCCGGGAGCGATGGCGGCGGTGTGTTTGCCATCGACCAGGTCAGCTTCTGCGTCGGTGACTGCAGCGGCACGGCCACCGTGGCCATCAACGACCTCGTCGCGCTGGTGAGCATCGCGCTCGGCGATGAAGTTTCGGCGTGCCCGAATGGCCTCCCGGCCGACAGTGACGTCGACGTCGCGGTGCTCATTGAGGCCGTGAACAACGCACTGCACGGGTGCGGTGGCTGATCCGGTCGCTAGGATTCAATCGCCGCGGCATTCGCAGTCAGCCCTGCCAACACCTGGTCGAGCACCTTGTCGGCGATGGTCACCATCTCTTCGTCGGTGCGGTCCTGGATCGGATGCTCGACGTACACGGCGGCGGGATCGGCGCCGAGCGCTTTCGCCTGGTGCGTCGCGGCGTCGGCGAACTCCACCGTCGCGACGAAAACCCCAGGGATGCCGCGCGTTTCCAGTTCAACGATGTCGTGCACACTGCACGACGTACAGCTGCCTCAATCGGCGAGCGCCTCGACCACCGCGTCGCAGCGCGTCGCGATTTGCTGACGCAGCTCGAGCGGCGCCGGCTTGGTGAACGTCGGCTTGGAAAACCGTTCGACGCTGGCACCGGACGCGACGAGGCGTTCCTCCAGGCGATCGAGGAAGCGGTCGCCACGCGGCTTGGAGATGTCGAGCAGCGCGATGCGTTTGCCCGCCAATGTGTCCAGGCGCGCCAGCCGCCGACGCTGCACCGGGCTGCGCTCTCCCGTGGGGTCGAGTAGGACTCGCTGATGGCTCATGGCGTGATCTCCCTGATGACTGGCTGGCTGCCGATGCTGCCGTTGGCCCAGCCGCCGATGATTGCCGAAAACAGTCCGGCCCTGCCGCCACAGTGCACGATGAGAAGTCCACCCGGGCGGAACTTCGGCAGCGCCGGCGCGCTGGCGAACGCCTCCGGCACTCCCTCGGCAATGCCGCCCGCGCCGCGCACCAACTCTTCCCCGGGCGCCTGCAGGAGCTCGTGCAGACGCGTGGTCAGTGTCGCCTTGTCCCAACCGGCTGCGGCGAATACGCGCGCATGCTCCGGCCCGATGGCGAGAATGGCGTCGAAGACCATGATCAGCTTCGGATGATGCACGGTGCGCAAGTTGACGGCGAAGGTGCGCGCCAGCGATTCGGGGTCGCGCGCGAGCTGGTCGACGACGCTGCGCGGCGCCTCACCCGGAAAGAGCGTGACGGTGTTCGTACCCGCCGCCATACCGAGGTCGGTGGAGAGCGGTGTCCACGGTGAGCCTTCCTCGTCCTCGGCGAAACAGAAACTGATTTTGCCGGGATTGCCGAAGGTGGCGCGGTCGACCTCACCGGGGCGGCCGCCCCCGACGTTGCGTATGACGAGCTGCAAGGCGCGGCCGATGGTGTTGTTGGCGCGGTTGCCCTGCCCGAAGACGTTGACCCCGGAGGCCATACCGATTGCGCGGCGGATCGGTCCGTTGACGATCAGCACCGGTCCGGCGGGCATCGTGGTGGCCAGCAGGCCGTGAATATTGAACTCGTCGGTACACGCGGCTGCGAGCGCCGTGATCACCACCGGCAGATACTCCGGCTTGCAGCCGGCCATCACGGCATTGATCGCAACCTTCTCGACCGTGCACTCGACCATGTCGGGCGGGACGACGGCGACCACCTCATCGGGCTGGCGCGTCGTCGCCTCGAGCATCGCCAGCACCCGCCGCTCGGTCGGCGGCACGACGGGCAACCCGTCACTCCAGCCGCGTTCGAAGGCGAGCTCGCTCTCGTCCTCCAGCTCGGCCAGCTCGACACGCCGCGCCTTCAGCCGGTGCGCATTGAAGCGCACGGCGAGCTCGGGGGCGATGGCCGGATCGACGGTGAGTGAACCGCAGCCGGGCCGCCATTCCGGCAAGCCCTCGCCGAGCCCGCCGAGTCCGGTCAGCTCCTCCCACTCGCCACGTTGCCAGCCGACGACCCGACCCGTCTCGCCGGTCTCCTCGATCCGCAGCAGCGTCGGCACCGTCTCGACGTGATGGTGCCATGAAGCGGCGAGCGAGGTGTCGTCGATGGGCGCCAGGCCGGCGGGGAAGGTGGGGTCGTCTTGCGCAAACACGGTCAGCGGGCGTCGCGCGGCGATCTGGCTGAGCACCGGTGCGATCAGCGTGCAGGTCGGGCAATCGCGCTTGACGAACGCGACCAGGCCTTGCGGCACCGGCGGAGCGGCGGCTTCGCGCATGGCCAAAGATATAGTCTCCCTCGGCGATGAAAGGCGAATGCTCCGAACGGCAATGAAATCACCTGCGTCCCTCCGTTGTGTTTTGACGCCGGTGTGGCAGAGACTAGACATCCGGAGGTACGCAGATGATCACCGCCGTCCGCGACAAACCTCAGATCGCCATCATCGGTTCGGGTTTCTCTGGCCTGTGCCTGGCGATCCAGCTGAAGAAGGTGGGCATCGACTCGTTCACGATCTTCGAGAAGTCCGACCGCCTCGGCGGCACGTGGCGCGACAATAGCTATCCGGGTGCGGCCTGCGACGTCCCTTCGTTTCTCTATTGCTTCTCCTTCGAGCAGAAGACCGACTGGTCGCGGAAATGGTCGCCCCAGGACGAGATCCAGACGTACATGGAGACGTGCGCCCGCAAGTACGACCTGGGGCGGCACATTCGTTTCAACACCGAGATCGCCGCAGCACACTTCGATGGCGCGGCCGGGGTCTGGTTTCTGCGGACCGCGGCCGGAGAACAGATCGTCGCCAACGTCCTGGTCAGCGCCGTCGGCCAGCTGAATCGACCGTACCTGCCGAAGCTCGACGGTCTGGAGCGCTTCGCCGGCACCGTCTTCCACTCGGCGCGTTGGGATCATGCGTACGACCTCACCGGCAAGCGCGTTGCGGTCATCGGCAATGCTGCCAGCGCCATCCAGTTCATCCCGCAAATCGCCAAGGCTGTCAGCCGACTCACCGTCTTCCAGCGCAGCGCCAACTGGATGCTGCCGCGCAACGACCGGGCGTACACGCCGCGCGAGAAGGAGCGCTTCGCCAGGTATCCCCTGCTGGCGAAGCTCTACCGCTGGTGGATCTGGTTCCTGCTCGAGTCGCGCTGGCCGATGTTCCGCGGCAATCAGTTCCTGGCCCGGCAGACACAGCGGATCGCCGAGCAAAACCTGAACGATTGCATCTCCGATCCGCGCCTGCGCCAGATCCTCACCCCAGACTATCCGATTGGCGGCAAGCGCATTCTGATCTCCGACGACTACTATCCGAGCTTGCAGCGCGACAACGTCGAGATCGTCACCGACCCGATCGATCACCTCGACGAACACGCCGTGGTCGCGAAGGGCGGCCACTCCTATCCGGTCGACGCGATCATCTTCGCCACCGGGTTCGAGACAACCGCCTTCCTGGCCCCGATGCACATCGAGGGGCTGGGCGGCCGCTCACTCGAGAGCGAGTGGGCCGCAGGCGCGCACGCGTACCACGGCATCACTGTGGCAGGCTTTCCCAATCTCTTCCTGATGTACGGGCCCAACACCAACCTCGGCCACAATTCGATCATCTTCATGATCGAGGCGCAGACACGCTACATCCTCGGCGCCATCCGCACCCTCATCGAGCGCGATCTCGCCTTTCTCGATCTGCTGCGCTCGGTCATGGATGCCGACGACGCGCGCACCCAGGCCGAGCTGGCGCGCACGGTCTGGACCCGAACCGATCGCAGCTGGTACAAGAACAAAAGTGGCCGCATCACCAACAATTGGTCCGGCAGTACCCTGCGCTACTGGTGGACGACGCGGCGCTTCGACGCCGAGGTGTACCAGGCGCGGCACCGGGTGAACCAGCCGGTGCGCCCGGTGGCGAGCTCGCCAGAGGCCCACGCCGACTCGGCTGCGTGAGCCGTCTCGCGCCCGGCCGAATCACCAAATTTCGCGGAATTTGCGGAAAACCTTCCGGATTCTCGCCGCGATAACGGGGATTGTTTCGGCTGTGCAAATGAAGGCTCGCCGGCCGTAAGCCCTGCGGCGAATTCAGCGGAACACAACTGGAGGAGGTACTCAGATGAGCTCGATCGGCAAACTTGCATCGTTCTTCGCGGTGGCCCTGGTCGCCGGGTGCGCGTCGACAACCACGACCCAGCGCCAGATGTACAGCGGGGCACAACTGCCGCGTCCGCAGCGCATCATCGTCTACAACTTCGCTGCCTCCCAGGCAGACATCCCGACTTGGGCCACTGGGGCGAGTCGATACGCCGGACAGGAGGCACCGCAAACGGCGGAGCAGCTCGCCGCCGGGCGCAAGCTGGGGGCGCAGGTTGCCCTGGAGCTGGTCGCCTCGATCCGCGACATGGGGCTGCCGGCAGAGGCCGCCGACATCAGCACCCCGCTTCAACCCGGTGATTACGCGCTCGTCGGGTTCTTCGAGTCCGTCGACCAGGGCAGTGCCGTCGAACGCGTCGCGCTCGGGTTCGGCGCCGGAGCGGCTTCGATGAAGACTCGCGTCGAGGGGTACCAGATGACGGCCAACGGCCCGCGCGCTTTGGGGAGCGGCGAGGTCGACAGCGGTGGCGGCAAAGGTCCTGGGCTCGCTGTCCCGCTGGCGGTCACCCTCGCTACCGCCAACCCGATCGGCCTGATCGTCGGCGGTGCGGTCAAGGTGGGAACCGAGGTGTCGGGGCACGACACCATCGAAGGTGTCTCCAAGCGCACGGCGAGCGAAATATCCGACCAGCTGCGCGTGGCCTTTCGCCGGCAAGGTTGGATCTAGAGCCGCACGAACCGCGTGGCGAACAGGGAACGGTGCGCTTCACCGTTCCCTGTCGTCTCGCGATTCTCAGGCGCCCGCGCCTGGGGTGGTGACGCTCAGATACCAGGCGATCAAGCTGTCGCCGAAGAACATGGCGCAGACGGCGCCGACCGCCAGGAAGGGCCCGAACGGGATGGGCGTACGGCCGTCCTGACGCTGCGCCAGCATCAGTGCCAGACCGATTACGGTGCCGCTGATCGAGCCGATCATCAGCGTCACGGGCACGGCGCGCCAACCGAGGAAGGCGCCGATCATCGCCAGCAGCTTGACGTCGCCGCCGCCCATGCCTTCGCGGCCGGTCAGGCGGTAGTACCCCTCGGCAATGGCCCACAGCACCCCGCCGCCGAGCAAGATGCCGATCAGCGAGTCGCGCCAGCCGGGATGGCCGATGACGATCGAAGAGAGAAACCCGACGACGATGCCGGGCAGTCTGATGGCGTCGGGGATGATCTGGTGGTCGAGGTCGATGAAGGTGACGACGATCAGCGCGGCGAGAAACGCGAACTGGATCAGAAACTGTGGCGCAAAGCCGGAGACCGAGAACGCGGCGACGGCCGCAGTGCCGGCGAGCATCTCGACCAAGGGGTAACGCGCCGAGATGGACGCGCCGCAGGCGCGGCAGCGGCCGCGCAGGACGATGTAGCTCAGCAGCGGGATGTTGTCGTACGGCCGGATCGCTTGCTGACACGCGGGACAGTGCGACGCCGGGAAGACGATCGATTCGCCGCTCGGGATGCGGTGGATGCAGACGTTGAGGAAGCTGCCGATGATGGCCCCGATGAGGAAGATCGCGAAAAACGCCATGCCTTATCCGCCTTCCCTGACTTGTCGCCCGCTATGTGTCACGCGTCCCCGCTCCCCGCTCGGCGATCCGCTGGGCGAAGTGCTATCGAGATGCCGCCGGCGCCGCAAGGTGCAGGGGTTCACCCGCCCGTTGACTTGGCCGCCGCGCTTGCCATGGTGCGGCTGCGGCGACGCGGGCCCCGCGTGCCATGGGGAGGTGGATGTCGGTCTCGGTGCAGCGCAACGCAGGCTCGTCGGCAGGGTGGCTGGCCGCCGCCGGGCTGCTGGTCCTGGCGGCATTCTGGGCCGCCGGCGCCTGGGCCTTCGACTGGTATCAGCTCGATCTGGGATCGATCGGCTGGCCGACGCCGGGTTACGCGCATTTCCTCGCGGTCTGGACTTTGTGCGCCAGCCTCGCGGCCGCATTGCTGGCGAGCGCCGCCACCAGGATTGCCGACGGTCCCGTCGCCGCGGCGTTGCTGCGCGCGTGGGCCGCGCCGTCATCGCGCGCGTGGATTGCCGGCGGTGCGCTGGCTGCGCTCGTCATCCCGCTGGCGCTGCGCGTTCTCGTACTGCGCGGCGCCCCGCTCACCGACGACGAGGGCGCGTACCGTTTCATGGCCGAGCTGCTGGCCAGCGGCCGGCTGCGCGCCACGTCGCCGCCGCTGAAGTTGTTCTTCGACCAGGTGTTCATGATCAACGACGGGCACCTCTACGCGCAGTATTTCCTCGGTTGGCCGGCGTTGATGGTGCCGGGGTTGTGGTTCGGCGCGCCGGGAATCATGAACGCGGTCTACGCCGCGCTGACGGTGCCGGCGCTGTTTGGCGTGTTGTCCCGCATCGTCGGTGCGGCGTGGGCCAAGCTCGGCGTCGTGCTGTATGTCGGGGCGCCGATGCTGATGATCGGCGCGGCCACCGGGTTGTCGCATACGAGTTGTCTGTGCGCGTTGGCCTGGCTGACCTGGTTCGCGCTGCGCACGCGCGATGCCGACTCGCCCGCATGGAGCCACGCCGGTGCCGCAACGTGCTTCGGAATCGTCTTCTTCATCCGACCGAGCGCGGCCATGGGCTTGGGTCTGCCGGTGCTGACGTGGTGGGCGATGGGAGTGCGCGCCTTGCCGCGCCGCCGGCGGGTAGTCTGCGCGGTGAGCTTCGCGGTCCCGGCGCTCATCCTCGGGGCTTCGTTTCTGGCGGCAAACCAGGCGCAGAACGGCGCGTTCACCACGGTCGCGTACCGGCGCTACGACGCGTACATGCGCGAGAACGGCTACCGCTTCTCGTTCGTCCGCTCCGCCGAACAGTCGCCGACCGGCTATAGCGATCTCGTCACGAGCGCGCCGAGCGACTGGCTCGCCAACCTCGGCGCGGCACTCGTACGGCTCAACTTCGATGTATTCGGCTGGCCGTCGTCCTTCGTCTTTGCCCTGTACGCCGGTGTGCGCGGTCTCGCCGGCCTGTGCTGGCTCAGCCTGGCGTGCTTCTTCGCCCTCCATCTGCCGTTCCGCGACATCGGCATCGATTCGTTCGGGCCCGTGCACTACTTCGAAACGGCGTGGCCGCTGCTGCTGCTCACCGTGCTCGGCGTGCGGCGCGCGACCGAGCAAGCCGGGGCGGTTCGATCCGCCGCCGCACAGCCCGTCGCGTTGGTGCTCGCCATGGCGGCCCTGTCGTTGCTCGGGTACACCCCCGTGCGCCTGCGTGCCCTGGCGGCGATGGCCGCCAACATCGACATGCCGCGTCAGGCCGTCGCACGGGCGGCCCTCCACCGCGCGGTGATCTTCGCCCCGCAACCTTTCGCGCCCAACTGCCTGAGTGCACCGAACGAGCACTTTGTCCACTGGCGCCCGCCGAACGATCCGGATCTGACCAACGACGTGCTCTGGGTCAACCACATCAGCATCGAACAGGACCGCCGCTTGATGGACCATTTCCCCGACCGCCGCGGCTTCGTCATGGTGTGGGAGCAGCCGTGTCAGGTCGCCCTGCGGCCACTCGACGAGCTCGCTCCGGGTGAGGTGCGCGACGGCGTCATCGGCGGGACCGGCGAAGGGCCGACCTAGGCATGATCTACGCGGTCATCGGCACCAAGGCGCAGCTCATCAAGATGGCGCCGGTCCTGCGGCGTATGCAGGATCGCGGCGTTCCCTTCCGCTACATTTCGACCGGCCAGCACCAGGAGACGATCGCCGACCTGCTCGAGAACTTCGGCGTCCGCGAGCCGGATGTCGTCTTGTACGAGGGCAAGGACATCACCTCAATTCCGCAGATGCTGCGCTGGAGCCTGCGGATTCTCTTCAAGACCCTGTTTCGCCGCCGCGAAATCTTCGGTCCGGAGATTCCCCGCAACAGCATCGTGCTCGTCCACGGCGATACCTTCTCCACCGCGCTCGGCGCCGTGATGGGCCGGCTCGCGGGCTTGAAAGTGGGACACGTCGAATCCGGGCTGCGGTCGTTCAACCTGCTGCAGCCCTTTCCGGAGGAGCTGACCAGACTGTTCACGTTCTCTCTCAGCCACGTCTATTTCTGTCCGGGTCCGTGGGCCGTGGAGAACCTCAAGCGCTTCAAGGGCATCAAGGTCGACACCGGCTCGAACACGCTGTGCGACGCCATGCGCTACGCGCTTCCGGCCGCCGACAAGGTCGATCCCGCCATCGTGCCGGCCACTGCGTTCGGCGTCGTCACGCTGCACCGCTTCGAAAACTTCCGCGACGCCGCGGCGACGCGGAAGATCGTCGAGGCTGTCGAGCTCATCGCGGCGCGGTCGAAGCTGCTCTTCATCCTGCACGTCCCGACGCGAGAGAACTTGCAGAAACACGGCTTCTACGAGCGCCTGGCCGCGAATCCGCGCATCGAGTTGCGCCCGCGCTACGACTACTTCCGCTTCATGAAGCTGCTCACGGCCGCCGAGTTCGTGGTCAGCGACGGCGGCAGCAATCAGGAGGAATGCTCCTACCTGGGAACGCCCATGCTCCTCCTCCGCAACGTCACCGAACGACAAGAGGGGCTGGGGCGAAACGTCGTGGTGTCGGGGTTCGATCGCCAGGTGATTGCGGAGTTCCTCGATCACCTGGACCGATACAGGTTCCCGCCGCTCGCGCTGCCCACCAGTCCGTCGGACCTCATCATCGATCACTGTCTCGCCTACGTATGACCCAGCGCGCGTGCGACGGTGGCGACCGTCTGATTGACGTCGAAGTCGCGCCGCACGCGCTGCTCGGCGGCTTGCGCCAAACGGGCGAGCCGCTGCCGATCGTCGCAGAGGCTGCGCAGCAGGTCGACCAGCTCGACTTCCGAGTGAAACAGCAGACCCTCCTCGCCCGAGCGAATTGCTGGCGCGGTCGCTGGGGTGTCGGCGGCGACCACCACGACGCCGAGCGCCATGCACTCGAGGACGGTCTGCGAGATGCCGAGCACGGAGACGCCGGTGCGGAACGGCAGGACCATGACGTCGCACGATCGCATGAGCTGCAGGCGTTCCTCGTCGGGCAGGAAGCCGAAGAACGTGATTCGATCGGTGTCCGCGTACTGCTGACGCAGCGCGTTGCCGAGTGCGCCGGTACCGGCGACGATCAACTCGACGTCCTGGCGCTGCCCGGCGAGCGCCGAGAAGGCGCGCAGGGCGATGTCGGCGCCTTTGGTGGCGTTGAGATGATTGACGAACCCGAGGCGCAGTCGCGGCTGCCTGGCGGCCGTCGGGACGGATTGGAGCGCTTCGACGTCGACGCCCGGCACGGTGAGGATGGCGCGCTGGCCAAACCGGGGCGCGAAGTGCTCCAGGATCTGCGGGCTGCCGCACAGCACGGCGCGATACGGCCGCAGCACGCTGGCGAAGAGCGCGGACGGCGGCCGCGTGACGTTGGTGGCCTGGTAGAAGCAGCGCGGTGCGCTCGTGCGCAGCGCGCCGTTGAGCAAACCGAAGTAGGGCACCGCGAGGTGCATGTCGTTGACGCCGGAGACGACCAGCACCGCGTCGGGCCGCAGGGCGTTGGCCTTCAGCCCGGCGCGCAATGGGAACGGAGCGCCGACGCGATGGATCGCGCAGCCCTCGAGCTCGACGTACTCCGGGCCTTCCGGCTCGGCGCGCCAGGCGACGACGTGCACGTCGAACCGGCGGGCCAGTCCCGCGACCAGCAAGCGCACGAGGCTGATGACGCCCGAGATGCGCTGCGTCGGCAGGTAGTATTTGACGATCAGGACGAGCCGCGGCTTGGTGCCGCCGGGCGCTGCGTTCATGCGCTCGGTGCGCGCAGCTCGACCACCAGGTAACCGCCGAGCCGCCCCAGGGCGGAGTCGCAGTAGCGTGTTTCGAGCTGCGCGAACAGACGCCCAATGCCGGGCAGCGTGTAGAAGTGGTGCGTGGGCGCAAAGATGCGCACGCCGCGTGCGGAGACGATCTCAAAACCGGGCGGCAGGTAACGGCGCACATCCGCCAGCGTGTCGTAGCGCGTAAACACGCGGTGGCCGCCGCTGGGAGCTGCCGCGAGGCGGTTGGCCAGGTGCTTGAAGCTGTAGGGGTTGTAGAACTCGAGGAAGGCGGTTCCGTCCGGCCGCAAGACGCGGCGCACTTCGCCCAGCGCGCTCTCGATCGCCGGCACGTGTGCCAGCACCTTGAAGGAGTAGACGACATCGAACGACGCGTTGGCGAAGGGCAGGGCCGTCGCCGATGCCTGCAGCGCTTCCAGCCCTTTGCGTCGCGTCACCGCGACCATCCCGGCGGATAAGTCCACGCCGCAGGCGCGCGCGGCAACGGTGTGGGTGCGCTCCAGGATCAGGCCCGTACCGCAACCGATTTCCAGCGCCGCGCGACCGGTGACGGCGGCGCGGATCTTGTCGAACTCAAGGCGGTTGATCAGGCCGTAGTACCCGGCCCGTCGCTCGTCGTCGTACCAGCCGGAGTAGTCGTCGTAGTACCCCTGAATGCGCTGTCGCTCCGACGGCGTCTGCGTGCGGTGTTCGGTCACGGGGCTGACAAGTACCACGCGCTCGGCGGCCATCAAACTGCGCTGTTGGGGCAGATTGCCTCAGGCATTGTCTGCCGACCAGATGTGCCAGAAGGTGAGTGCGGCGCCGGCCCCGAAGGCGAGCGCGTAGCCGACGAACGGCGCCGCCAGCGGCCAGGCGGGAAGTAGCGTGATGGTCGTCGGGTAGAAGATCGCGCACGCCAACAGATTCGTGGTCAGGACGACGCGCGGTCCGCGCGCGGCATCCGTCGCCGCGAGGTAGTTGAGAAAGCTCATGACGCAGAAGGCGAACGCACCGGTGGTCGCGCCGGCGAGGACCCACGGAAAGTACGGATAGCCGAGCACGCCGATGGCGATCGAGCCGGCCGCGAATGCCACCGGGATGAAGACGATGGCCGCCCATGGCAGCGCTTGTTCGAACAGGCGCCGGAAGGCGGCGCGCTTGCCGAGGTTGAAGAGGGGAAACAGGAAGCGGTTGACGAGTCCCGACACGAACGTCGCCAGACCAAAAGCCGGCAGCGCATAGGCTTGATAGTGGCCGAGGGCGTGAAGCCCGGCGGCGCGGTTGACGAGAAAACAATCGCTCGACAGGAGGATCGGCATGATCAGCGCGGCGGGTCCGAGGTATTTGCCGAAATCCCACAAGCGCGCGATGTGCGGTCGCACGGGTTCCTGCGGCGCGGCGAACCAATACGGCAATGCAAACAGCGAGGAGGCGAGATAGGCGCCGGCGAACACGCCGATGACGCGCCAGTCGAGGGCGCCGAGCGCGGTCTGTGCGGCGATCGGCACCAGCAACACCAGCGCCCCCCAGGTGACTTCGATGCAGACGAGCCGCCGCCACGCCTGCAGGCCCTGGCAGATGCCCTTGGCCAGAAACCAGACGGTCGTCGCGGCGGCCGTGGCGATGCCGAGGCGATAGACGGCGGGGGGAATCGACAGCCAGGTTCCGACGGGTGCCTGGGCGAGCAGCGCCAGCAACAACACGATGGCAGAAGACAGCGCGGTGAGCAGGCTGACGGCGCGCACCAGGTGCCATGGGGGTGTGCCGGAGGGGCGGGCGGCGGTGAAGCGGACGAAGGCGGCGCCCCAGGCGCCTTGCATCGGCGTGCTCAGGACGAGGGCGATGGCGAGCCCCAGACTGAAGCGGCCGAACTCGGCCGGACCGAGATGGCGGGCGATATACAGCTGGGCGAGCACCGACAGCAATCGGGCGAGCACGGTGCCGATGGCATAGGCCGGGAACTGCTCGAGCGCGGCGCGCACGCGCGCGCTCGGCTCTTCGCGCGTCACCAGGCGGTAGGCCGCGGCCAGCGGCTTGGCGATGTCGAAGCGCCGGGAGCGCGCGGGCATCTCGGAGTCGTCGCGCATGAAACCCGGCCGCGGCCGTGGCTAGGACGGCTCGTCGGGCCGCGAGAGATGCGAGCGGTCCATGCGCAGTAGCGCGACCTGCTCGGAGACCAGCCCGATCATGAAGATGACCACGGAGGTCGAAAGCAGCAGGGCGGCCATGTTGGTGAAGCGATGGTGCATGACGTAGGTGTAGAGGTAGTAGCCGAGGCCGGTGAAAAAGAAGAAGGCGCTGACCGGCAGGAAGACGCGGAACGGCGCGAACAGCGTGGCGATCTTGGTGATGATGAGGAGGAAGCGGGTGCCGTCCTCGATCAACCGGATCTTGCTGCGCCCGACGCGCGTGCGCACTTCGATCGGCACGTACTTCACCGCCAGGCCGGAGCGCAGGAAGGCCAGCGTCAGCGTGGTCGGGTAGGAGAAGGTGTTGGGCAGCAGGTCGATGTAGCGCAGTGCGTCGTTGCGGCGCACGGCGCGGAAGCCGCTGGTCAGATCGGGAATCGGAAACTGGGCCACGTAGCTGGCAAAGCGATTGTAGATGGCGTTGGCGAGCGAGCGGTGCCAGCCGGCCTGGCCAGATCGCCGCCGCGCGCCGACGACCATGTGGTAGGCGTCGAGGTCGCGCACCAACGTCGGGATCTCGCCGGGATCGTGCTGGCCGTCGCCGTCCATCAAGACGATGAATTGCCCGCGCGCGGCGCGCAGTCCGGTTTTGACGGCGGCGCCGTTGCCGATGTTGTAGGGATGGCGAATCACCCTGGCTCCGTGCGCCTGCGCTACTGCGGCCGTCTCGTCGATCGAACCGTCATCGACGACGAGGATCTCCAGGTCTCCCAACTCGGCGGCGCGCAGCCGATCGATGACGCTGCCGATGACCTGCGCCTCGTTGTGGGCCGGAATCACGATCGAGAGGCGAGGCATGGCGCTGCTCAGTCGATTGCGTAGAGCCCGATACCCTGCGCGCGCTGCAGGGGGCGCAGGTGCTGGCCGACGAACGCCTGCCAGCGCTCGTGCTCGGCGGGCTCCAAGTTGTCCCGCATGAAGCGCCCGAGCAGCACATCGGCCGCGACGATGTGCGTGAATCCCTTCTGGCGGAGGTTGTTGCCTACGGCTGTGGGGCTGTCGGCCTGAAGAACCGCGTCGCGGATCGTGGTGCCAGAATACTGCATGTCATAGCTGTACGAGCGCGCCCAGTAGTAACCACGGTTGCCCAGGAATGACAAGTGCAGGTTGGCGTCGGCGGGCAAGTGTGTGTTGGCCCACTCGGCGACCGGATACTCGGGCACGAAACGCGCGATGAACACGGCGCGCGATTGGCGCCCGGTCACATAGGCGAGCGGATCGATGCGCTGCCAGAACAGTGCGAAGTGCACCGCGTTGAAGGCCAGCGCGCCGACGGCGACGGCGACCAACAGCGCGCGCCACGGCGGCCGGCTCGGCCAGCGCGCCATCGCTTCGGCGGTGAGCAGCATCAAGGGCGGCAACACGGCGATGGCGTAGCGGCTGCGGAAGACGACGGTGAGAAAGGTGAGCAGCAGCAGCGCCGCGGCGAAGCCGCCGATCAGGCGCGTGCGCCGCGCGGCCGCTGGCAGACACGCGGCGACGAATCCGAGCAGATAGAGCGGATTGAACGCGCCATCGAAGCGCGCCGGATCGCCGTCGCGGCCGGTGAGAAAGACCCGCACCGGCGTGAGCGCGACCTCGAGCCAGCTTTCGCCGTAGATCAGCCGCCGTTTGGTGAAGAGGTCGATCGAAGGGCGCGAGGGCAGCGGCCGCCCACCGAAGACGCTGTTCAGCAGGGGGAACACCGGGTTGCCGGTCTCGATGACGTTTTTCACCAGCCAGGGCAGTAACGGCACGATGCTGAGCAGGCCGAAGGCAATCGCCGCGCCGAGTGTCGCGGCGGCGCGGCGCGGCCGCGCCAGCAGGATGACGCCGGCGGCGAGCAGGACGATGACCAGGACGCCGTTGTACTTCACGGTCATGGCGAGCCCGGCGGCCAACGCGGCGGCGATGAAGCTCGCGCGCTGGCCGGTCTCCGACCAGCGCAACAGGCCGACGACCGCGATGGTCGCATAGAAGAGCAAGGCGAGGTCGACGTAGGCGCTGGCCGCGAGTACGGCGACGGTCGGCGTGGTGAGCAGCAACAGGGCGGCAAACAAGGCGAGCGCCGCCGGCACGCGCGGCCGCAGATAGAGACACACGATGCCGCTCGCGGCCACGGCAAAACCCATGTGGAGGTACTTGGCCGCGCTTTCCCACCCTTGTGCCAGCAGCGGCGTGTAGATCAGCGCCAGCAGCATCGGGTAGTACGATTGGTCGGCGAAGGGCAGCTCGATCACGCGCCCGGCGCGCAAATACAGCGCCGGCACGGCGAGATGGTGCGTGAGCTCATCGCGCGCCACGGGCGGGACCAAATTCAAGATCGCCAGGGCGACGCAGAACAGTGCGCCCGTGCCCGCCAGTGCGATGGTGGCTGGCTGCCGTGGGCGCAGACCGCGAAAGGAGAGCACGGTGATGGCGAGCAGCGCCGCCGCGCTCGCCAGCGGCCAGAGCAGGCCGAACGGTGAGCGGACGCACCAGCCGTTGGCGGCGAACGGCAGGTAGGTGTCGGCGAACAGTCCGGCGGCGACGCCGATCCAGAGCACGCGGTCGAGCTGGCGTTCGAGCGCGTCCGCGCCGACCGTGGTACCGCGGCTCATTGGACGCTGGCCTCGCGGAGTTTCTGGCGCACGCCATCAAGCAGCTTCGCCGCGCGCGGCCCCAGTGATGGATCCGCGCCGACCCGATCGACGATGGCGCCTGCGCGCCACAAGTCTCCCTCGGCCAGCAGCGTTGCGGCCAGGCGCAGTTGCAGCGACGCGTTGTCGGGATCGATGTCGAGTGCGGTGCGGAACGCCGACTCGGCGCTGGCCCACTCGCCGCGCCGGTAGTGCAAGACGCCGGTGCGCGCGTGCGGCTTGGCAAAATCCCACCCCAACGCCATGGCCCGCTCATACCAGGCGAACGCCGGTCCGGGCTGCCCGCGCAGCTCGTAGATGCGGCCGATGCCGTAGGCGCAGCGATTCGATGGCGGAAAGATTTCGAGGCTGCGCCGGTAGTGCGTCATGGCCTCGTCGAAACGGTCGGCTTCGAAGTAGGCGGTGGCGAGGTTGTAGTGCGCCTTCGCGCTGCCGGACGCGACGGCGACGGCCGTCTCAGACAGAACCAGGTCGTTGCGCCAGTCGCGGTTGCGCACCCAGGTGCGCGCGGCGTAGCCGGCCAGCACGAGGGCGAATACCGTCGTCCAGAAACGCGGCCGCGCCTGCACACCTCGCTCGACCAGCCATCCGACCGCGACGCAGTATCCCACCGACGGCAGGTACAGCAGCCGCTCGGCCTTGATCGTACCGATGGGAAACAACACGTTGGCGGTGAGCGCCATCGTGATCGCCGCGAACAACCCTCCGGCGAACACGGCCGGCGCCCGCCGCGCCGTGGCGGCAAAGCCGACGAGGAGGGCGGCGAGCATTGCCGCCGCCATGATGAAACGCGAATCGCCGGCGGATCGGACGATCGGAATTGCATCGAAGGAGTAGTCCGACGACAGATTAGCCGGCGCGACGAGCAGCAGAACGTACTGGAACAGGATGGTCCCGGCGGTCATGAGGCGCGGCAGCAGTGGCGCCGTGGCGAGTGGATTGTCGATGAATGGCGGCAGCGTCGGCATGGAGATGGCGCCGATCACCGCGACGCGCAGGCAGAGATAGGCGCAGGCCACCGCGCTGTAGAATGCCCCGATGAGCGCGAGCTGCGGCCAGGTCGGCCGCGGGCGCGTGCGCCAGGCGACCAGGGGGATCAAGGCCACCGCCGTCAAGGCGCTCTCCTTCGACAGCAGACCGGCGCCAAAGCAGGCGGCCGAGAGCGCGTAGGACCGGACGAGGGTCGTTCCGCCGCCGCGTTTGGTGCCGCGCACGAAGGCGAGCAGGCCGCAGAGCACGAACAGCGCGGCGAGCAGCTCGGCGCGACCGACGATACTGCTGACGGCTTCGGTGTGGATCGGGTGCACGGCAAACAGGAGCGCTGCCGCCGCGGCACCAATCGACGATCCGAGCAGCACCGCCGCCACGCGCAGGACGGCGAGTGAGACCATGGCGTGCAGGATCGAATTGACCAGATGGTATCCGAAGGGGCTCTCACCGAGGCGGGCGTTCGCGGCGTAGGTCAACATCGTCACCGGCCGGTACCAGTCGGGAGCGTGTACCCAGGTGAGGAGTCCGAGCGCCGACTCGGCGCCCGTGACCATCTTGTGCTCGGCGATCAGGCTGTGGTCGTCGAAGACGAACTCGCCCTGCCAGCTGTTCAGGTAGGGCAATAGGGCAACGAGCGCGACGAGCAGTGCGATTCCCCTGGCGGGTCGGCCGTCGGACGCCGCCAGGGCGTGCGCCTGCGTCACGTGAACTCGCGGCGGCTGAATATGACGGTACTGAGCAGCAGCAGCACGCCTGAGTATGCGACGGTGTACAGCATGACGAGGACCACGTACTCCGGATCGAGGTGCTCGCCGTACACCATGCGGTCGGCGATGGTGTAGCGGTCGAGGCGCGGCAATACCCATGACAAGGTATGCGCGAGGAAGCGCATGATGGGCGGGTGATCCTCCGTGTAGAAGTAACCGAGGTAGCCGGACGACCGGCCGGCCACGAAAGTGGCGGCGGTGAAAAGCCCGGCCAGGCTCGGGGTAACGACCAGGGAGGAGAAGAATATCGCCACGGCTACGATCACCGCGACTTCGAGCAATGCGAACCCACAGGCGAGCACGATGCCGAAGTCGATGTGCCCCTCCATCGCGGCGAGGAAGGTGACCAACGCGGCTCCCATGAACGTGACCAGCATTGTCAACGTAACCAGCAAACCGAGGAATTTCCCGACCAGGAACTCCCAGCGCGCGACGGGTTTGGAGAGAATGTTGTAGATCGTCTTCCGGCCCAGCTCCTGGTGCAGCAGATTGACACCCAGAATAATCGCGATGATCACACCGAACATCGAGATGCTCATCAAGGTGAAGTCCTTGATGAACTTCATCTGGTCGCCGATGGAGACGGCACCGAGCAGCGACGCGATCCCCACCATCAGCGCGGCGAAGAACAGGATCGAGTAGAGGATCCGATTGCGGATCGCCTCCCGCGCGGTGTTGAGGGCCAGGGCCAGAACCTTCATGAACGCAACACCTCCATCACGTATCGGCCAGGCTGCTCGGGCTCAATCGAGGCTGGACGCGTGGCCGACATGGGTGAGGAACCGTTCCTCGAGTGAAGGATGCACCGGGGCCAGGGCTTCCACCCGGCCGTGCGCGTTGCGCACCAGGTCGATTGCGGCGCCGACTGCGTCGTGGTCCGGCAGGCGGATGGCCCAGCTGTCGCCGTCGGGCGTCGCGGCGCCGCCGCCGATCCGTTCCAGCTCGGCGAGAGTGGCGGGGGCGACATCCCGCAGCGTCAGCCGATAGGCCGACGGTCCGCGGTCGCCGCGCAGGTTGATGATCTCGCGCAGGCGGCCCTTGGTGAGGATCCCGGCGCGGTCGCACAGCGCTTCGGCGTCGGGGAGGATATGCGAAGAGAAGATGATGGTCGCCCCGTCGTGCCGCAGCGACTGGATCAGCTGCCGCATATGGTGGCGTCCGGCCGGATCGAGACCGGACATCGGTTCGTCCAAGATGACCAACCGCGGCCGATTGAGAATGGCCTGTGCGATGCCGACCCGCTGCATGGTCCCTTTCGACAGCGTGCGCAGCGAGGCGCGCACTTTGTGGCCGAGCTGCACCTGCTCGATCACCTGGGCCACGCGCTGGTGGCGCGTCGCGGCGGGCATGCCGTACAGGCGCGCATAAAGATCGAGTGTTTCTCGTACCGTGAGGTAATCGTAGAAGTACGGCTGCTCGGGCAGGAATCCGATCGCCTGTCGTGCGGCCGGCCGCAGTGGCTCGCCGCAGAAGGTCACGCTGCCGCCGGTTGGACGGAGCAGACCCAGGATCAGCTTGAAGGTCGTGGTCTTGCCGGCGCCGTTCGGCCCGATGAGCCCAAAAATCTCCCCCTCTTCGACCCGCAGGTCGAGCGGTTCGAGGACGCAGAAGCGACGCATGGTCCAGTTGTGCCGAAAGTGTTTGGTCAATGACCGGGCTTCGAGAATGGCCCCCATCGTTTCACCTCAGAGTCCGCCCGCGGAGTTCCCTCGCAGTCTGCGCTCGCGCAGCTTGCTTTCGTGCAAGCGGGACGGTTGATGTCCCGTGGACGACCCAACCTCACCGGTGTTGGGGTCGATTGTGTAGACCCCGCCAAAGGGATCGCTTGGCAGCGCGGTGAGGAGATTGGCGTCGATCAGTACCGTCAAGTCGGCGGGAGCGCGGCCGTGCTGCTCGCGGTACGCTCGGACGGCGGCGTTTAGTCGCTCCAGGTCGAGCGCCAGTTGCGCTTCGTGGATTTGTTTGTCCACGACTTGCCGCATCTCCTCGGTATCGACTTCGCGCTTGAGCTCTTCGAGAAACTGCAGCGCGGTTTCCGAACCATGGTGTTTGGCCGCCAACACGGCGGCCATCTGCGCTGCGTTGCGGTGTGCCCCCGGCAGCTGCGCTGCGCGCCGCATTTCGCTGGCGGCCTGCGCAAAGTCGTTCTTGAAAAAGTAGTAGTTGAACCCGAGCCAGTAGTGGATCCGCCAGGAGTCCGGGAACGTCCGGGCCCCCTTCTGAAGCAACCGAATGCCCTCGTCTGCCTGATCGGCTTCCCAGGGCAGGATGACGCCGGCAAACCGATAGACATGATCGGCGCGCGGGTCCAGATCGGTGACCAGGTCGCACATATGGGCCAACCACCGATAGCTGCGGTCGCCGCGGAAGTGCTCGCCAAAATAGCTGATGGTGCGAAACCAGAGGACGTTGGCGAGGACGTTGTTGTACCCGAGCGACATCGGCCGCAGGTACTTGGCCTGCGGCAGGTAGATGAGAGCGCCTTCGCTCGGAGGTGGTCGCCGAGCATCGAGGCGGGTGCCGGCGAACGCGACGACGGAGCCGAAGGCCAGAAGAGCGATGATGAAGCCGGTCCTCCGGGCGTAGGTCGCGAATCGCATGGTGGCGGAGAGCATAGCAGTCGACACAGTTCGCAGTCTAAGGGCCGCGGCGTGCCAGGGCCGGACGCAGGACAAAAAGAAAGGGGAGGGCAATGTGCCCTCCCCTCGGTGCGTCTCAAGCGATCAGGTGGTTAGTTCTGCATGCCGCCGGCGGCGCTGTTGTACGAGAACGTCTTGCCGCTGCCGCTGGTCGAAGAGGACGTGCCCGAGAAGGCCGGGTTGTCCACATCACCGGAATCGGCCATGTCGATCTCAACCGTATCCGACAGGCTGAACCCAGGCAGCAGCCCGTCGCAGTCAGCCGTGCCGCAGTCGACGTAGACCTGCTTGGTGGCGAAGTATGCCTCTTCCGACGTCGCCGCGTTGCGCAGATCCGAGTTGGCGCGGGAGTCATATCCGCGCTGGCGGTACGCTGCGAACTGCGGGATGGCGATGGCGGCCAAGATGCCGATGATCGCGACCACGACGAGCAGTTCGATCAGGGTGAAGCCTTCGGTGTTCTTCAGGGTCTTGAGAGTCTTCATGGTGTATCCTCCAGTGTTTTTGGGCCCGAGGGCCGTTTGAGATCTGTATTGGTTGAGGGACTATGCGTCTGTTCCGTTCGCCGGCGTTCAACGCCCGGGCGGGGCATGCGCTCGCTTCATAGTCACCTCCTGGTTCCTCCGGTTGTCCCGTTTGTTCACCATTTCATGTGCCGTGTTCTGCCATTGGGTTTTGCAAGGCGTGTACCAAAGGAAGATCTTTTCCCTGCCACGCGAAACGGACGGTTTGCCGTGTCGCTGCCTTGACCAGACAGCGGAAAGAGTGACGCTCTACGGCAACCTGACAGAAAGTGACCATGGTTTTTGTGACGGATCACTGGACCGAGGCCGTCTCATCGCCCAGATCGGCGAGCCCGTACTTCTGCAGACGGTGGCGTAGCGAGCGGTAGTTGATACCCAGCAGCTCGGCCGCTCGCTTCTTCACGCCGCCCGCCTGGTCGAGAGCACGAAGCAAGATGGCCTTTTCGTACTCGGCCAGGTCGCGATCGAGATCGACCGAGGTGCTCGGCGGAGGGGGCGGCGGTGGCGACCAGCTGGGGGACATGGCTGGCAGCTCCGGCATCCGCACGGCGGCTGGTTCCGGTCGAGCGCGCCCTCCGTTGAGAAGATAACCGGGCAGGTGCTCTTCGGTTGCGGTGTCGCCGTCACACAACGCGATGGCGTGTTCGACGATGTTCTCGAGCTCGCGGACGTTGCCGGGGTAATGATGGTGGAGGAGGATCCGCCCGGCGCCGACAGAAAAGCGATTCACGCGGCGCCCGTGCAGTCCTGAGAATTGTCGCAGGAAGTGCCGAATCAAAAGCGGCAGATCCTCGCGGCGATCGCGCAGCGGCGGCAATTCGACGGTGATAACATTCAGTCGGTAGAAGAGGTCCTCGCGAAATCTTCCCGCTTTGACCTCGGCCAGCAGATCGCGGTTGGAGGCCGCGATGATGCGCACGTTGACGGCCACGGTGGTCTCGCTGCCGACCGGGCGAAAGACACGTTCTTGCAGTACGCGCAGGAGCTTGACCTGGAGGTGCAAGGGCAGCTCGCCGATCTCGTCCAGGAAGATAGAGCCGCCGTCGGCGACTCGAAAGCAGCCTGGGCGATCGGCCACGGCACCGGTGAAGGCACCGCGGACGTGTCCGAAGAGCTCACTTTCCATCAGATGCTCGGGAATGGCGCCGCAGTTGATCGCAACGAACGATTTCTCACGCCGTGGGCCGCGGGCGTGAATGGCGCGGGCGACGACCTCCTTGCCCGTACCGCTCTCGCCCGAGATCAGAATGGTTGCGTCGGCTGTCGCCACGCGCTCGATCAAGTCTCGGACCTGGCAGATGATCGGGCTGATGCCGTACAGGCCATCGGCCGCCTCCGCGATCTCCGCGGCGGTTTCGATCTCTTCGTGACATAGGGCTTCGAGATCGGCGGCGGGCGTCGACTGTTGCTCGAGTTCCTTGATGCGCGTCACGTTCTGCAACACGTACAGTGCACCGATCGGGTGACCGTAGGTGTCCTTGAGGGGCGCGGCTACGCAACGCAGCTGGACGGCATCGCCTTGCGGGGGTTGGTGCGAGAACTCAATGGGGTCGAGCGCCATTTCGGACTGCAGAAAGCGCAGGCGGGCGCTCGGTATCAGACGCATCGGTGGGAAGATGCTCCCGATGTCCGCACCGACCGGTTGGATGTCGACGCTCCCCGCCAGCTCGATGGCGGTCTGGTCCATCGACGTGATGCGACCCTCGGCGTCAGTGGTCACGAGTCCGCTGCCGATGGTGCGGGCCAGGGTTTCCTGCATGAGCGCGAGATGATCGCGTTCGACCCGTTCCTCCTGCAGCTGCCGCTCCACCGTTGCCAGTCGACTGGTGAGGATGCCGGCCAGATGTGCGATCAGGATGAAGGTGCAATTGTTTGTCACCAGGCGCAGCGCCAGCTCGAGGTCGAGTTGCGCGCTGGGCAGGGGGTAGTTGGCGGAGAGCGCGCCGCTGAGGAGCGCCAGCATCAAGCCGTTGTAGGCGGTGGCCGCCAACAGCGCACTGATCATGGCCCCGCCGGCGAAGAGCAGGACGGCGCTGTTGATGATCGGCAGGCTGTAGAGGAACGCAAAGGGGCTATCGACCCCGCCGGTGAGATAGATGACGCCGGTGATCAGCAGGATGTCATAGGCGACTTGAACGTAAGTGAAGCGCCGCAGGTGCTTGACTCGTGCCAATACCAGCGCCGAGACCATGCTGAACGCATAGGTCGCGGCGATGATGAAGAGCAGGCGGTTGACGGAGACGACGTAGCGCTCTTCGCCGCTCCCCAGATAGGACAGGGCGATCATCCCCAGAAAGCCGGAGATGACCGCCACTCGTCCGAACAGAAACCACTTCAGGCGTCCGCGCAGATCCTCGGACGTCCGCGACTGGGCCCACGGGTCCCACATGGTTAGCTGATGACCGAGCCCAGCTGGAAGATCGGCAGGTACATGGAGATCACCAGTCCGCCGATGATGATGCCCAGGAAGAGGATGACCAGGGGCTCCATCAGCGTGGTGAGGTTCGCTACCATGTTGTCGACCTCGTCCTCGTAGAACTCCGCGATCTTCTGCAACATCGCGTCGAGGGCACCCGTGGATTCGCCGACGGCAATCATCTGACACACCATCGGCGGGAATACTTTACTCTGAATCAGCGGCTCGGAGATCGAGTTGCCCTCGCTAATGCTGAGCCGAGTGGCCAGCACGGCCCGCTCGACGACCTTGTTGCCGGACGTTTTGGCCGTGATCAGCAACGCATCGAGAATGGGCACGCCGGACGATACGAGCGTGCTCAAGGTGCGGCTGAATCGGGCAATCGACGACTTGCGGAGCAACTCACCAAAGATGGGGATCTGCAGCAGCATACGGTCGATCTGCAACCGACCGGCTTCCGTCTGGTACGTTTGGCGGAGCGCAACGCCTGCGCCAATGACGCAGGCGATCATGTAGTGGAAGTAGGCGATGGTGAAGTTCGAGAGGTTGATGACGAACTGGGTCGGCGCCGGCAATGCATGGCCGAAGCTGGAGAACAATTCCGAGAACACCGGAATGACCCACACCAGCAAGACGGCCGTGACGCCGACCGCCACCGTGATGATGGTGACGGGGTAAATCATCGCGCCCTTGATCTTGGCCTTCAGCTTCATGGACTTTTCCATGTAGATCGACAGGCGCTGCAGGATGGTGTCGAGGATACCGCCGATCTCGCCGGCGGAGATCATATTGACGAACAGGTCGTCGAAGATCTTGCCGTGCTTGCGCAAGGCCTCAGTCAGGGTCGAACCGGATTCGACGTCTTCCTTGAGCTGCCGAATCACGCCGCGGAACTTCTTGTTGTCGGTCTGCGCCGCCAGAATATCGAGGCATTGGACGATGGGCAGACCGGCGTCGATCATCGTGCCCAGCTGGCGGGTGAAGATCACGACGTCCTTGGTCTTGACGCTTTCACCGAGTCCCGGGATGTTGATGTCTCGGTCCAGACCTTTGCCGCGTTCCCTGACCTTGTTCGGAATCGGCTGGATGCGTTGTGCGCGCAGTCGCGCCAGGACCGCGTCCCGCGTCGCCGCCTCCATCTCGCCGCCTATCGTCTCGCCGCGTGGGGAGACGCCCTGCCATCGAAATACCGCCATTTTTTTGACCTCTGCTTCCCGTTCAAAAATCGACTGATTCCAACATGTTTCCTGACCTGCTGGGCAGTTCGTGCTCTTACCCAGCACAGTCCGTACCAATTCACCTTCGATCCCCAATCAAGAAGCCAAATCGCTCCTTCTCCACCGCCAAAATGCGGCTGTGCGGGCAGGATTCAGAGAGGGTGGATACGTTGTACTTAGATCGGTATCGCTACAAGATTCAATAGCGAAATGCGAGGCGGCGCTTTGGGGCAGTAGGGCCGCTGCGCTCCGGGGGGCGAGGAGCCCCGACTAGGGCGCAGGGCCCCCCACAGGCGCAGGGGGAGTTCGCCGCCCGCTGCAAGGAGCAGCACCGCGGGGGGAATCGGTGACGCGGCCGGCGAGCTAGCGCGTCGACCGGGGGAGCGGGCCGATCATCGTTCGCAACTCGTCCGGTTCAGTCGCGTGGCCCATGGTCTCGTCGTAGGAGATGAGTCGACGCGTGAAGAGGTCCGTCAGCGACTGGGACATGGTTTGCATTCCGAACTTGGTCTGGCCGACCTGGAGCTGCGAGTAGATCTGGTGGATCTTGGCTTCACGGATCAGGTTGCGGATGGCGGGGTTGGGGATCATCACCTCGACCGCCAGCACGCGGCCCTTGCCGTCGAGGCGCGGAATGAGCTGCTGGGAGATCACAGCCTGGAGAATCAGCGACAACTGGGCACGCACTTGGGGCTGTTGCTGCTCGGGAAAGATGTCGATGATGCGGTTGATCGTCTGCACCGCCGAGTTCGTGTGCAGGGTGGAGAGCACCAGATGGCCGGTCTCCGCGACGGTCAGGGCCGAGGAGGCGGTCTCGAGGTCGCGCATCTCGCCGATGAGCACGACATCTGGATCTTGCCGCAGCACGTGCTTGAGCGCGTCGGAGAAGCTGAGCGTGTCCGCATACACCTCGCGCTGATTGACGATGCAACCGCGATGCTGGTGCACGAACTCGATGGGGTCTTCGAGGGTCACAATGTGTTCGTGCCGCTCGCGGTTGATCTTGTCGATCATGGCCGCGAGAGTCGTCGACTTGCCACTCCCGGTCGGCCCGGTGACGAGCACCAGACCGCGCGGCAGTTTGGTGAGCTCGCCGACCACGTGCGGCAGTCCGAGCTCCGCCAGCGGGCGTGCCGAATACGGCACGCACCTGAACGCTGCCGCCACGGCGCCGCGTTGCAGAAACAAATTGCCGCGAAAGCGGCTCATGCCCCGGATGCCGAACGAAAAGTCGAGCTCGCGCTCCTCTTCGAAGCGCAGTCGCTGACTCTCGGTGATGACGCTGTAGCAGAGTGATTTGGTATCGTTGGACGAGAGCGGCGGAAACGGCAGCGGCGAGAGCACGCCGTTCACGCGCATCACCGGCGGGCTGTCGGCGGTAAGGTGCAGGTCCGTCCCGCCCTTTTCGGTCACCAGGCGCAAGAAATCCTGAATGGTGGGGGCCCCGGCGACCGAGGTGTCGCCGGCCAGTGCTCCTGAATCCCCCTCGCCTGTGACCATGGCTAGTCAGGCATCGTGACGCGGAGCAGCTCCTCGATGGTCGTGAAGCCCTGCTGGAGCTTGGTGAGCCCTGCCTGACGCAGCGTCTTCATGCCGAGGCTCGCCGCGGTCCGCTTGATTTCGGTCGCCGACGCGCCGGAGAGAATCAGTTCGCGAATCTCCTCGCTGACCGGCATCACTTCGTAGAGCGCAATACGTCCCCGATACCCCGAGCCACTACACTGCGGGCAACCCGCACCCCTGAAACACGTGAACCCAACCACGTCGTCGCGGCTCACCCCGAGCTCGATGAGCGCTTGCGGGGCAATCTCCACCGGCTCGCGACAACCCGTGCAGATCAAGCGGGCGAGCCGCTGAGCCAGGACGAGGTTGACCGACGACGCGACCAGAAAGGGCTCGACCCCCATGTTGAGCAGGCGATTGATCGTCGACGGCGCGTCGTTGGTGTGCAGTGTGCTCAAGACCAAGTGACCGGTGAGGGCGGCTTTGATGGCGATCTCCGCCGTCTCGAAGTCGCGCACCTCGCCGACCATGATGATGTCTGGATCCTGACGCAGGAAGGAGCGCAGCGCGTTGGCGAAGTTGAGGCCGATGTCCTCGTTGATCTGCACCTGGTTGATGCCGACCAGATTGAACTCGACCGGATCCTCGGCCGTCGAAATGTTGGAGGCGATCTTGTTGAGCTCGGACAAAGCCGAATACAAGGTCGTCGTCTTACCGCTGCCGGTCGGACCGGTCACCAACACCATCCCGAAGGGCTTGTAGATGGACTCCTTGAAGTCGCTCAGCGCATTGTCTTCGAACCCGAGCTTGGTCATGTCGAGCTGCAAGTTGGACTTGTCCAACAACCGCAGCACGATCTTTTCGCCGAAGATCGTCGGCAGCACCGAGACGCGAAAATCCATGTCCTGGCCGGGGCCGAACTTGAGCTTGATGCGCCCATCCTGGGGCAGCCGGCGCTCCGCTATATCCAGCGAGGCCATGACCTTGATGCGCGAAGTGATGGCGTTTTTGAGCTTCAACGGCGGCTTCATGATCTCTTCGAGCACGCCGTCGACGCGGTAGCGGACGCGAAACATCTTCTCGAACGGCTCGAGGTGGATGTCGCTGGCTCGCCGCTTGATCGCGCTGGTGAGAATCGCGTTGACCAGCCGGACGACCGGCGCGTCTTCGGTCGCCCGCTCGAGCTCCTTGACGTCGATCTCTTCCTCTTGCCGGACCAACTCGACGTCGTCGTTCTCGACCTGCGCCAGCACCTCGTTGTAATCGGTGCCGCCTTCCTCATACAGCTGCTGAATGGCGGCCGTGACCGAGCTGGTGGCGGCGACGGCGACCTTGACGTCATAGCCGGTGAGGAATTTCACCTCGTTGATGGCCACCAGGTTGGAGGGATCGGACATCGCCAGCGTCAGCGTCGAGCCCGTCAGGCTGATCGGCAAGAGGTGATGCCGGCGCACCAGGGTCACTGGAACCAGGCGCAACACCTCGGTCGGGATCTCCATCGCCGCCGGGTCGACCAGCGGGAGGCGATATTCCTTTTGCAGGAAACCGGTCAGGTCGGCATCGCTGAAGAAGTTGAGCTTGATCAGCGATGTACTGAGGGCGCCTGAATCTTCGGCTTCAACCTCGATGGCACGTTCGAGCTGTGCGGGGCTGATCAGCCCGCGCTTGACGAGCAACTCTCCGAGACGGGTGCTCATATTCCGTGCTCATCAACCATGGCGTACGCCTTACCGAGGGCCCGTACGCTACCGGCGACCTGGGGTCTTGTCAATTCAATATTTGCGGTTTACGCAGCCCGCTCCGCGCGGTGCTCAGGCGACTCTCGAGCAGGGACGAAAACGCGTTTGCCCCATGTGCGGCAAGGAGTACGGGGATGGCGGCCGCGTTCTCGGGCCGCCGCCGGCGCGCCTGCGCCGGCGGGGTGTGCCGCCTAGTCCTCGCCCTTGGACTGCTCGGCTTGCAGCACCGCATGGGCCGCGGCGAGACGGGCGATGGGAACGCGGAAAGGTGAGCACGACACATAGTCGAGCCCGATCCGGTCGCAGAACATGACCGAGGTCGGATCGCCGCCATGCTCGCCACAGATCCCGAGTTTCATGCCGGGCCGGGCACGGCGCCCCTTCTCGACGGCGATGCGCATCAGCCCGCCGACTCCGACCTCGTCGATGGTCTCGAACGGATCCCGGTTGTAGATTTCAAACGTGCCGACGTACGGCACGAGAAACCTCGCGGCATCGTCGCGCGACACGCCGAGGGTCGTCTGGGTCAGGTCGTTGGTCCCGAATGAGAAGAACTCGGCGACGGTGGCGATTTCGTCCGCCGTCAGCGCACCGCGCGGGATCTCGATCATGGTGCCGACCGCGTACTTGAAGCGCGCGCCGGTCTCCTGCATGACCTCGCTCGCGACGCGGCGCACGATGTCGGCTTGGAGCTGGAGCTCCTTGACGTGCCCGACGAGCGGGATCATCACCTCCGGCTCGACCTTGATACCTGCTTTCCGCACGGCCGCCGCCGCTTCGAAAATGGCGCGCGCCTGCATCTCGGTGATTTCCGGGAAAATGATGCCGAGGCGGCAGCCGCGAAACCCGAGCATCGGGTTGAATTCGTGCAGCGCCTCCACACGCGCATGCACGCGCTCGGCCGGGATACCCATCTCGGCCGCCAACGCCGCTTGCCCGGCTGCGTCGTGTGGGAGGAACTCGTGCAGAGGCGGATCGAGTGTCCGGATCGTCACCGGCCGCCCGTCCATGGCGCGAAAAATACCTTCGAAATCCAGCCGTTGCAGGGGCAGCAGTCTGGCAAGGGCCGCCCGGCGCTCGTCGACCGTCTCGGCGAGGATCATCTCACGCATCGGGCCGATCTTCTCCTCGCCGAAGAACATGTGCTCGGTGCGGCACAGACCGATTCCCTCCGCGCCGAAGGCAATCGCGTTGGCGCTCTGATCGGGTTGGTCGGCGTTGGCGCGCACCTTCAACCTCCGCACCCGGTCGGCCCACCCCATGATCTGCGTGTACTGCTGATACGATGGGGCGTTGGCGGGGTCGAGCGACCGGTCGACCAACACGCGCACGACCTCGCTGGGCTCGGTCTCGATATGGCCGAGAAACACTTCGCCCGTCGTTCCATCGATCGACAGGTTGTCCCCTTCGGCAACGACTGCGGCACGGCCTTCGACGCGCATCTCGCGCGTGCGGTAGTCGATGACCAGCGCTTCACAACCGGCGACACAGACCTTGCCCATCTGTCGCGCGACCAACGCGGCATGACTGGTCATGCCGCCCCGCGCGGTCAAAATGCCTTCCGAGGCGGCCATGCCGCGGATGTCCTCGGGCGACGTTTCGATGCGCACCAGAATGACTTTCTCCCCGCGCGCTGCCGCGGCTTCGGCGTCCTCCGCGTTGAAGTACACCCGGCCGGTCGCGGCACCGGGGCCGGCATTGAGGCCGCGGGCGATGAAGCGATCGTCGCTCACGGCACGGTCCTTCTCGGCCGTCCGGAACGTCGGCCGCAGAAGCTGATTCAACTGATCCGGTTCGACGCGCTGCAGGCCCTCGCGGAAGCTGATCAGCCGGTCCTTCACCATGTCGATGGCGATGCGGATCGCCGCGGCGCCCGTGCGCTTGCCGACGCGGCACTGCAGCATGTACAGGCGCCCCTTCTCGATGGTGAACTCGATATCCAGCATGTCGCGGTAGTGCCGCTCGAGCTTGCGGCGGATGGACTCCAACTGTCCGTAGATGACCGGGTTGTCGCGCGCCAGATCGCTGATTGGCAGAGGCGTGCGGGTGCCCGCCACCACGTCTTCACCCTGCGCGTTCATGAGAAACTCGCCGTAGAAGATGTTCTCGCCAGTCGCCGGGTCGCGGGTGAAGGCAACACCGGTACCGGAATCGTCGCCGAGGTTGCCGAACACCATGGCCTGGACGTTGACCGCCGTGCCCCACGAGTCGGGGATGTCGTTGAGCTTGCGATAGGCGATGGCGCGGTCGTTGTTCCACGAGCCGAACACCGCGCCGATGGCGCCCCAGAGTTGCTCTTGCGGGTCTTCCGGGAAGGTCACTCCCTTGCGGGCGCGAATCGCCTCCTTGAACTCGGCGACCAACTCGCGCAAATCGTCTGCCGTCAGCTCGGTATCGAGCTTGACGCCGCGCGCGTGCTTCTTGCGCTCGAGGATCTCCTCGAACGGATCGATCTCGTGCTTCGACTGCGGCTTGAGATCGAGCACGACGTCGCCGTACATCTGCACAAAGCGGCGGTACGAGTCGTAGGCGAAGCGCGGGTTCCCGGTCAGGGCGATCACGCCCTGGACGGTCTCGTCGTTCAGGCCGAGGTTGAGGATGGTGTCCATCATCCCGGGCATCGAAGCGCGCGCCCCGGAGCGCACCGAGACCAGCAACGGATTGGTCGGGTCGCCGAAGCGCTTGCCGGTAATGGTTTCAACCTGGCGCAGGTGGCGTTCGACCTCGTCGCGCAGGGCGGGCGGGTAGTGTCGCTGATTGTCGTAGTAGTAGGTGCAGACTTCGGTCGACATGGTGAAGCCCGGGGGCACCGGCAGGCCCAGCCCCGCCATCTCGGCCAGATTGGCTCCCTTGCCGCCGAGCAGCGCCTTCATCGCCGCGCTGCCCTCGGCACGGCCCCCACCGAACGAGTAAACGAATTTGGCTTTGGCGGCTGCGCGGCCGGCGCCCCGTTTCTTGGCCACCGCCTTCTTGGCGACCACCTTTTTGCGGGCGATCACCTTCTTGGCGATCACCTTCTTTTTCGCGACCGTCTTCTTGGCGCTCGCTTTGGCGCTCGCTCGCTTGGCCGCGGGTTTGGCCCGCTTCGCGGTTCGGGTGGCCGTACGGCGCTTCGGCGCGGTGCGCTGCGAGGTCTTCTTTTTTGTCGGTCGCTTCATATTCCGATCCGTCGCTTCAGTTCGTCGACCAGTCGATCGATCGGGAGACGCTCTTGCTGCATCGAGTCGCGATCGCGGATGGTGACGGTATCATCCTGCATGGTTTGGTGGTCTACCGTGATGGCAAAGGGGGTGCCGATCTCGTCCTGCCGGCGGTAGCGCCGACCGATCGATCCCGCCTGGTCGTATTGAACCGGAAAGTGCACGCGCAGCAGATCCAGGACCTTGTGCGCGCGCTCGGGTTGCCCGTCCTTGCGCAGCAGCGGCAGCACGGCGGCCTTCACTGGCGCCAACCGTGGGTGAAAACGCAGCACGGCGCGCGTCTCCCCCTCGGCAACGTCCTCGTCGTACGCGTCGACGAGAAACGCCAGCGTCGCCCGATCCGCGCCGGCGGCCGGCTCGATGACGAACGGAAAGTAGTGATCGCGCGACTCCTCATCGAAGTAGCGCAGGTCCTTGCCGCTGAACTCCGAGTGGCGCCGCAGGTCGAAGTCGGTGCGGTTGGCGATGCCCTCGAGCTCCGACCAGCCGAATGGAAAGCGGTACTCGACGTCGGCACAGGCTTTCGCGTAGTGAGCCAACTCGTCGTCGGCATGCGGCCGCAGGCGCAGGTTGTCGGCGCGAATGCCGTACTTGAGGTACCAGTTCAGCCGCTCGCCCTTCCAGTAGTCGAACCACTGCTCGTCTTCGCCCGGCTTGACGAAGAATTCCATCTCCATCTGCTCGAACTCGCGTGTGCGGAAGAGGAAGTTGCCCGGCGTGATCTCATTGCGGAACGATTTGCCGATCTGGCCGATGCCGAACGGGATCTTGTGGCGCGAGGCGGTCTGCACGTTCTGGAAATTGACGAAGATGCCCTGCGCCGTTTCCGGCCGCATGAAGACGACGTTCGCGGTGTCTTCCACCGGGCCCATGAACGTCTTGAACATCAAGTTGAACTGGCGCGCTTCGGTGAGATCGCACTTCTCGAATTCGCCCGGGTGCTTGCTGGGCTTGAGCGGGCACTGCATGCTGTCGATCTGGTCGGCGCGAAAGCGCGATTTGCACTCGCGGCAGTCGACCAGTGGATCGGTGAAGCCGGCGATGTGGCCCGAGGCCTCCCACACGCGCGGATGCATCAGGATGGCGCAGTCGATCCCGACGATGTCGCTGCGCGTCTGGATCATGTCGCGCCACCAGGCGTCCTTGACGTTGCGCTTCAGCTCGATACCGATCGGGCCGTAATCCCAGCAGCTGGCCAGGCCGCCGTAGATCTCGCTCGATTGGAAGGCGAAGCCGCGCCGTTTGGCGAGGTTCACCACCTTGTCCATGGTTACACCGGTGGTCATGTCGGGGGGCGTCTTTGTCATGCGGGTCTTGGCGAAAGGTAGGGACCTAGCATGCCGCGCCGGGCAGCAGCAATCCGACCTCCGGCGCGCGGATGCTGCGGCGGCACCACGCTCGTGGAGCTTACGCCGGACTGGCGGTGAGCTGGGCGATGAGCTTGACCGAACGCAGCGGGCGAGCCAGATGGAGCGCGAGGAGCCGGCCCGTGAGCTGTGCTGCGGCCGCCGCGACAGGCCCGAACACCTGCTGCCGGGAGTCGGCGAGCGACAGATGTCGCAACGCGGCGAGCCGCGGCAAGACGCCGGCAGGTATCAGAACGGTCGTTCCGGCCGGCCCCTGGCAGTCCGAGCACAGGAATGTGCCGTGGGCGGCATTCAGAAAGACGGGCTCCGCTTCGGGCAGCACCCGCTGGCAGCTCCCGCAGCGATCGAGCTGCGGGTCGTACCCCGCCCGCGCGAGGAGCTGTATTTCGAATCCGCGCAGGAAGGCGTTCGTGACTGGACCCTGCTCCAGTGTCAGCAGCGCCTCGTCCAACAGGGCGTAGAGCTCGGCGACCGGGTGCTCCTCGACGGTCAACTGGTCCGTGAGCTCCACCAGGTAGCTGCCGTAGGCGAACTTCGCCGGCTCGCTCAGCCCGGCCGGTGGTGCGAGCAGATCGCAGCTCTCGAGGAAGGCCAATGACGCCCCTGGACGCTGGCGAAAGTAGACCCGCACGCGGGCTAGTGGCTCGAGTGTATTGGCGAAACGCCGCTGCGATCGCTTCGCCCCTTTGGCGATTCCGGTGAGCTTCCCCACGTCCTGCGTCAGGAAGGTGACGATTTTGTCGCTCTCCCCGTACGGCCGCCAGCGCAGAACGATCGCCAAGCTGCTGCGCGAGTTGCTCACAACGCGCCAGCTACCACCGCGATGTTACCTTGACAAGGTTGGGGGGCGTCATTAGCTTCGCCCCCGCTTCGCAGCGCCCGCACCCGGCAACGCCAGAAAATCTCAGAGGAATCCACGCCATGATAGCCGACGATCGCAAGTTTTCGCGGCCGGTTTCGAACCAGCCCGACCCACCAGAGGGCGACCCGTTTCAGGGCGCGGCCTTTTCGGACGCCGAGGGGTCGGACGGCGAGGAATCAGTCGACGCAACGGTGACCCGACTCCAAGGGGAGTTGGCGGCCGCGGCCGCCGAGGCCGAGCGGAGTCACGATCGTTATCTGCGCGAACGGGCGGAGCTGGAGAACGTCAAGAAACGGCTGCAACGGGACAAGAGCGAAGCGCTGCGCTTTGCCAACGAGGCTTTGGTGCGCGATTTGTTGCCGGCGATCGACAACCTCGAGCGCGCCGTGGAGCACGCCGAGGGCGGCGAGGCGGGACAGGCGTTGGGCGAAGGCGTGCGCCTGGTCCTCAAGAGCGCCCTGGCCGTGCTCGAGCGCCATGGGGTGCGCCGAATCGAAGCGATCGGCCAGCCTTTCGATCCGACGCTGCACGAAGCGATCGCGCAGGTGCCGGATCCCGCGCGCGAGCCGAACCACGTGGTCCAACAGTTCCTCCCCGGGTATCTGCTGCACGAACGCCTCCTGCGCCCGGCACAAGTCAGCGTTTCGACGACCCCGTCGGTTGAAACCCCGTAAATGATGCTTAACCTCTTCTCATTCACGCTGACGCCTCCACTTCGGAGCAGCGCCGGCGCCAAGGAGAAAACCATACATGGGTAAAGTAATCGGCATCGATCTGGGCACCACCAACTCCTGCGTGGCCATCATGGAAGGCGGAGATCCGACCGTGATCGCCAACGCCGAGGG
>CAYVUV010000070.1:0-11811 GCA_964455095.1 uncultured Binatia bacterium (SeqCode)
TGCCCGACGCCGCCCGCTTTCGCTTCTTCGGCGTGCGCAAGGTGCTGCTGCGCTCGCGCCTGTTTCACATCGCCGCGGCCTGGCTGGCGCAGCGCACGGCACCAGGGTATCAGCCGCGCGACCGCGCCGCGGTCAACAGCGCGCCGCTGCCGGCGCTGTACCGCGTCGCCGACGCCGGCGAGTACGACGGCGCCCTGCGTGCGATGATCGCCGCGGCCCGCGCCGCGGGCGCGCGCCCGGTGCTGTTGCTGTTGCCGCGCGCCGCCAACGTGACGGCGAAGACCGGTGGCGAGGATGCCGCGGTCTCGGTGCAGCAGAAGCCCCTGCCGCCGCGCGTCGCAGGGCAGCCGTCGCCGCGCGAGATCCTGATGCTCGAGCTGTCGTGTCTGGACCATCGCCAGCTCACCGATGCCGTCGCCACCATGCGCGAGGAGATCGGGGAATGGCGCCCCGTCTACCCCGCCGACCCTGCGCTGCGCGCCGCACTGCGCGAGGCGGCGGCGCTCTACTCGCGCGGCGACTACGGCGCCGCGCACGAGCGCTTCGCCGCCATCGTGGCAGCGTCCCCCGACTCGCCGCTGGCGCGCTACGACCTCGGCGTCAGCCTGCTCGGCGCCGGCGACGCCCCCTCCGGACTGAACGCGCTCGCCGAAGCCGATCGCCTGGCCTGCAATGTCTTCTTGCACTACCAGGTCATCGCCTGGCGTCTCGCCCAGGAGCTCGGGGTACCGGTCGTCGATGCCACGCTGACGTTCCAGGCTCACGACGGCGAGCCGCTCTACGTCGATGCCGCGCATCCCAATGCGGCTGGCAATCGGCTCATCGCCGAAGCGCTGCTGCCGGCACTGAGCGCGCTGCGCTCGGGATCATAGGACCTAATCATAGGACCTATAGGTCCCATGGGTCCTATAGGTCCTATGATCCCGGCCCCCCCGCCTCGGGGCCAACGAGAAGACTGGCGGTGCGCTTTCCCTGAGTAGCCGCCCGCAGGGCGGGGTCGGCGACGACGAAGTAGACCCGCCGCCCGCCGACGGTGTTGTCGGGAAAGAACACCGTGAAGACCGCCGCCAGCCCGGGATAGACCCTGGGATTGTTGACCAGGAACGGGCCGACGCCGCGAAAGGGACGGTTCGGAATGTACACGTTGCCGTCCGCTGGGGCGGTGTCGATCAGGTGCTGAATCTCGACGACGGCGTTCTCGGTGAACTGGCGCGCGCGCAGATGTACGTCGATGGGGGGGCCGATGGCGGCGAAGGCGATGGCCGTCGCCACCAGCCAGGCGGCGAGCAAGCCGTCGCGCGCCGCGCTCGGCAAGGGGCGCCAGCGCTGGAGTTGACCGAGCGCGAGGCAGAGGGCGATCGCGAGCGGCAGCGGGGCCAGGTAGTGGTAGCGCGGCGCCTGCGTGATCAGGTCCTTGAAGGAGCGGAAGAAGCCGACGCGGCCGGCGGCGATGATGGCGTAGCACGCGAGGCAGACGAGCAGGCACGCGAGCATCTGGCGGCGCACGGGCGCCGGGGCGCGCGCGGCGGCGAGCACGAGCACGGTGGCAAAGGCGGCAATCACCGCGAGCGATACCGCGCCGCCGTAGGGCGCAGAGCCGGCGACCGGGCCGAGCAGCAGATGGTGCAATCCGAAGCCGAACAGGTGCAGGATCAGCGTGGCGATCATCCGCCAGTTGAGGATGTTGCCGATCATCATGTTGAGGCGGCGCGGACCGGGATACGGGTACAGGTAGGCCGATAGCTGGTGCACGCCGACGTAGAGCGCGACGACCACGAGCGCCACCACGACCAGCACCGCGACGAAGCGCGCTCGTGCGGGCACCGGCGGCAGCAGCAACAGCGCCACGAGCGGGAAGACCAACGTGACCGCAATGCCGACGCCGAAGCTGGTGCTCGCCGCGAGCAGCAGCAGGGCCCATCCCCACGGCGCGGAACGCGCGGGCATACGCTGCGCGTCGATCGCGCACAGCCGCAGCAGCAGCCACAAGAAGATGGTCGCCACCAGCACCTGGCCGTAGACGGAGTACCAACCGAGCGCGCCCTGGTTGAGCGGTGCCACGCCCCACAGCACCGAGCCCAGACACGCCAGGCGCGGGCTGTGCGTCAGGGCGCGAATGATCTTGAACAGCAGCGCGACATTGACGAGGTGGGTCAGCAGCACGAGGACGAAGTACCAACCCGCGTGGGTGCCGAAGAGGTGAAAGCAGAGCGCGAAGATGGCGTTGCGCGTTAGCAGCAGGTGGCCGCCGTAGGGCGTGATCAGATATTCGAGCAGGCTCTTGTCGACGATCCAGTAGAGGTTCAGCAGATCGTCGCCGAAGAAGTAGCAGCCGAGGATCGGCGCCCAGACCGCGGCGCTGAACACCAGCGGCATCGCGATCAGCGCGGCGCGCTTCGGGCCCGAGAGGCGGGCGGCCGCTTGCGAGCCGTTCATGGCGCGGCAGGCTGTGTCGGCGCGGGCGCTGGTCGCGGCGGCGCCTTGGGCGGCAGACCCTTGAAGTTGGCCGGCGGCTTGGGCAGGGCCCGTGACGCCGGGGCGGGCTGCGTCGGCTTGGCCGGCGGCGCCGTCAGGGGCGAGAGCTTCGGGACTTTGTCGGGCGCGACCAGCAACGTATCCGTGCGCCGGCCGTGTTGATGCATCTCGATCACCGACGGCTCCTTCTCGGCAAAGAACACCCGCCGCCCATCGACGATGTTGTCGGGGAAGAAGATGGTAAACAGGCCGGCCCAACCGGGGAACTCGTAGGCGGAGACCCAGATCGGCGGCACGGAGAAGAAGGCGCGGTTGACGAAGTAGACGGGCTGGCCGGGCGGCGATTGAGCAATTCGGGCCCTCATCCAGGCGACCGCAAAGAGGGTCTCTTTGCGCGCCTCCTGGTTGTGCTCGAACGGCGCGCTGCGCTGGTAGGCGAACAGCGTCGCGGCGATCCAGATCAGCAGCACCGCCGCGCCGCGGCGCGGTCCCGGCCAGCGCCACGTGCCGACGCGGTCGAGGGCGAGGCACAGAACGATCGCCAGCGGAAACGTGCCGGCGTAGTGGTAGCGCGCCTGCGCCACCATCACTTCGATGCTCGGATAGAGGTTGTAGAAACCGACGCGGCCGATGGCGATCATGGCGTAGCAACCCACCACCAACACCCAGGCCGCCAGCACCTGGCGCCGCACGCTGCCACGGACGGCGATCATCAGTCCCGTGCTGATGGCCAATAGCGCGATGGCGATGGCGTACGACACGACGCTCGGGTAGTGCTCCGGCTGCGGGAAGAAGCCGAGCACCAACCGCTCCCCGGCGTAGCTGATCAGGTGGAACAACATCGCCGGCAGCGCCGGTGTTGTCAGCAACCTGATGGCTGCCGCCACTTGTGCCTCCAACGGCAGCGCCGCACGGGCCGCCGGGTCGATCGGCGGCGCGTTCAACCAGCTGATCCACAGGTACAGAACCGGCGTGACGAGCACCAGGCTCCACAACGGCGGCAGTGGTCGCGACCAGGTGCGCCACTGCGGGACCAACAAGACGATGACCAGCGGCAGCGCCATCGCCATCCCCATGCCGACGCCGAAGGAGGTCGCGGCGGCGAGCGCCAGCACGAACCAGAGCGCGCGCCGCAAGCGGCTCGGCGGCGCCGGCGCGGCGGCGGCGTCGAGCACCTGGGCGAGGATTGCCAGTACCGCGGTGGCGACCAGGACATGGCCATACACTGCATACCAGCCCAGCGCCCCGGCGTTGACCGGCGACGTGCCCCACAGTGTGGCGCCGAAGCACGCCAGCGCCGCGTTGCCGGTGAGCCGCCGGATGATGCGTCCGAGCAGCCAGACATTGAGCAGATGCGTGGCCAGCACGCAGACGAAGTACGGCAGCGGATTGGTGCCGAAGACCGCGTTGAAGAGGAAGAAGATCGTGTTGCGGGTCACCAGGATGTGCCCGCCGTGCGTCGTCAGGATGTAGCGGACGAACGGCAGGTTGCGCATCTGGAACAGGTTGAGGAAGTCGTCGGAGCGGAAGTAGTTTTGCAGCAGCGGACCGTAGACCACCGCCGTCAGCGCGAGGGGCACGAGTGTCCACAGCCGCGCGTCGGGCCGCTCGAGCCGCGCGGCGGCATACCGCCACGGGGCGGCCAACTGGTGGGCGAGACGAGCCATCGACGGGCGCTTATATCTCACCGCGGCGCCGCCCGCGCCAGGCGAAGACCAGGCCGACCAGCCCGAGCGTCGCGAGACTGGCGGCGCTGATGGCCACGCCGCGTTCGAACGAGCGGGGCCGGAAGCGGAAGACGACGCGGTGACTGCCGGCCGGGACAGGGACGGCGCGAAACAGGTAGTTGGCGCGGTAGATCGGGGCCGGTGTCCCGTCGACCTCGGACTCCCATCCCGGATAGTCCTGGTCGGTGAGCACCAGGAGGCCGGCAGCGTCCGTGCGCGTTTCGATCACCACCTCGTCGGCGGCGTAGGAGAGAATCCGCGCCTGCGAGGCCGACGCCGGCGGCGCGATGGGCTCCGTCGGTGGTTGCTCGAGGATCACCGCGGCACGCGGGTCGAACGTCGGGTCGACCAGACGGTCGAGCACGGCCGCCCCCGGCACCACCTCGAAGCGATGGACGACGAAGGCGCGGGGCAGGGCCTCCGGGTTGCGGTAGACCGCGATCGCGCCGTCCTTGAAGACGAGCGGAAATTCGCGCCGGCCCCCGCGCTGAAACTTGATGCCCGGCCCGACGACGATGTAGCGCGTGCCGAGCAGGTCGAACAGGCGCAAATTCGGCGAGGCGGTGTGGACCTCGTACTCGCCCTGCGGCGTTGCCGACAGGTTGCCAAAGAATTGTTGGAACGCCTCGCCGATCACGGTTGCTTCGGTGGGATTCTGCATCCGCATGACATACTCGTAGAAGCGGGCGACGTAGAGGTTCTCGCGGTCGGTGGCGACGTAGAGACCGTACAGCATGCCGGATTTCGACGGCACCGTGCCGTAGCCGTATAGCCAGGGCGGCGGAATGTAGGTGCGGGCGAAGTCCTGGTGCCCGCGCAGGTACCAGACCACGGCGGGCGGCATGACGTGCACCGACGGGTCGGTCTCGGGCAAGGCCGCGCGGTTGATGAAGGTGATGAACAGGCTGGCGTACGCCGCGGCGGGCAGCGCGACCGACAGCGCCCGCCGCGCCCATGCGCGCGCGCGCCGCAGCAGCCAGTCGGCGCCAATGCCCGCCAGCAGGGCCAGCCCGAGGGCGGTGAGCACGTAGAAGCGGTCGGGGATGCGGAACCAGTTGGCCGTCGGCAGGTGGTAGTAGAGCGCGAACAGGGGCGTGTGCCGGCCGAGACCGATGAGCCCCGATCCCAGTGCCAGGAGGGCGAAGAAACCGGCGTCGCGCCGTCGCGCTCGATGCGCGACCGCCAGGCAGGCGAGGGCCAGGGCGACGATGCCGACATGGGGCAGCGGCCGGAAGATCTTCGCGTCGCGGCCGGGAAAGAGCGCCGACGCCAGCACGTCCGTTGGATCGATCGCGCGGTAGTAGGGGTCGATGTCGTCGATGGTCAAGGCCGTGAAGGCGCGCGGGCTGCGCGCCGCCAGCTCGGTCGCCGGCAGGAGCTGCGGGGCGCTGAGCGCCGCGGCCAGCAGCGCGGCGGCGGCCAGCGCCGTCAGCGCCGAACCGAGCTCAGCCGCCGGCGCAGCGGCGCGCCAACGGCCGACCAGCAGCCACAGGGCATAGCCGGCGCAGGCATAGGCGGAGAAGAGGCAGAACATCGGATAGCTGCCGAGGTACTGCGTCGCCGCCGCCGCCCCGAGGCCGATGGCGGCGGCGAGGCGCCGCGGGCCGCACACCACGCGGTGCACCAGTGCCAGGAGCAGCGGGATCCACACGGCGCCGTACAGATGATGCGGGAGGTAGATGAGGGCCGCGAGCGTGGTCGAGAAGCCGTAGGCGACGGCGGCGGTCGCGCCCGCGGCGACGGACAGGCCGATGGTGCGCGCCAGCGCGAAGGTGAAGAGCAGCGCCAGGACGAGGTGCAGCAGCGTCGTGCCGGCCATGGCCTGCGGCGTCGGCAGCAGCAGGTACAGGACGTTCAGCGGATAGAGGAGCAGGTGCTGCGCGGTGGCAAAGAACGGCGTGCCGGCGTGCTGGTATGGGTTCCAGAGTGGAAAGCGGCCGGCGCGCAACTCGCCGAAGGCGTAGGTGAAGGTGGGGGAGTAGTAGATGAAGTCGTCGTAGTTCTCCGGCGACACCGCATGGACGCGAATCGGCGCGATGACTCGAAAGTACCAGAACGCGCCGACGGCGCCGACGGCGATGACCGCCAGCAGCAGTGCGCGCGCGAACCGGTTCACCACCGCGGCCGCACCGGGGCAAATTCCACGGCACCGCCGCGCGTCATGGCGAGCCCGCAGCGCCGTCGCCGGGCCGCTCGTCGGGGCCGATCAGGAGCGTCGTCGCGCGCCGCCCGCGGCGCGCGACGGGCAGGACGGTGGCGTCGGGGACGACGAAGAACACGCGCCGGCCGTCGACGACGTTGTCGGGGTAGACGATGGCGAACACGCCGGCCCAGCCGGGAAACAGCGTCGGGCTGGAGAGCAGGTGCCCGACCGCTTTGAAGGCCTGGTTGTCGATGTAGACATCGGCCCCCGGCGGCGCGGCGGCGAGGCGCTCGCGCAGCGCGGCGACGATCATCGCGGTCTCGCGCCGCGCGGCCGGGAAGTGGCGGATCGGCGGGCGCAGGCGAAAGTATCCCACCACCGTCGCGGCCAGCCACGCGAGCACCAGCGCCGTCGCCACGGCGGGCCGCATGCGCAGCCGGCGCCATTCGCCGAGCCGCGCCAGCGCGATGCACAGCGCCAACGCCAGCAGGCCCATGCCGACGTACTGGAAGCGCTCGGAGCGGATCAGGCCGACGCGCGCACCTTCGTTGAGAAACCAGCCGCGCCCGCTGGCGATGATGCCGTAGCACCCGAGCGCCAGCAGCAGGCAGGCGAGAATCTGGCGCCGCGCCGGCCACGGCCCGCGCACCAGTGCGAGCGCGAGGATCGCGGCGTAGACGGCGATCAGCCCGTGCCCGACCGGGCCCGGATACAGATTGGCGCGGTAGAACATCCCCGACAGCAGACAGGTGACGCCGAAGCCGACGAGATGGACCATGAGGCCCGCGATCAGGCTGACGTACTGCAGCCCGGCCATCATCAGCGGCAGCGCGGTCGTGTTGCCGTCGTAGACGTTGACGTGCAGCCACTGCAGTCCGAAGTAGAGCGGCGGCACCAGCGCGGCCACGCCGAGGAGCCAGATGAGTATGCGCCACCGCCCCGGCGCCGCGCGCGGCAACAGCAGCCAGGCGGCGACCGGCAACACCAGCGTGACGCCGATGCCGACGCCGAAGCTGGTCGTCGCGGCGAACAGCAGCAGCGCCCACGCCAACGGCGCACCGCGCGCGGCCGGGTGTCCCTGGCCGACGCGCGACACGGCGAGCAGCACGGTGAAGAGGGCCGTGCCGACGATGACGTGTCCGTACACCGAGTACCAGCCGAGCGTCCCTTCGTGCACCGGCGCGCTGCCCCAGAGCGCGGCGCCGAAGCAGGCCAGCGCGATGCTGCCGGTGAGTCGCCGGATGAGCTGGAAGAGCAGGGCGACGTTCAGCAGATGCGTGAGCAACACCACCCAGAAGAAGTACGCCGGCTCGAGGCCGAAGAGGTGAAAGGAGAGATAGAAGAGCGCGTTGCGCGTCACCAGCAGATGGCCGCCGTGCGGCCGCACCAGGTACTCGATCAGGTCGTCGTTGACGATGTGGTAGAGGTTGAGGAAGTCGTCGGCGATGAAGTAGTTGGCGGTGATCGGGTAGTAGACCAGCGCGGCGAGCCCGACCGCGAGCAGCGCGAGCGCGAAGGCGAGCGGCCCGTCGGCCGGGCGCGTCGGCGCGGGCGAGGCGGGGGCGAGGTCATTGCCGTGGCTGCGCGCGCCCATGTCGATGTTGGTCCGCCAAAGGGGTCGGAGGGACGATACCTATCCCGCCCCGGAATCCGTTGGCAAGCGCGCCAGCGGTGCGGCCGCGCCGCGGCCCGCGAGCCCTTGCGGCTTCCGGATGCATCGGATAACGGCGTGGGCGCATGTCGTATCGGCGCGGGGACCTCGCTGTCGTGCCGGTCATCGCGGCCCTGGCCGTCATCTACGCCTTTGGCATCATCGGCGGTCGCTCGAGCGAGACGACCTGGGTGTCGTACGACCTCTACGCCTCGTTCCTCCCCGACGCGATCTACTTCCGCCAGGCCGTCGAGCGCGGCTACGGCCTGCTGTGGAATCGCCTGCAGAACTGCGGCCAGCCGTTCCTCGCCGTGCCCCATGTGGCCGTGCTGTATCCCCTCAACGCGCTCTTTCTGGTGTTCGACGTCAACACCGCTGTCTTGCTCGTCCTGACCCTGCACCTCGCCATCGGCGGAGTCGGCGCGTCCTTGCTGGCGCGGCAGTTGGGGACCGATCCGATCGCGGCGCTCTGTGCGGGCATTGCCTTCGAGCTCGGCGGCATCTCGCTGGCCCTCGCCGCCTTGCTCCCGACCGTCGTCCTCGGTCCCTACGTATGGATTCCATGGGCGTTGTTGGCCACCGAGCGCGCCCTGTCGACGGGGGCCCTGTCGGCCGGATTGCAGCTCGCGCTGGCGCTGGCGCTCGCGTTGCTCGCCGGCCATCCGCAGATGGCCTTCTACACCTACCAGCTGATCGCCCTGCGCGTCGTCTGGGAGCTGCTCACGGCGCGACCGCCGCAGGCCATGCGGTGCCTGGGCGTGATCGCCCTGGGTTTGATCCTGCCGGTCGGCCTGGCCGCCGTCCAACTCATGCCGGCCATGGAGCTCGGCTTCGCCTCGATCCGCGGCCAGGGGCTCGAAGGCAACCAGCTGCTCCTCGGCACGCTGAAGTGGGCGACCTTTCGCGCCATCGTCGCCGGGCGCGAGATCTTCTTCGGCAACCCGCTGCTGCCGCTGGTCACCATGCTCGCCGCCCTGGCGTTGGTGCCGGCCGCGACGCGCCGCCGCGCGCTGTTCTACGCGCTGATCGCCGCGCTCTACCTCGCGTTGGTCTTCGACAACCCGTTGCGGACGCTGTACTGGCAGCTGCCGGGCGTGCGGATGTTTCGCGATCCGAGCCGCTTCCTGTGGATCACGGGCGCGGCCGTCAGCGTGCTGGTCGGATGTGGTGCGCAGGTGGTCACGCGTCGCGCCGCCGGCCGCACCGCGGCGCGCGTGTGGCTGCTCGTCGCGCCGATCGCCGTCGCCCTGGCCATCGCGCTGGCGGGGGCCCCACCGCTGGCGGGCTGGGAGCGGGCCGCACTGGCCGGGCTGGCCGCCGTGGGGGCCGCCGCGGCCTGGGGCGAGTGCACCCGGCGGGTGGCACGCGTCGCGCTGCCGTGCGTGCTGGCCGCGAGCCTGCTGCCGATCGGCCTCAAGCCCCTGGTCCCGGCGCTGCGCGGCGAGTCCGTCTTCTATCAGCAGTCCGCGGCCCACGCCTTCGTGCGCGAGCGCCTCAGCCTGCAGGAGCGGATCTACCAGCTGACGGCGGGGGACGACTACGCGTTGTCGGCGAAATCGTCGTCGATCTTCGGCATCCCCTCGATCACCGACTACCAGCCGCTGACGTCGATGCGCTATGCGTCGTTGCTCGTCCGCGCGCTGTACGATCGCGCCATGCAGTCGTACTTCACTGCCTTCACTTTCTTTCTCGGCACCGTGCCGGGCAACCGCCCGCTGCTGAACCTGCTCGCGGCGCGGTATCTCGTTTTCGGCAAGATCCCGCCGGCCCAGTTGGCGTTGATGCGCGAGCGCTTTCCGTTGCGCTGGGAAGGGGACGGGGCGCGGGTGTTCGAAAATCCCACGGCCCTGCCGCGCGCCTTCTACGTGCCGCAGGTCGAGGTGGTGCGCGATCCGGCGGCGCTCCTTGAGCGGCTGGCGTCGCCCACCCACGATCCGCGCCAGGCGGCGCTGGTGGAGGAGGAGCCGCCCGACGGCTTCGTCGGCGCGCCCGGTGGCGGCAGCGGAGCGGTCGAGATGGTCGCGGACGAAGCCGAGACGCTCACCCTGCGCGTGCGCGCCACGGCGGAGGGGTTCCTCTCGCTCACCGATCAGCTCTATCCCGGTTGGCAGGCGCGCGTGAACGACGTCGAGCGTCCCATCCTGCGCGCCAACTACGCGTTTCGCGCCGTGCGCGTGCCGGCCGGCGAATCGACGGTGACGTTCACCTATCGGCCCGCCAGCGTGCGCGTCGGCGCGCTGGTGTCGGCGGCGACGTCGGTCGTGATGGTGGCGCTGGCGCTGTACGCGCGGCGGAGCCATGCCGTCGGAGGCGCGCAATGACGCGGGCCGAGGACGGCGTCGATCAGCGGCTGGTGGTCGAAGCGCGCACGCGGCAGTGGCTGGAGACGAACTACCGGCAGGCCCTGGCGGGGCTCGGCGCCGGCGCCGAGCGGCTGTGGGACGACGCCGGCAATCCGCGCCAGCTGTCGCGCTACCGCTTTCAGGAGATCCAGCGCAAACTCAAGATCTTCCGTTGGCTCGACCGCCTGCAGTTCGACAGCTTCATCGATATCGGCTCGGGCTTCGACGTGTACCCGAAGCTGGTGGCGCGCCGTTATGGCGTGCCGGCGTACTTCTCGGACTTCGCCCACACGATGAATCTGCCCTACGGCGGCGCGGCGTCGGGCAAGCTCGACCACGCCGTCACCCTCAACAGCGCGCGGCTGCCGTTCGCCGACGACACCTTCGACGTCGTCCTCGCCTCGGAGGTGCTCGAGCATCTGGTGCGCCCGGTCGAGACCATCACCGAGCTGCTGCGCGTCAGCCGCAAGTACGTCATCATGACCAGCCTCGAGGCACTGGCGCCGAGCTGGTGGGAGCGCTGGCGCGCGCACCTGCGGGTCGATGTGCGGCAGGCGCACGTCGAGCGCAACTTCTTCCTGTTGCACGAGCTGGCGGCGATCTTCGGCCCGTCGTGGCAGCACGAGAACCTGATCTTCGAGCCCGATCTGCCGGCGCGCGTCTTCTTGCCGCCAGTGCAACAGGACCTCGCCTATGCGGCGCTGCGCGATGCGGGTGCGCTGGCCGCCGCGCTGAGCCGGGCGGTGGCGGTCGGCGATCACCGCCCCGGTGCGATGGGCATTCTGCTCGTCGCCATCAAGCCCGGCGCGCCGGTGGCGCCGCTGCGCGCCGAGAACGATACCGCGCTGGCGCGCTGGTTGATCGAGCAGGCGGTCGACCTCGAGCGCTTCCTGCTGCCGCTGGCGCGCGCGGTGGCCGAGGGCAAGGACGAGCTGGCGGCGTCCGACCGCCCGATCGCGGCCGAGCTGCTCGCCCGCTTGCGCTGTCCGGATTGCCGCGCCGTGTTGGAAGGGTCCGGCGCCGGCGTGCGCTGCGTCGGGTGCGGGGCGGCGTTCCCCGGCGAGCACGGCGTGCCGATCGTCTATCCGACCCGATTGCCGGAAGGCGCCGAGGCCGAAGCCGAGTGCCTGCGGCGCCTGTGCGGCAACGACGCCGCGCGCCATCGCATCGTCCGCCGCGTCATGCGCCGCCTGCGCCGCAACGAGGCGCCACCGGGGCTGATCAAGCAATGGCTCTGGCGCGCGCTCGGCGGCGCAAGCGGCGAGCACGGCTGAGGGTGTCCTTCGGCGCGGCTTCTTTGCTCACAAGTCAACCGCGCTCCGCCTGCTGAAGAACAGCCACACGATCGCCCCCAGCGCCAGTGCGCTGCCGGCGGCGCCGAGCATGAGGCTGACGGGGCGGAAGGTGAGCTCGACGCGGTGGCGGCCGGCGGGGACGGGGATGCCGCGGAACAGGTAATCGGCGCGGTGGATC
>CAYVUV010000071.1:0-20139 GCA_964455095.1 uncultured Binatia bacterium (SeqCode)
CGCTCGGTGGTCGCCGTCGAGCCGTCGTCGCAAATGATCCGACAGCGAGCGGCTGGGAGTGCGCCCGCGGTCCGTGCACGGGCGGAGGCGCTGCCCTTCCGCGACGACACGTTCGACGCCGCGCTGGCGCTGCTCACCTTGCATCACTGGACCGACTGGCGCCGCGGTCTCGACGAGATGCGGCGCGTGGCGAATCGCCTCGTAGTCTTCGCCTTCGAGCCGGGCGAGGGCTTCTGGCTCACCGATGCGTACCTCCCAGAGATCGTCGAGCTCGACCGCGACCACTGTCCTTCGATCGCCGATCTCGTGCGCCACCTTGGAGACTGCACAGTGCATCGCATCGCGGTACCGCACGATTGCGTCGACGGATTCCTCGCTGCGCATTGGCGTCGTCCCGAGGCGTATCTCGATCCGACAGTGCGAGCGGAGATCTCGGGTTTTTCCCTCCTCGACCAAGACCTCGTCGCACGCGGCATCGCGCAGCTGAGGAGCGATCTCGAGTCGGGCGCCTGGGAGAGACGGTTTGGTCACCTCCGCCAGCTCGAGGCGCTCGATGTGTGCTACCGCCTGGTCGTCACGGGCCGAGGCCACCACCTATGAACTGGCTTGGAGCGAACCAGCCAACTTAAATCGCGTTCGGAGCCACGATCAGCTACGAACGACGCCTGCAGGAGAGCGAGGATGAAAACCGCGGCGTTGATCTGAAAGGAAAGATTCACCACGAAGGGCACGAAGAGCACGAAGGGAGAGCACCCAAAAGCACGTTCATGTCTGAATCCAAAGCTCATTCTTGATGGGTTTTGGCGCAGCCGACGTTGCCCGGCCTTTCGAAGCTTACTTCGTGACCTTCGTGCCCTTCGTGGTGAAATGCCTTTCTCGGATCAAGGTTAGACACTGCCAGCGCGTCGGCACGGCGCGCAGTGGCAGCGCAGCAGAAGGAGAGGGCTTGCGATGGCGCTTTGGAAAACCGAGCTGACCCCGGACGGGGTCGTCGTGGCGACCTACACGAATCCCCCCATGAACTACTTCTGCGCCGCAGGCACCGCGGAGCTCGGCGTACTCGTGAGCGCCTGGCGCGACCCGGCGGTGCGCGCGGTGGTGCTCACCGGTGGAATGCCGGGCAAGTTCATCACGCACTACAGCGTCGAGGAGCTGGCGGCGCTGGCGGCGGACCGGCCGGCCATGCGCGCGCTCGGCTCGGCGTTGAATCACGGCTACCACGAGCTGCTGACCTCCGTGCGCAACCTGCCCAAGCCCGTGATCGCCGCGATGAACGGCGACACCATGGGCGGCGGGTTCGAGTTCTCGCTCTCGTGCGACATCCGCATCGCGGCCGCGGGCGATCACCGCTTCGGGCTGCCCGAGGTGACGCTCGGCATCCTGCCGGGCGGCAGCGGGACGCAGCGGCTGTCGCGTCTGATCGGCGCGGGTCGCGCGATCGACTTCATCCTGCGCGGGCGCATCTGCCGGCCCGAGGAAGCGCTCGCACTCGGGCTGGTGCACGAGGTCGTGCCCGACGCGCTCACGCGCGCCAAGGCGCTCGCATCCAGCATGGCCGAGCTCTCACCGGTCGCGATGGCGGAGATCAAGCGCGCGGTCTACCAGGGCGCGGAAGTGCACCTCGAAGCGGGCCTCGCCATCGAAGGCGAGGCGTTCATGGCGACGATGTTCTCCGATGAGGGCCTCGCGGCCATGCAGGCTTACGTCTCACTGCCGCTCGACCAACGGCGCGATTGGCTCGAGCGCCGCGCCGCGCTGGCGCATCCGAAACGCTAGGACGCCACGGAGTTGCGATGTCCGAGCCGACATACAGTTTTCGTTCAACGTTGGATGAACGCCACATCCAGGAGCTGCACGCCCTGTATCAGGGCGAGTGGTGGACACGCGGCAGAAGTCTCGACGACGTCAGGCGAATGATCGAGCACTCGGATTTCATTTTCGCGCTCTGCGATCCGGTCGCGGATCGCTTGATCGCCTTCGCTCGCGTGCTGACGGATCGGGTATTCAAGGCGCTGGTCTTCGATGTGATCGTCGCGCCCGACCGCCGCGCCGAGGGGCTGGGGCGCCGAATGATGGACTCCATCATCCGGCATCCCATGCTGGAATCGGTCAGACACATCGAGCTCTACTGCCTGCCCGAGCTGGTTCCGTTCTACGAGAGATTGGGGTTCTCCACGGACGTTGCCGGAGTTGCGCTCATGCGAAGAGAGGCTCGCTGACAAGGTCGCGCCCCTCGGCACGTGCCCTTGCTCTCCTTCGTGCGCTTCGTGCCCTTCGTGGTGAGCTAATTGCCTCGCCACGGGTAGTACTTCGCCCGATCGGGTGTATGTTTGACGCATGGGCATAACGGCGATCGTAATCGGGGTGATCATCGCGCTGTTGGCGGTCTTTGGTGTCCGCCCGCGCGGTGGGAAGCCCGTCGCCAACACGCAGATGATGACTGCGGCGCGCGTTGTTCTGCTTGTCCTCGCGCTGGCGCTCATTTTCATGGGTGTGCGTTAGCTGCCAGTCCGTGCACTCGCTCCATTTGGCCGACTCGCTCGTGCTTCCCTCGACTTTCGCGCGCCCAAGCCGTTAGACAGGCGCTCGCGTATCTGGAGGGAAGTGCATGATGATGAAGATCGTGTTCGCGACGCTGGCGATTTCCGCGGGCGTGGCGGCGGCCATGCAAGCAGCGACCAATGCGGGGTTGTCGAGATTGACCGGACTCGGCCCGGCGCTGGTCGTCAACACCGTGATCGTGCTGATCACTGCCATCGGACTGTGGGCAATGATGGGCGCGAAGTGGACCTTCTTCCCCGCCGGTGCGTCCTGGACGCTCTATCTCGGTGGGCTCTTCGGCTTCGTGCTCCTCGCCAGCCTCGCTTTCGTGTTCCCGAAGATCGGCGCGGCGTACGCGGTCGCCCTCATGATCGGCGGCCAATGCGTCGCCGCGCTGTTGATCGATCACTTCGGTCTCATGGGTATGCCGTACGAACCCGTGACGATTCAGCGCGTGATCGGCATCGCGCTGGTGGCCGCGGGCGCCGTAGTGATGAGAGTCTAGGCGCGCCGGCGTTTCACCGTTGCTGCAAGCACTGGTCTAGCAGCGGCCATACTCCCTCCCACGCGTAGGAGTCGCGCACCAGACGAAGCGCGTTGTCCGCTAGGCGCCGGCGCTGCTCGACATCTCCCAGCAGCTCCACCACCGCGGCCGCAAATGCCTCTGGCTCGTCCGCGATACGCGCGTACACGCCGTCGGACACCGCCAGCCCTTGCATGGCGATAGAGCTGGCGACGACCGGGACGCCCATCGCCATGGCTTCGAGCACCTTGTTCTTGACGCCGCGGCCGAAGCGCATCGGCGCGACGAACACCTGTGCTGCCGCCAGATAGGGCCGCACGTCCGGCACGGAGCCGGCGATGCGCACACTCTCTCCTGCGGCCAACCGCAACAGATGGGGCGGTGGACGATGGCCGACGGCGGTGAAGCCGACCTTGGGTATGTGTGCACGCACGCGCGGTAGGATCTGTTCGATGAGGCAGCGCGCCGCGACGGCGTTGGGGAGGTAGTCGAGCGCGCCGACAAAGACGAGTTGAGGTTCCGACGGCGCCGGGCTCATCGGCTGAAAGAAGGCGGTGTCGACGCCGTTTCGCACGTGGCACACCGCTACCTCGGTCGGCGCCACAGGCCGGAAGACCACCGCCTCGTCCTCCGAGACGAACAGTACGCGGGTTGCGGCAGCCGCGCCGCGCGCTTCGAGCGCTCGCATCTGCTGCGCCTCGAGCCGATACGCCCATGACATCGGTGCACGCGCATACTGCGCATACTCGCGAAACTTCTCCGAGTCGACGTCGACGAAGTCGGCGATTCGCCGCTCAGCGTCCACCGCCGCCAGGTACGGCGCCATGCTCGAGCAATACGCCCACGCGACATCGAACTGCTGCGCGGCGTTCGCCCGCCGCACCGCGCGCCACATGGCGGCGGCACCAAAATAGCCGGCCGTGAACGAGGCGCCGCGGAGCATGGCGGCGGCACCGCGCGCCAGGGCGAGGGCGCGAGTGAGGGGCACGATCTCGACGCTGCGACACACCGCACGCAACGCTGTGGCGTCCGATGCACCGTCGGCGAAAGCGATGACGTGCACCTCGTGCGACATGGCCAGGTGGCGGATGTGGTGGTACGCACGCAGCTTGTTGCCGCGGTCCGGTCGATCGGGCAGCCGATGGGCGAGATAGAGGATCTTCATGCGAATGCTCGGCAGGTGCCTCTGTCATGCCTTCGCCCGTCGTGCAATTGAGTGGCGGCGGGTGAAACCGCCGGAGTTTTAACCACGAAGAGCGCGAAGGTCACGAAGTGAAGCCTATGCAAGGCCATCAAAAACGAGTCGGCGTTTCTGAGAATATGCTCTCGGGCGTTCTCCCTTCGTGGTCTTCGTGCTCTTCGTGGTGAGAACTCCGGCGCACCCAGATGGTCGATGAGAGTTAAAATGGACCGTCCGTCCGCCAAACCCGCTCCGCCCGACTGGCCGCCCGACGCCGGGGATCGCGACGTCGTGCTGCACGTACGCGTCGTCACTGGCAGCGGCGGCGGGCCCGATCGGTCGATCCTCGCCGCGGCGCCATACCTGGCGGCGACTCGCTATCTGCCGGCTGCCGCCTACTTGCATCCACCGCGTGATCCCGGCTTCGCCGTCCTGCAGGAACAGGCGCGGCGTTTCGGCTGTGCGCTGATCGGCGTCGACGACCGCGGCCCGTTCGACCTGCGCGTGCTGACGCGCCTGCTCCACCTGTGCCGCCAGATGAACGTGCGCATCTGGCACGGCCACGACTACAAATCGAATCTCATCGGCCTGCTGCTGCGCCCGTTTCACCGTATGGCGCTGGTCACCACCGCGCACGGCTGGGTGGCGACGCATACAAAGCGCGCTCGGCTGTACTACGCCATCGATCGCCGCTGCCTGCCGCGCTACGACCACGTGCTGTGCGTCTCGGACGATCTGTATGCACGGATCAGCGCGCTGGGCCTGCCGCCGCAGCGCTGCTCCCTGTCGCACAACGGCGTCGACGAGATGCGCTTCCGCCGCAGCATGCCGGCGGAGCAGGCGCCGCTGCGCGCCGCGCGCGGTGTTCCGCCAGCGCGGCTGGTCATCGGCGCAGTCGGACGCTTGAGCCCCGAGAAGGGTTTCGACGCGCTGATCGGCGCCGCCGGCGCATTGGTAGCTGCCGGTGCCGACATTGCGCTGTGGATCGCCGGCGAGGGCTCGGAGCGCGCGGCGCTGCAGGCACAGATCGACCGCGCCGGGCTGGCGGATCGCTGCGCGCTGCTCGCCCAGGTCGACGACATCGTCGCCCTGTTCCACGCCGTCGATATCTTCGCGCTCAGCAGCCGGCGCGAGGGATTGCCCAACGCGCTCCTCGAAGCCATGGCCATGCAGATTCCGGTGGCGGCGACGGCGGTGGCCGGCGTGCCGGCGGTGATCCGCGACGGCGAGAATGGCCTGCTGGTCCCGGCCGCAGACCGACCGGCACTGACCCACGCGCTGCAGCGGCTGGTGGCCGATCAACCGCTGCGCGAGCGCCTGGCCGCGGCGGCGCGGCAGACCATCGAGGCGCGCTTCACGCTGGCGGCGCGGGTAGCTCGCGAGACGGCGGTGTACGATCGACTGCTGGCGGCGGCGCCGCTTCGTCCCACGCGATCGCCCACGTAACGACGCGCTCGCCACCGTAACCGGTGCGGTCGTCGCGCTTGGCGAAGCGATGCGCGTAGCGCCCGTCGAGGAACATGAGCTGGACGAAGGTCGAGCGCAGCAGGCGCGGTGTGCCGACGAGGATGCGGTCCTTCGACACATCGACCAACACCGCCAGATCGGCGGCGATCGCATCGGCGAACGGCGCGGGCCTGATACCGGCGGACTCCGCCAGCACGATCTGCGCCGGTGCACCCTCGCCACGGCTCTGGTTGGCGGGACGCCGCCAGCGCAAGCGCCCGGTCGACGGTGCCGCGGGCGGGTAGGCGAACGCCTCGATCTCGACTCCATTGCGCGCCAGATCGATCCGCAGCGGACATACGCGCCCGGTGCCCTCGAGGCGACACGGCACCCACGTCGGCGTGAGCAACGCCTCGCGCGGGCTGGTGCCCGCCGTGTCGCGCGAGCTCCAGCTCGCCAGGTACATCCAGCCCGGCGTGCGCGCCATCTCGTCGGACAACACCAGGTAGCTCGGCGGCGCGGCGCAATGCGACGCCTGCAGGACGTCGTCGGCCTCGCCTTCGCGAAAGCCGCGCTGGTAGAGCAGGGCGCGCGCGGCCGCCGCGTCGCGTCCCGCCAGCTCGATCAGCAGCGCCTGCGCCGCAGCCGGCTCGACGCCGCGGCCGGTCAGCCGATTGTAGGCGCCGCGCTCGTCGCGTAACCTCGGCGTCACGTCGGAGCGACAGCTCAGCATGCGCAACAGTCCGGCGGCTTCGCTCTCGTCATCGGCCATCAGCGCGCGCGCCAGCCAGTACGGCACGTGCGTCGGCAGCGAGCCGCCGTCGGCACTCACCCGCCGCTCGGCGGCGTACTTGGAGAAGTAGCCGTAGGGCCACCAGGTGTGCACGATGGCGTCGGCCGGCGCCGTGTCGCGCAGGGCGGTGAGCGCGTCCCACCACGCATCGTTGACGCGCGGGACGATGCCCGATGCCGTGCGCACGGCGAGTTGCACCGGCTGCACGAGCGCGGCGGCCCCGAGCGCCATCAGCAGCGGGACCCGGGCGGCGCGATACGCGGCGGGGAGACGTTCGACCAGCCACTCGCCGAGGCGACCGACGGCGACCGCGCAGGCGATGCCCGCGGGCGGCGTCACCATCATCACGAAGCGCACGCCGTCGAAGGCGAGGAACAACGCAGCGAGGAACCAGACAATGACGACCAGCGCGGCGGAGCGGCGCGCCGGTGCGGTGTCATCCCCGCCGAGCACGAGAGCCGCCACCAGCGGCAGCGCGCAGGCGGCGAGCAACGCCGGGCGGGAGAGGGTGGCGCCCCTGAGCAGGTACCAGTACAGATAGTTGCCGCCGATGAGCACGGCGAAATGCGGCGGGCGCCAGCCGCGCTGCGGCAGCAGCAGCACGAGCAAGCCGAGCCAGGCACCGTAGAGATAGACCGGGCCGGCAGTGAGGTTGGCGATCTGCGCCAGGCTCGGACGAGCCAGCTCGCCGACGGTCTGGAACGCGTCGGGCCACGCTGCGCCGGCCGGTGTCGTGGCGCCGCCAAACAACTCGCGCGCCAGCTGCACCGCGCCGTGCAGCTGCGAGGTGAGGGCGCCGGCCGCACTCGCGAGGATCGCTGCGAACAGGGCGAATAGCCCCAGTGCTCGCACGGCCTGTCGCACCGGCGCCGCGCGCAGGCCCGCTGGACCCGTGTGTTGCACCACGTGGACCGCGCGCAACACCGCATTGGCCGCCAGGCCGGCGAGCGCGACGCTGTAGCCGAAGATCCATCCCTTCCAGATCAACGCATGCAGCACCGCGACGAGCGTGGCGGCCACGGCCCACGCCGCTTGCCGCCACGCGTTGGTCGCGGTGGCGGTGCTGATGGTGAACCAGATCAGAAACAGCGGCAGGACGACGTTCCACACGTCGTTGTCCGCCGTGGCGCTGCGCAACAGGAAGAGCGGATTGAGACTGACGAGCGCGGCGGCGAGAAATCCGCCCAGCGGACCGGCCAGGCGACGGCCGATGGCGAAGGCCGGCCACACGCCGAGCAGCGCGATGACCACCGGCAACAGATACGCGCTGGCCGAGAGCGGATAGTCGGGCTGGAAGCGCGTCGCGATCCGATGCAGCGCGGCGATGGCGAACACGTGCGGCGAGTGCTCGTAGGACATCGAGCGGCCGATGGGCGCGTGTGTGAACGTATCGCGGCACTCGCCGTCGGGGATGGCGTCGCACGGTGTGCCGGAGCGCAGGACGTTGCGCGCCATGCGCAGCCAATCGTAGCTGTCGTAGCCGGGCAGGTACGGATGCGCGCGCCCGTCTGCCGTTGTGAACGTGAGCTGCGCCCGCTCCTCGGGCGAGGCGTCTGGTAGCGACAACGGCAGGAGGCGAATCCACAGCACGCCGCCCATGACACCGAGGACGAGCAGAGCGGTGATAGCGGTGCGCCGCGTCATGCGTTGTCGGGGTCGAGTCGCAATGCGCCCTCAGATGGACTCACGCGTCCTTCACGCCTTCGCGTGAGCCGATCTTCGATCTACCCGACAATCGGCACCTCTTCGCCCACCCACAGCGGGGAGTTGGCGAGATCGATGAAACGCCGCTCGTCTTCGAGCAGGAGTTGCGAGGCGCGCCCGCCTTCGGGGGTGGCGAGGCGGGCCTGCAGGTCGGCGAGGCTGTCCCACCACAGCTCGGCGATGCCGTCGAACGGCTGGGGTCCGCCGCGGCTGGCGCGCAGCGCGTCGTTGGTGGGCGTCTCCGATGTGTGCAGCTGCACGTAGCGACGGATGCCCAGCTCGGCGGCGTGCGCGCGCACGATCGGGCCGTGCGTCTCGCGCCAGTAGCGTTGGAACTCCGCCCGCGTCATGTTCGGCAGCCGGCAGAGGCAAAATACGAGCTTGATCATGCGGCCTCCCTCGCGATGTTGGGCTCACTTGCTCGCATGTCGCGGCGGTCTTTGCCAGCTCCTTGCGAGGCATGGTCCGAACCGTCTGGACACCCGAAATTCCTCCGGCTAATTTAAACTCACACTTTAAATGAGCCGCTACCGACGCAGGACCCTCGAGGTCAGGATTCCAGAGATCAGCAGGCAGTTTCCGGTGCTGCTGGTCACCGGGCCGCGACAAGTAGGCAAGACCACGTTGCTGCAACACGTCGCCGAGAAGAATCGGCGCTACGTGTCGCTCGATGATCCAACGCTGCGCGAGCTCGCCATCGCCGACCCCGCCTTGTTCCTCGAGCGGTTCCCACCCCCGCTGTTGGTCGACGAAATCCAATACGCCCCCGGCTTACTCCCCTATCTCAAGCTGCGGGTCGACGCGCAGCGGGAACCAGGGGCCTTCTGGCTCACCGGGTCGCAGCAGTTCCAAATGATGAAGGGGGTGACCGAGACCCTGGCTGGGCGTGTCGCGGTGATCAACCTGCTCGGCTTCTCGCAACGCGAGCGGCTCGGACAGCAGTGGGATGTGGAACCCTTCTTGCCAGACGCCACCGTTCTGAGGCGACGCGGAACGCTCGAGATCAAACGCGAAGAGGCGCTGTACGAAGAGATCTGGACAGGCGGCCTTCCCGCTCTGGTGACCGGCGAGGTAGCCGATCGTGCGGTGTTCTTCTCCTCCTATCTGCAGACCTACCTGCAGCGCGACGTGCGCGACCTGGCGCAAGTCGGGAGCATTGAGGTGTTCACTCGCTTTGTGCGGGCCTGCGCGGCGCGCACAGCACAGCTGCTGAACCTCTCCGACCTGGCCCGCGACGTCGACGTGAGCGTGCCCACGGCGAAAAGCTGGCTCTCGGTGTTGGTGGCGAGCTGCCAGGTGTTTCTCTTGCAGCCCTATCACACCAATGTCACCAAACGGCTGGTGAAGACGCCGAAGCTCTATTTTCTCGACACCGGCCTATGTGCCTTCCTCACCGGGTGGGCGTCGCCAGCCACCTTGGCTGCGGGAGCCATGCGCGGCGCAATCTTCGAAACGCACGTGGTGGCCGAGGTACTCAAGAGTTGGTGGCACCGGGCACTGCACCCCCCGATCTATTTCTACCGCGATCGCGACGGTCGCGAAATCGACCTCGTCTTCGACATCGACGGCAAGCTCTGGCCGGTTGAAATCAAGCATGCTGCCACGATCCGCCGCGAGTGGGCCGCCGCGTTCGCAGCACTCGAGCGCATGCAGAAGCCCGTCGGAGCCGGCGCGGTCGTGTGTCTCACGTCAGAGCCGCTCCCGGTGACGCGGGAGATCACCGCGCTGCCGATCGGGGCCGTGTAAGAGGCAGGCGCCCCCTGTGCAAACCGACATCATCCTGCTGAGCTAGGATGCCGCGCCGTGGAAGCCATCGCCATCTTCGCCGCGCTGCAGTGGGAGTGTCGGGCCGTGCTGCGGCGGCTGCGGCAGGTCGAACGCCGGCAGTTGGGCGCGTTGACACTGTGGGTGGGCCGCACACCGGCAGCGCGCGAGGTGTGGTTGATGCGCACCGGTATGGGTACCGAGCGCGCGGCCGCGGCGGCGCGGGAAGCGCTGGGAGCGCAGGCGTTTGATCTGATCGTGTCGACTGGTTGTGCGGGCGGGCTCGCGCCCGAGCTCGCACCCGGCGACCTCGTCGTCGCCAGCGGGATCGCTTTCGATCCGCAGTCCTATACTCCGACTGCGGAGAGCGCGCGCGGCCATGTGTTCGCGACCGATGTCGCAACGCGCGCCGGCGCGATGCGGGCCGCGGCCGACGCCGGCCTGCGCTGCGCGGAAGGCGCGATCTGGTGCAGCGCGACAGTGCTGGCAACGGCGGCCGACAAACGCGCCGCAGCCGCGCGCGGTTTGATCGCGGTCGAGATGGAAGGCGCGGCCATCGCCGACTGCGCCGTCGGTGCCCGCCGGCCGTTCCTGTCCGTGCGCTCGATCCTCGACGGCGTCGACCACGAGTTGCACATCGGCGGTCAGTTTACCGATCCGTCCAGCGGCAACCTGAAGGCCGCCACCCTCGCCGCCTACCTCGCCACGCATCCAGGCGCACTGCCCGAGCTGCTCGCCCTGCAGCGCATGCAGCGCGCCGCCGAGCAAAGCCTCGCCATGTTCTTCGCCCGCTGGCTCGACGCCCAGTAAGCCTACCCCCTCCCCGTGCATCGACGGGCTCAGCATGAGCGGATGCCCCCTTTTCTTCTTCACGCCTTCGCGCCTTCGCGTGAGGACTCTTGACCCAATCGTATACAAACGTATACATGCGAGTACGCCGATGACTTCCACAGGTCGCACGGCCGAGGCCCTCCGATGAGCAACGAAAAGAAAGAGCGCGTCATCCACACCCGCGTCCCCGAGTCGCTCGACGACGAGATCAAACGCAAGGCGAGCGATCTCGGGCTGTCGGTGTCGAACCTGGTGCGCAACGTTCTGCAGAACACCTTCGGCCTGATCGAAGACATCGTGCACGACAGCGCGGAGATCGCGCGCTCGACACGCGGCGAGCGCGTCACCGAGCGGCGGCGGTCGGCGGATGCCACCCACGCGCCGCGCGTGCTGGGATGGCAGCTGGCCATCCTGAGCGTCAACGCGCTCTGCGAGTCGTGCAACGCCGTCCTCGCCAAGGGCACGCGCGCCGGCATCGGCATCGTCGACGGCGGCGGGCCGGTGCCGTTTCGCTGCCAACCCTGTTTGAAGGAGCTGTCCGATGGCGATGAGCCACAGTCGCGAGACGAGTGAGGACCTTCCCGCCGATGCTGCCGGCCTGTTCGCCAGCGCCGCGTCGGTGGCTGAGGCGTCGGCGGCGCTGGTGACCAATGTGCTCGACCACGTCGCACAGCTGGTCGGCGACGTCGCCGGCGACGCCGAGCGCGTCGCGCGCGAGGCGATCGATCTGTGGGACGTCGCCCGCCGCCGCGCCAGCGACGTCAGCGCCGCGATGCGCGCCACGCCGCGCTTCACGCGCATCGCCGGCGAGCTCACGCACCTGGTCGCGGCGTATCGCTGGCACGAGGCCACTCGCCCGTGGCGCACCGGGCTGGGAGACGAAGCCGCGGAGGCCGACGCCCTCGCGGCGCTGCATCGCAACAGCGCTGAGCGGCTGTATCGGATGTGCGTCGAGCTGCGCGGCGGCGTGTTGAAGCTCGGGCAGTTTGCGTCGAGCCGCATGGACCTGCTGCCCGACGCCTACGTCACGGCACTGGCGCGCTTGCAGGACCGTGTGCCGCCGGTGCCGGTGGCGCAGATCGCCGCGCGCGTCGCGGACGAGCTCGGCGCCGCGCCCGAGGCGATCTTCGCCACCTTCGCGGCGCAGCCGATCGCGGCCGCGTCGCTCGCCCAGGTGCACGCCGCGGCGCTCGCCGACGGCACGCGCGTGGCGGTGAAGGTGCAGGTGCCTGGCATCGAAGACATCGTCGAAACCGACCTCGCCGCCCTGCGCTTCGCGGCGCCGGTGCTGGCCGACTGGCTCGCCTTCGCCGACCTTGAGACCGTCGCCGCCGAGCTCTCGCGCGCCGTGCGCCTGGAGCTCGACTACGAGGCCGAGGCTCGCCACGCCGCGGCGTTCGCCGTCTGCTTCGCCGGCGACCCCGACGTCATCGTGCCGCGCATCCACGCCGAGCTCTCGACACACCGTGTCCTCACGCTCGAACACATCGACGGCGAACGCCTGCTCGACTACCTCGACGGCTGCGAGGGCCGCGGCGAGGACGGCGCGCGCGACCGCGACCGGCTCTTCGAGATTCTCATCGGCAGCTTCTGCGCCCAGGTGCTCGAACACGGCCTGCTGCACGCCGACCCGCATCCGGGCAACTTCCTCGTCGTGACGGGCGCGGGTGGGCCGCGGCTCGCGCTGCTCGACTTCGGCAGCGTGCAGACCTACGACGCGGCGCGCCGGCGCGCCTACGCCGAGCTGGCGCTGGCCATCCTCGCCGGCGATGCGGCGCGCCTGGCCGTGCTGTTCGACGCGATGGGGTTCCACAGCCGCGACGGCAGCGCCGACGCCCTGCACGCCTTCGCCGACCTGATGCTCGACGCCTTTCGCAACGACGCGGCGTTCGACCCGTCCACGCTCGACCCAAAAGCCGCGCTCGAACGGATCCTGCACCTGACCCGCGACAACCCGATCGTCGGCATTCCCAACGACTTCGTCCTGCTCGGGCGCGTCTTCGCCGTGCTCGGCGGGCTGCTGCTGCGCTACCGCCCGCAGATCAACCTGTTCCAACTCCTCATGCCGCGCCTGGTGCGGGCGACGCAGGAGAGTTGAGCGTCGGCTTTTCGAACGGGAGGGCGAGGCTCCCGCCGAGCCGTGCCGCAATGGGCCAGAGGCTCCGCGGGAGCGTGCCAAAAACGCTCCAGAAATCGATGCCGATACCGATACCGACGCCGACCCCGAGCAGAGGACTCGCTACTCTGAGTCGACGATCGAATCGAAGAACTTGACCAGATCGCCCTGCCCGTCGGCGGCGTTGAACGCCATCGCGGCGCGCGGATGCTCGTTGAGCATGCCGGTGATCATGTAGGGGAGGCCGAAGCCCCATTTCAGGTCTTTGCGCATCGGCTCGATGTAATCCTGGATGCACTGCAGGACCGGCCGCAGCCGGTACTTTGGATTGTGCAGGAAGCCGATCAGCAGCTCGGTCTGGCAATTGCCCGCGCCACGGCCGAGGCCGGCCATGCTGCTGTCGAGCAGGTCGGCGCCCTTGATCGCCGCCTCGATCGTGTTGGCGTACGCCAGCTGCTGATTGTTGTGCGCGTGCATGCCGACCGTCTTGCCGCGCTCGGCGGCGTAGCGGCGGTAGAGCTCGAGCAGGTAGTGAACCTGCTCACTGTAGAAGGATCCGAAGCTGTCGACCAGATACACGGCCCCGACCTCGGAGTCGCAGAGCAGCTCCAGCGCGCCTTCCAGCTCGTTCTCCGGCACCGCCGAGGCGGCCATGAGATTGACCGTCGTCTCGTAGCCCTTCTCGTGCGCGTCCTTCACCATGTCGAGCGCCACCGGCACCTGATGGATGTAGGTCGCCACCCGAATCATATCGACGACACTGTCCTTCTTGGGCGCGATGTCTTCGCGGTAGTCGCAGCGCTCGGCGTCGGCCATGACGCAGAGCTTGAGCGGCGTGTCGTTGTCGCCGACGATGCGGCGCAGGTCGGCCTCGTCGCAGAACTTCCACGGGCCGTACTCCTGCGGCGAGTAGATCCGCTTCGAGCTCTTGTAGCCGATCTCCATGTAGTCGATGCCCGCCGCCACGCAGGCGCGGTACACGGCGCGCACGACGTCATCGCTGAAACGGTGGTCGTTCATCAACCCGCCGTCGCGGACGGTCACGTCGACCACCTTGATCTCGGGCCGATAGGAAACCCACTTGTGGGCGAAACGCTTCTTCGTATCGTTGTTGTCTGTCATTGTTTTCACTGCCTGTACGTAGGGGATTTTGCCCGCCAGCCGGCGCGCAAGCCAGAACCCATACCCTGCTTGCAGCCCTCGCGGCAACCCGCCCTGGTCCCGGGGGATCAGGTCCGCGCGGTCCGGCAGGCGGCCACCAGGGCGCGCACCTCGTCGCCGATGCGATCGTAGTGCCGCGCGGCGAGCCAATCGGGCCGAAACACGCTCGCGCCGAAGGCCGCGGCCGAGGCCCCCGCGGCGAAGTATGCCGCCAGATTGTCCGCCCGCACCCCGCCACAAGCGAGCAGCTCGATGTCGCGAAACGGCCCTTTGATCTCCTTCAGATAACCGGGTCCGACGCTGCCAGTAGGGAAGACCTTCACCATCGTCGCGCCGGCCTGCCAGGCGTTGAAGATCTCCTGCGGCGTCAGCGCGCCAGGAAAGACGGGAACGCCTCCGGCCTTGCAGCCCGCCACCACCTCGGCGACGAGGATCGGCGTGACGATGAACGTCGCGCCGGCATCGAGGGCGGGCCCGAGATCATCCGCGCTCAGTACGGTACCTGCCCCGACGGCGAACCGTCCGCCCGCCGCCGCCACCATCCGCCGGATCAGCGCCGGAGCCCCGGCCGTGTTCATGGTGATCTCGACCGCCTCGAGCCCAGCCGCCGCGACCACCTCCGCCAGCGGCGCGACATCATCGGCCGCAATGTCGCGCAGAATCCCGAGCAGCGGCAGGGAGCGAAAGCGAGCGATGTCCATGGTCGAAGCGATCATTACACAGTTCGCCTGAGGGAGAGAAAACTCCTCACCACAGAAGACACAGCGGGCACAGAGAAAACACCCCCGAGGTGGTCAGAAGCAGGAGCTTTCCAACCGCATCTCTCTCCGGACCTCCGTGAACTCTGTGTCCTCTGTGGTGAACCTTTCTGTTTCTGCCGCGACGCTTGACCGATTCAAGCCCGTGGGCCGACGGGAGGCGCGGCGCAAACCTAGTGCGGCGCCGTCGCGTAGCTGAAGGCCGTGTACTCGAACGCAGTCCACGGCGTGGGGGAATCGGTCGCGTCGAGCGTGATGGTGAGCGTGTCGCTGCCGGCGGTGAGGGCGGCGGGGATGTCGAAGTCGAGCTCGGCCCAGCGCAGGATGGGGTTCACGTCGGCTGTGGACCACGTGCCGGCCGGGCGGCCGTCGACCAACACCGCGGCGGTCTGCGCGCCGCTGCCGATGTCGGCGAGGCGGCGCAGGCGAACGCCGCGGTTCGTTGCCGCAACGGCAATGCGAAAGGTCGTGCGCACGGCGTCGAGCCCTGCGCGTTCGAGCTCGACGTCGCTGTCGTCGCCGCGGAAGGCGGAGCGCAGGACGCGGTCGGTGCGGCCCTGCGCCGCAAACGCGTGCGCCGCTTCGGATTCGGTCGTCCCGATCGCGATGCGGTCGGTCTCGATCAGCGTCGGCGTGTCGATCGCATAGTAGAGGACCAGGCTCGACATCTCGGCGGGAACGTCGTTGACGGGCCCGTGCTCGATGGCGAGTCGGATGCGGCTGGCGAAGGGAATGGCGTCGCCGAGCAGCAGCCGGTAGGCACTGCGCAGATTGAGCCCCGGACGACGCGTCGAGGTCGGAGCCTGGACCGGATTGCCGTGCGTGGCGAGGACGACCGGGCCGCCGGCAAAGTAGAACCCGCCGTTGAAGAAATCTTCCAGGCCGGTGCCGTGAATCTGCGGATAGCGGCTACCGTCGACCGCGATGCGCTCGTCGCCCTCCAGATGCGCGCCGTCGATCCCCGTCAGCGGCGGCAGCTCGCAGCGCCCGACTCCGCCACAGGCCGCCTGCATGACGATGGCCACGACGTGTCCTGTTCCCTCCGTGTCGAGCAGGACATAGTCGCGCTCGTCCGGTTCGACCCGTGCGGCGGCGGCGCGAGCGTGGAAGAGCGCGGCATCGGAGGGCGGAGGTGCATCCGTGGCCGCCAGGCGCAGCTGCCAACCGGTGAACGACTCGTCGCCGTCATTGCGCAGGACCAGGCGCGCGCCGGCGCGGAACGGCATGGCGAAATAGAAGTAGAACCGGTCGCCATCGCGCCCGAAGGCGAGACTGCGCGCGGCGGGGCCGAGCCCGGCGCCAAAGAGATCGTCGAGCGGCGCATCGACCTGCGGCTCGGAGGCGCCGTCCCAGTACGCCTGCAGCCGCAGACCGAGCGGAATCTCCGACGCGGCCGGGGCCAGCAGTTCGAGACGGAGGACCGTACCCGGCCCATCGCGCTCCCAGAGCACCGCTTCTCCGTGCGCTGCGACCGCGAGGTCTATCTCGGCGTGCAGCGTCGGCGGCGTTCCTGGCGGCGCGGTTCCCGCTGCTGCCAGCAGCGCGGCGGCGCCGGAGGTGTCGCCGCTGGGGTCAAAGCTGGTGATCACCTGATCCGACGGCAGGCGCGCAAAGCTGATGTGGACCCAGTTGGGAACGGTCGACGTTGTGATCCGCAGGCGCTGCGCGAAGGGCATCGGCAGCACGCTGTAGAATCCGCCCGCCGAGGCGACGCTGTTGCCCACCAGCGGGCTGAGAAACGGCGCCTGCTCGCCGGAGAAGAACTCCGTGCGCGTCAACTGCACGCGCGCGACCGGTTCGTCGTCGAACTCGAACTCGATGTCGCCGCCGAGGGCGCCGCGCAGCAGCGAGTCGAGCCCGGTCATCCAGATGCGGTAGACCACGCCCGGTCCACGCTCGTCGAAGATGACGTAGCGCTCGCCCTCGCGGTAGAGGTAGGAGTTGTCGAGCTCGACCGGCTCGATGCCCAGCAGGCGGAGAAGCGCCACCGTGTCCGGGCCGACGCCGAGGTCGCCGTTGCCGCCGCTGCGATCGTAGCTCGATATCTGCTCGACGCGCACGCCGGGCGGCCGCAGGCGGGCGAGGGCGTCGAAGTCGGTCAGCGCGGCAAGGCCGACGGGCAGGGGCGACGACGGTGGCGTCGGGCTGGCACTCGGTGTGGCGCTCGGCGTCGCCGTGAAGGTCGCGCTAGGCGTCGGCGAGTGCGAGCTCGTCGCGGTCGCCGCCGCAGTCGCAGTCGCCGTGGGGGACGGCGTGTGCGATTGCGTCGCCGTCGCGGTTGGGACCAGGGTCGGCGTCGCCGTCCGATGCGACGACGAGTCGCCGCAGCCGGCGGCGAGCGCCAGCGCGGCCACGCACCACACGGCGATCGAGAACTGTCGCGCGCCAAAGAGCATGACCGGCTCCCGATAGCATGCTTCGCTCTCTGGCGGCGAGGCGCGCCGTGCTCCGGACTTCTTGGTCCCCCCCTTTGGCAAAGGTAAATATATACTTGACTAACCGGCCGGGGGTCGCTATAGTCCGGACATGGACAAGAAACCCGGTCGCAAGAAGCAGCAGGTTGGAACGCCGATCCGCAAGACGGTCCCCGCGACGCTGACCCAAGCGATTCGCCACTTCGCCAACGAAGATACGTGCATCGCCTACATGGTGGCGCTGCGCTGGCCCGACGGCGAAGTCACCTGCCCGCACTGCGGCAGCGCCGCCGTCATCTACCTGAAGAATCAGCGCCGCTGGAAGTGCGGCACCAACCACCCTTGCCGCCAGTTCTCCGTGAAGGTTGGGACGATCTTCGAGGACTCGCCTTTGTCGCTGACCAAGTGGCTGCCGGCGGTTTGGATGGTCACCAACTGCAAGAACGGCATCAGCTCGCTTGAGATCCACCGCGCGCTCGGTGTGACCCAGAAAACCGCGTGGTTCATGCTCCACCGCATCCGCCTCGCCATGCAGCGCGGCACGTTCGCCCCGATGGGCGGTGGCGGTGGCCCGGTCGAAGCTGACGAGACCTACATCGGCGGCAAGGCGCGCAACATGCACAAGCGTTCGCGCCAGAAGAAACTTGCTGGTGGTCGCGGCGGCGCGGGCAAGGAACTGGTCATGGGTCTGCTCGACCGCGAAACCGGCAAGGTGCGCGTCAAGCACGTCACCAGCCGCGACCGCGCCACGATGCACGCCGAAGTGCGCGCTAACGTCGCAACCGGCGCGCAGCTCATGACCGATGAGCTCGCTTCGTACGTCGGTCTTGAACCCGACTACGTTCACCAGTTCGTGAACCACGCCGAGACCTACGTGCGTGGCAACGTACACACCAACGGCATGGAGAATTTCTGGTCGCTGCTGAAGCGCGGTCTCAAGGGGACCTACGTGTCCGTCGAGCCCTTCCATCTGTTCCGCTACCTCGACGAGCAAGCGTTTCGCTACAACGAGCGCAAGAACGAAGAAGGCGACGGCGGGCGCTTTGACGAAGTGCTGGAGACCATCGTTGGCCGCCGTCTCACCTACAAGGAACTGACCGGGAAGGTTGAAAGCGCACCCCCCGCCGCTACGGCCTGAAGCACGGCCGGCAGCGGCGCGGGAAGCGGAAAGGAGGGTTATGAGTAGGGCGAAGATGTCAACGAGTGTCTTTCCACCCGGCGAGGAACCGGAAGGCGCGACGGAGTTTGAGCGGTTCGATAGCGTCATGAAGCGATTACTCGCGGCGCCGAAGGTGGGGGCAAAGGCGGAAGAGAAGCGACAGCGAGGTAAGGTGAAGGGCACGACGCACACATAGGGAATTGGCTCATTGTGGCGGCCCGGCTAGTTCGGCGTCGCTGCTGACACGCAAAAGGGTCACTGGCTTGTTCGCGTCCGTGTATTCAATCTTCATCTTCAACGCCGGAGGGCGGCTCGCTGTCGCGAATGCAGAAGCGCTCCTAGTGTCGGCGTTGAGGGTTGCGAGAGCGGCCATAAATTCCAATGAGCTTAGACGTGGCAACTTGTCGCATCGAACCCGATATTCCTTAGAGAACCACGCTACTGGAGTCGCGGATTGGGAGCCGTCGGTGAATTTCATTTGGCCGAGAGGGGTCGTAAGTTGATCGCCAGAAAACAGTTGGCAGCCGACCGACTCGCTCGTCTGCTTGACCCGCCAAAAGATATGGCCACCTGCCCAAATCGCTAAATCCACACTCCCGTAATCCCTAGTAGTCGGGTTCTGGATGTTCACAACCAGGGGCATCAATTCACCGGTCCATTCTATTCCGGCCCATTCCCGGTCGTTTAGAACGGGGCCTACCTGAACGGTGATATGGAGAGGTGCCGGCCTCATCGCCAACCAGCACACCCAGGTCGACGGCACTATCATCGCGGTCGCCACAACAACCCTCGTGGCCCATCGGTAACGACCCTCGCTGAGCCATAGCCAATCACCGACGAGTATGAGATTCGCCACTATGGTTAGGCAGAAGCCCACCCAAAAGTTGACAAAACCCATCATGGCAGCGCCAGTGCCGAGCGCGAGACTCGGCAATCCCATACCAACGATCCATTCGCGCCCCACGGTCGCCCTACCCATCGCGCCCGCCTCGGCGGTTCCCCATCGTCGTCGTCCGTGCCATCGTCGTCGCCATGCGACGGAGTGTAGTCGGCATCCCCTTGGTTAGGCAAGTATATACTTACCTTTGGCAAAGGGGGGTTAGGGGGGATTTTGAGCACAGATCATTCGGACAAATCCCCCTCAATCCCCCTTTGGCAACGGGGCAAGACGGAGCAGGTGGATCACGCCTGCGACCAGGTCGTGGAGCTCGACGATGCGGTCAAGCTGCCGCGACCACCTCCGTTCGACCCAGCGGGCGGTGGATAGTGCCGGGCCCGTTCGCCGACATAGGCGGCGCCGGGACGAATCAGGCGGTCTTCGGCGGCCTGCTCGAGCACATGCGCCGTCCAACCGCCGGCGCGCGCGACGGCGAAGGTCGGGGTGAACAGATCAGACTCGAGACCGAGGCCGTGCAGCACCAGCGCAGTGTAGAACTCGACATTGGTCTCCAACCGCCGGCCGGGCTTGAGCTCGTGCAGGACGCGCAGCACGACCTCTTCGACTCGGCGCGCGTCGTCGTAGAGCCGCGCATCGCCGGCGCGGTCGAACAACTGGGTCGCCGCCGCCGCCAACACCTCGGCGCGCGGGTCGCGCACCTTGTAGATGCGATGGCCGAACCCCATGATCCGCACGCCGCTCGCCACCGCGTTGCGGACCCACGTGTCCGCCTCCTCAGTGATGCTGCGCCCGCTCTGCGCCGCGCGGGCCTGGATCTCGAACACCATGTCGAGCGCCGGCCCGGGCGCCCC
>CAYVUV010000072.1:0-4908 GCA_964455095.1 uncultured Binatia bacterium (SeqCode)
GTGCGATCACGGTCTTCCACTTCGCCGCCATGCCCTGGCTCACACTCAAAGTGCCCGTCGACCCGTGGAGCCGGGCAGAGCTCGACAAGCACAAGCACCAGATCCTGCTCGTCGCCCGCGCCATGCTCGGAATCAGAAGTGGACGCTGAGAGCGTCTGAGGAGAACGGCCATGCAGATGAACGATATGATTCTGGTGAGCGTCGACGACCACATCTGCGAGCCGCCGGACATGTGGGAGCGCCATGTCGCGCCGAAGTGGCGGGATCGCGCCCCACGGTTGGTCACGAAGGAGGACGGTACCAACCTCTGGGTGTTCGAAGGCCAGCAGATTCCCAACGTGGGGCTGAACGCCGTGGCGGGCCGCCCCCCCGAGGAATACGGCGTCGAGCCGACGGCGCTCGCGCAGCTGCGGCCCGGCTGCTACGACGTCGACGCGCGCATCGGCGACATGAACGCCAACGGCGTGCTCGGCTCGCTCTGCTTTCCCACGGTGCCGGGGTTCGTCGGCGAGCTCTTTGGCCGCCAGGCCGCGGCCGGCGACAACGAGCTCGCCATCGCCATGCTGCGCGCCTACAACGACTGGCACATCGACGACTGGTGCGGAAAGCACCCGGGTCGCTTCATTCCCCTGGCGATCCCGCCCACCTGGAATCCCGAGGAGATGGCCCGCGAGGTGCGGCGCGTTGCCCGCAAGGGCTGCCACGCCATCACGTTCGCCGACAACCCCGGCGCCCTCGGCTACCCGAGCCTGCACGACGAGCACTGGGACCCCTTCTGGAAGGCCTGCTCCGACGAGGGCACGATCGTCTGCATCCACATCGGCTCCGGCACACGCCTGAACATGCAGGACTTCAACGCGCCGGTCGAGATCATGATCGCCGGCACACCGATCACGCTCTTCAACTGCGCCTCCGAGCTGGTCTTCTCGCAGATCTTCACCAAGTTCCCGGGCCTCAAGATCGCGCTCTCCGAGGGCGGGATCGGCTGGATCCCGTACTTCCTCGAGCGCATCGACTACGTCCACGAGCATCATCACCGCTGGACCCTGCACAGTTTTCCGGACGGCAAGAAGCCGAGCGACGTCTTCCGCGAGCACATCGTCACCTGCTTCATCGACGACCAGGCCGGCGTGCGCAATCGCGACCTGATCGGCATCGACACCATCACCTGGGAGTGCGACTACCCGCACTCGGACTCGACCTGGCCGCAGGCGCCCGAGAAGTTGTGGGCCACCTTGGACGGCGTGCCCGACGAGGACATCCACAAGATGACCTGGCGCAACGCCACCCGTCACTTCCAGGATGATCCCTTCAAGCACATCCCCAAGGAGCAGTGCACCGTCGGCGCCCTGCGCGCCCAGGCGAAAGGCGTCGACGTCTCGCTGCGAGCCGGCGGTGGCGGCAAGCAGCCCTCGGACTACGCCAAGGGATACGCCACGATCGGCGACATCATGCAGCAACTGGCCCACGCGCTGTCGACGGCATTCGAAACCGGCCCAGGGGGCACCCGATGAAGGTGCTCGAGCGAGACTTCTTCACCGACCCCGAGGTGCTGCAGGATCCAGCCCCCTACTACGCCGCGCTGCGGGAGCATGGACCGGTCTGGCGCGAACCACACAAGGGCGTGTTCATGCTCTCGGGCATCGATGAGGTTGTCGAGGTCTACACAGACTACCGGCGCTTTTCGGCGATCGTCGGGCCGGTCGGTCCGCTCGTGGATGTCCCGCAGCCGGAGGAGGGAGAGAGCTGGGCCGCGGTCATCGAGCGCCGCCGCCACGAGATCCCGCTGAGCGACCAGCTCATGACCATGGATCCTCCGGTGCACACTCGCCACCGTGCACTGGCCGGCAAGCTCTTCACGCCCAAGCGGATGAAGGAGAACGAGGAGTTCATCTGGGCCCTCGCCGACCAGCTGATCGACGAGTTCGCCGACCGCGGCGCGATGGAGTTCAACGACGCCTACGCGAAGCCTTTCACCCTGCTCGTGATTGCCGACCTGCTCGGCGTTCCGCGCGAAGACCACGAGACCTTCCGCGGCTGGCTGGGCGGACAGCGCGGCAATGTCGGAGACCCCGAGGGCCGGCACGTGGCCGATCAGGTGTTCGCGAACCTCGCTCCCTACTTCACCCAGTACATCGAGCAGCGCCGCGCAGCGCCGGGCGACGACGTCATGAGCCGGCTGGCCAACGGCCGGTTCGCCGATGGCGATCTCCCCGAGGTGGCGGACATCGTCCGCCTCGCGAGCGTCTTCTTCGCCGCCGGCCAGGAGACCACGGCGCGCTTGTTGGCAGCGGGAATGCGGTTCATCTGCGAATACCCCGCCGTCGCCGACGAGCTCCGCAACGATCCCGAGGCGATCCCGAACTTCGTCGAGGAGTGCTTGCGCCTCGAGGGACCCATCAAGGGCTCCTTCCGTTTGGCGATGCACGATACGAGCCTTGCCGGAGTCGACATCCCGGCGGGGTCCATCGTGATGGCGGTGATCGGCGCCGCCAACCGCGACACGCGTGTCTTCGACGATCCCGACCGCTTCGATCCGAAGCGTTCAAACGCCCGGCGCAACGTCGCCTTCGGTCACGGCGAGCACTTCTGTCCCGGCGCCAGCCTCGCCCGCACCGAGGTGCGGATCAGCTTCGAGCGGCTGCTCGCGCGGCTCGACGACTTTCAGCTGGTGGACCCGGGCGCGCTCTCCTACCTCCCGACCTTCATCGTCCGCGGGCTGAACGACTTGCCCGTGCGCTTCCGGCGCCGTTCGTAGCTGCTCCGGATCACTTCCCCTGCCGGGTTCAGCGCTTCAGCGGACACGCACCGGGAGGCGGTGCCATCCGCGCACGGTGCTGGTCCGCGCGCGCTCGGCATTCTGCTCGTCGATCTCCCAGCGGGGGAAACGCGCCAGGACCTCCTCGAGCGCGACACGACCTTCGAGCCGGGCCAGCGCCGCCCCCAGGCAGAAGTGCACGCCATACCCGAAGCTCAGGTGCTGGTCGATCTTCCGGCGGACGTCGAAGCGGTCGGGATCCTCGAATTTGCGCTCGTCGCGATTCGCCGAGGCCGTCAGCAGCAGCATGACCGAACCTTCGGGGACCGTCGTGCCGTGCAGCTCGACGTCACGCGTGACGAAGCGGGCCTGTACCGGCGACGGGGCCTCGTAGCGCAAGATCTCCTCGATGGCGTTCGGCACGAGGCTGCGATCCTCGACGAGACGCTCGCGCTCGGCGGGGTGCTTGGCGAGGAGATAGCCGGTCCAGCCGATCAAGCGGGTCGTGGTTTCGTTGCCGGCGGCGGCCAGCAGGGCCGTGTAGTTCACGATCTCCTCCTCGTCGAGATGGCGCTCCACGCCGTGTTCGTCGACGAAGGTCATCGTGACCAGATCGGTCATCAGGTCGTCCGAGGGGTGCCGCCGGCGGAAGTCGATGTAGTCGCGGAACCGCGAATGATCGGCCAGCACGGCGGTCGGCGACTGGTCGTCCTCGATCCGCATGCCCGCGTCGATCCGGTCGCGCACCGCTTCCTGGTCGCCCTCGGGAATGCCGAGCATCTCGCTGATGACCCGCATCGGCATGTCGGCGCCGAGATCACGCACGAAGTCGAACCCACGGCTGCCCACGAACGGGTCGAGCGCCCGCGCGCAGAACTCGCGAATGCGGCTTTCGAGCGCCGCCACGCGCCGCGGCGTGAACATGCGGCTCATCAGGCCGCGATGCAGGTCGTGAACGGGGGGGTCTTCGAAGATGAACATGCCGCGCGGAACCGGGACGTCGGCGCGAATCAGCTCGAGCACCGTGCCCTTGCTGGAGACAAAGGTCTGCCAATCGCGTGAACAGGCTTCGACGTCAACGAAGCGGCTGACCGCAAAGAAGTCGTACCGTTCGTTGCGGTACAGCGGCAGCTCGTCGCGCAATCGCTTCCAGATCGGATACGGGTCGTCGTCGATCTGGAAGTCGTACGGGTCGTAGTAGATCTCGCTGGCGCCACCGGCCATCTGCCGTCCCCCCTACGCAGCGGTCTGCACTCGCTGGATGTTCCGCATCGGTCCACGACCAGCCGCGACCCGCTGTGTGGCGGAGAATATGCCTCTCATCGTTCGAGAGTCAATTTCACGGATGCTCCGATTCCGCCTTGACTCTCCATCGGTGCTCTCCGTCGTGGACACGATCGCATGCACGGGGTGGCGTCCAGGATTCTCCTCGCTCGGCCGGTCAGGCGCATTCGCTCCCATCGACGCCTTGACACCTCGGTGCGCTGCAGCATACCTGCGTACCTCCCGCTGTGAGGCCAAGCGTGCAATAAGGTTCCCGTCGAATCGGCCGTCACGCGGGCGAACGGGTCGACGAACCGCGCGGAAGGAGACAGGCACGTATGGGACACTGGTGGAGTCGAGCGGTTCCAGCCGCCGTGGCGCTGATTCTGATGTCCGTGCAGACGAGCTACGCTATTGGCTCGCTGCTGCAGGAGTTCACGTTCTCCACCGATGTGGCCCCCTTCAGCTGCACCGACGCGGCGACCTGTGAGCGCCGTTCCACGAACGTCACGGCCGAGACGGTTCAGGAGAGTCTGAACCGCTTCACCGTACGCTTCGGACTCAACGTCAATGCCGACAGCTTCTTCGGGCAGCCGAGCCAAGAGGAGAACGGTGTCGCCAGCTTCACCACCAATTTCACCATCGCCCCCGGCAACTACGACCTGACAATCACCGCGCGCCGCGTCGGTGCCCTGCGGCGCAGTGCGGATGAATTTTTCTGCAACGGCGCGATCACGCTCGCGGCGATGACCGCCCCGGTCCTTATCATCAACGGTTTGGACGACCAGCGCCTCTCCGATTTCTTCTTTCCCGGCGCCACTATCACTGGCGGCGGAGGCGATGCCGATGAGCCAGTGCCCGACGTCGTGCAGTCGCAGGTCATCCTC
>CAYVUV010000073.1:0-5897 GCA_964455095.1 uncultured Binatia bacterium (SeqCode)
GGCGGCACGGCGCTGGTGACCAGCGACGCCAACGGCAACTTCGCCCTCGCGCCGATCGGCACGGGCACGCAGCGGCTGCGGGCGGCGGACCCGGTTACCGGCGCCGTGGGCATCGTCGACGTAGATGTCGAAACGCCCGGCACGCCGGTTGCGGTGGTGATCGTGCTGTCCGGTCGCGCCTCGGTTCAGGGCGTGGTGCGCAATGCGGCCGGTCAGGTTCAAAGCAACGTCGAAGTTCTGCTGTGGTTCAACGACTCGGGCTTCCGACGTGCCACCACCGATGGGGCCGGGATCTTCCGCTTCCGCGACGTGCCGCTCGGCAGTCGCTATGTGCTGCGCGCGAGCGACGGCCGCGGCGACGGCGTCGAGCAGCCGATCCGCCTCGAGATTCCCGGCCAGGTTCTCGTCCAGGACTTGCAGTACGTCGGCCTCGGTACCGTGACCGGCGTGGTCCTCGACCCCGACGGTGCCTCGCCGCGCTCGGCCACGGTCATCATTACCTCCAAGACCTTTGACTCCTTCGGCCGTCTGCAGGAGGCGAAGCAGACCGTGCACAGCGATCGGCCGGTCGGGGTGACCTCGTGCGGCGGCGCAGCTTGCGCTGGCGGCGGTACTGACTGCACCGGCCGATTTGCGATCCAGATCCCCGCCGGCGTCACCTATCGCGTCGAGGTGCAGAGTCCCTTCAACGGCGCGCCGGCGAACGCGACCGATCTGCTCGCCGCGCCGGGCGCGACCAACGAGCACTGCCTGACGCTCGGACAGAGCGGCGTCGTGCGCGGCAAGGTGTTCCTGGCCGACGGCCGCCTGGCCCCGGCCGGCGTAGAGGTGACGTACGGCGAGTCGACTGCTGGTGCGAACCCGAACGCGCGCCACGCGCTTACGGACGCCGATGGCGAGTACGAGTTCACCCTTCTGGCGCCAAGGCCGTTTGTGGTGACGGCGCGCGATCCGGCCACCGGCAATCGCGGCGTGGTGCGAGGCAGCGTGTTGACCGGCGACGTGACGGTGGCCGACGTGAGCCTGCTCGGTCAGGGAACGGTCCGGGTCACGGTCTTGCGCGGACTGCTGCAAGGCGCTTCCAACGCCCGGGTCAAGTTGGTCAGCGGCTCGCCGGTGGCGTTCTTGCTGGCGCCGTTTCCGACACTCATCGCGGACACCGACGGTGTCGTCGAGTTCAGTGGCGTGCCCGAAGGGGAATTCTCAGTCACCGCCGCCGACCCGGTGTCGTTCACCGGCGGGCGCGGCGGCGGAGAGATTGTCGCAGATCTCGACCACGCCGACGTCGGCATCAGTCTCGAAGCGACGGGCAGCGTGATCGGGACGCTGTACGACGCCGGGCGGGACAACGTGATCCCGTTCGGCCAGGTCCGACTGGCGCAGCCGGGCAGCCCCAGTGCCTATGCCACAGCCGATGCCGACGGCACGTACGTCTTCGAGTTCGTACCCCTGGGAACCTGCTCGCTCGAGTTCTTCGACCCGCGCAGCGGACGCGTTGGGCTCGGCGCCGCGCAGGTGAACTTCGACACGCAGGTCGTCCTCGATTTGTTCTTGCTGCCGGTGGGAAGCGTGTCGGGAACGGTGCGCCGCCCCGCCGGCACCGCGGCGGGAGGCGTGCAGGTCGAGCTGACGTCGGCCCGGTTGGTGCGCCCGGCCGGGCTGGTGCGCGACGTGTCGTTCTTCGGTCCCGGCAAGCTCACCACGTCGACCAACCTCGACGGGGCGTACGCAATCGGCGGCGTCCCGCAGGGTGACTTCACCCTGCGCGCGACCGAGCCTACTACCGGCGCCAGTGCCACAGGCGGCGGGCAGATCGCGACGGACGAAGAGGAGGTACGCGTCGATCTGACCCTGGCGGGACGCGGCCGAGTCCAGGGACAGGTGCGGCTGGCCGACGGCGAGACCCCGGTTGCCTTCGCCAGCGTGGCGCTCGACCAGGGGACGACGACGCACGTGATGGTACAGGCGGACGCCGTAGGGCGGTACGCGTTCGAGAGCGTGCCGCTCGGCGATGTCGTGATCACTGCGCGCGAACAGGGTGGCCACGACGGCGGTCGCGCCGACGGCACCTTGGAGCGCGACGGCGACACGGTGGATCTCGACGTCGTCTGTGTCGGCACCGGTGCGATCTCCGGCCAGGTGGTCGACGCGCTCGGCCAGCCCTACACCGACGGCACGATCGCCCAGCTGACCCTAGCGCGCCGCGACCTCAACGACCACGGGCCGGGCGCTGCGTTGCAGCAGACGTTCACGGCTTTCAGCGATGCGCAGACCGGGACCTTCAGCTTCAGCGACGTACCGACCGGCTCCTTCACCATCACGGCAACCTTGATCGGGGCCGACAACCTGGCGGGCAACACCACGGGGACGATTGCCGGCGATGGAGCCCTGATCGACGGCGTGTTGGTCACGATCGAGGCGGCGGGAGCGGTGCAGGGAACGGTCGAGCTCAGTGCGGCGCATGCCTATGCACCGGCGGCGAACGCGGTGGTGACGCTGACCGGAACGAGCACCGGCACCGGGCTGAGCTATACCCGCTTCACGCTGACATCGACCACAGGCGGCTACTCGTTCGCCAACATTCCGCGCGGGCCGTTTACGGTGAGCGTGTTCGACGCCGTGACCCGTGGGGTCGGCACGCGCAGCGGCGTCGTGACGGCGGCGGGCGAGACGGCGGACGTGCCGCGCATCACTCTCGACGACCACGTCGCCGAGGTCGTTAGTGTGTCGCCGCCCGCCGGGGCTGTTGGCGTGGCTCCTGCGGCGACAGTGCGCATCACCTTTTCCGACCCCGTGCAGGCGGCCAGCATTACATCGGCCAGTGTCCTCGTGCGCGTGGGCAGCGCCATCTGGCCGGGGATGCTGAGCTTGAATCCGGCGCGCACCGAGGTGATGTTCACTCCGGCTGTCCCGCTGCCGGAGCTCGCCAGCGTCACGATCGAAGTGAACCGCGCCGTGCGCGACGACTATGGCCGCGCCCCGCCAGCGCTATTCCGCTCGACCTTTCAGACCCGCGATGCGACCGAGCCGTCGGTGCTGTCGCTGAATCTCATCAGTGGTCGCATTGCCGCGCAGTGGAGCGAAGCCATCGTGCCCGGCTCCGGCGCGATGGTGATCGAGCGGCTGGACGGGCAGGGCCAACCGGTCGCGATGGTGGGCGGCGTCCTGGCCTACGGCAGTGGCAACCGCGTGGTCACGTTCGTTCCCGATGCGGAGCTGCCCGACAACGAGACGTTCCGGGCGACCGTCAGCGGCTGGAACGACAGCGGCAACAACGCGCAGGCGGCGTCGGTCGTGCGCACGGTGGCCACCACCGATCACACGCCACCCGCTCTTGCGTTGACCAGCAGCGTGGCGGGGAATACGGCGATCGCGGGCGAGATCGTGGTGCTGACCGCCGTGCCCACGTCGGATACCAACGACGTCCAAATTGTCGACTTCGAGAGTGGCTCCGGCCAACGCATCGGCAGCGACGGCATGCTGCCGTATACCCATACATTCGTCGCCAGCACCACGACCACGATCACGGCAGCGGCCACCGACTATGCCGGCAACCGTGGGGCGCCGGTGCCGATCACGATCAGCGTCAGCAGCAACACGGCGCCGCAGATCAACCAGCTCACGGTGCCGGCAACGGCGAAGACGGGCGGGACGCTGAGCCTGTCGGCCGCGGCCGCCGACGATCTCGGCCTGCGCGAGGTGGAGTTACATGTCGACGGCGCTCAGCTCTCGATCGCGCAGGTGACTCGGTTCGCGGCGGGGACGAAGACCGGCACCGCATCGTTCAGCGTCCCCATTCCCGCCGCCGCGCAGCCCGACGCGGGCCTGGTCGTCACGGTGGTCGCCCGCGACGTGCAGGGTGTTGTCAGTCCTGTCCGCAGCGCAATGGTCGCCCTGACCGACGGTGTCGCACCAGCGGTGCGAATCACCTCGCTGATCGGGAGCTTCACGACCGATCCCGGAGTGACCATTCCCGTTGCCGTGCAAGCCGACGACGCGGTCGGTGTCGCGCGCATCCGCCTGCGCACCGAGGGCGGACAGGTTGTGCAAGACGAGGCGGTGTTGTCGGCGGTCCAGACAACCGCCTTCCACACGTTCCCGCTCGCGATCCCAATCGGCACGCCGGAGGGCAGCGCCATCACGCTGATTGCGGAGGCGCTCGATGCGGCGGCGAACATCGGCGGCGCGGCGCGCATCACGCTGACCGTGCGCGATGCCACGCCGCCGGCGGTGGGCATCCTGGCGCCGCTCGATGGAGTCGAGAGAATCGCGGGCAGCGACATAGCGGTCGCAGTGCAAGCGACCGACAACGCGGCGGTGAAGGAAGTCCGCTTCTACCGCGACGGACAGTTGCTGGCGACGGATCACACGGCCGAGTCCGGTGGGATCTATCGCGCCACCGTGGTGGCGCCGAGGCCGGCGATGAGCACGCTGCTCGGTGCCGAGGCGGTGGATTTGCAGGGCAACCGCTCGAGCCTGGCAACGGTGACGCTGGCGCTGCGCGCCAATCAGGTGCCGATCGCCGACGCCGGACCAGATCGGATCATCCTCACCGGCGTCAAGGCGACGATCAGTGGTGCCGCCTCGAGCGATCCCGACGGCAGCGCACTCACCTTCCGCTGGCGTCTGGTCTCCAAACCGCTCGGCAGCACCGCCGGACTCTCGGGCGCCGCGGCGCGCGACGCGCGGCTGACCCCTGACGTGACCGGGACGTATGTGCTCGGCCTGGTGGTCAACGACGGCATCGACGACAGCGAAGAAAACACGGTCGAGTTGACGGCGTCGGTTGCGACGCCGACCAACACAGCGACGATCACACCCACACGCACCCCGACGCCAACCGCAACCGATACGCGCACGGCGACCAACACGCCGACGGTGACGCCGACGCGCACGTCCACGCCGACGGCGACGGTGACGCCCACGGTGACGCCTACGCCCTCCGACACGCCGACGATGACTCCGACTTTCACGCGCACGCCGACTCGTACGCCGACGCAGACACCGACGGTCACGCCCACGGCGACCCACACGCCGACGGAAACGCCGACGCGCACGCACACGATCACCCGCACCCCGACGCGCAGCCGCACGGCGACGAGAACCGCGACGGGGACGCGGACGCTGACGGTGACCGTCACGCCGACTGTCGTGCCGACCGAGACGGTGACGAGAACGGCCACCATCACGCGCACGGTAACGCCGACGCCTCAAGTGTGCGGCATGGACACGGACTGCAATGCCGGTGCGCGGTGTTTCGACGGTGCCTGTGCCACCCTCACTCCGACGCCGACCACAACCCGCACGCCGTGTACGCCGCTGGCCGGGGATTTTCCGGTCGATACGGTCGCCGCGCCTTTGGCCGGCGAGGCCGACGTCTGTGTACAGCCCGACGGTGATTTCGTCGTGGTGTGGTCGAACCCGACTCTGCCCGGCGCCGTCGACGGCGAGATCGCGGCGCGACAGTTCGACCGCTGCGGTCAACCGCTGGGCGCGGAGATGCAAGTCAACTCATTCACCAGCGGGCCGCAGCGCGTGCCGGCAGTGGCGTGCGACCAGTTCGGCAATTTCGCGATCGTGTGGGAAAGCGGTGAGCCGGGCGCGACCGCCGTCACGCAAGACGGCTCGTCGACCGGCGTCTTCGGCCAGCGCTTCGACCGTGCAGGGGCGCGCCTGGGGACCGAGTTCCAGGCCAGTGCTTTCACGGCCTCCGGGCAGGGGATGCCCGACGTTGTATTTGATCCCGAGGGTGGCTTCGTCGTCGTGTGGCGAAGCGACTACAGCGCGGCGCTCGGGCAGGACGGCAGCTATGGCGGAATCTTCGGGCAGAGGTTCGATGTGGACGGGGTGCCCGTCGGCACCGAGTTCCAGGTCAACAGCTATACCGAGCAACAGCA
>CAYVUV010000074.1:0-14272 GCA_964455095.1 uncultured Binatia bacterium (SeqCode)
TGTCCTAGCCAAGACTTGATCTGACGGACACGCCGCCTTACGCGGCCTTACTCACCGGTTCGGATGTCGGCTGAATCCGATCCAGCTGCTTATCGTACGCGAGCGGTGCGCTCTCGATGAAGGTCTGCAGCGGGGTCTTGCCGTAGCAGTACTTGCCCGAGTGCGTGCGCTCGGCGTTGTAGAGGTCCATCCAGGCATCCAGATCGGCCTGCAGCTGCTCGAGCGAGTGATACAACTTGCGCCGGAAGGCGCTCGCGTAGAACTCATTCTGGATGGTCTGATGGAACCGCTCGCAGATGCCGTTGGTCTGCGGGCTCTTGGCCCTCGTTCGCGTGTGCTCGATGTTCTCCAGGTCGAGATACAGCGCGTACTCGTGCGACTCCCGGTTGCCGCAATACTCGCTGCCCCGATCAGTGAGGATCCGCAGCAACGGCACGCCGTGCTCCTCGAAGAACGGCAGCACGCGATCGTTGAGCATGTCGGCAGCCGTGATCGCGTGCTTGCGATCGTAGAGCTTGGCAAAGGCAAACTTGCTGTACGTGTCGATGAAGGTCTGCTGGTAGATCCGCCCGACGCCCTTGAGGTTGCCCACGTAGTAAGTGTCTTGCGAGCCGAGGTAGCCGGGGTGCTCGGTCTCGATCTCGCCGTGCGCTTCTTTCTCCTGCTTGGCCTTCTCCAGTGCATGCACCTGATCCTCGGTCAGGATGATGCCGTCCTGCGCGACTTTGGCCGACAACGCCTTGAGCCGCTGCTGAAACGTCTGCAGGTCGTGGCGCAGCCAGATCGTGCGCACACCGGCCGGCGACACCGAGATGGCGCGCTTCTTCAGCTCGTTGGACACACGCACCTGGCCGTAGGCCGGTTGCTCCAGCGCGAACTCGACTACCGCTTGCTCGATCGCCGGATCGGCCCGGTTCTTCAGGTTCGGCTTCTTGCGCGAGATCTCCGCCAGCGCCGTCTCGCCACCCGTCTCGTACAACTCCTTGAACCGGTAGAAGCTGTCTCGGCTGAACCCGAGCACCTTGCACGCCTCGGATACGCTGCCCAGCGTCTGCGCCAGTTTGAGCAACCCGAGCTTGTTCTTGATGATCTTCTGATCCTGAGTCATCTGACTTCTCCCTTGCACCCTGTTGGGGTAGGATATGTCAGATCAAGTCGTAGCTTCTACAGCTCACCGCCATCCGCGATCAGCTCGATACGTTGCTCGATCAGGCCGCACGCGCCGAACTGAACCTGCGCGAGGCGCTTGCGATGCTGTGCACGGCCGAGGTCGCGCGCAAGGACGAGCGGCGCATTCAGATGGGGATGTCGATTGCCAAGTTCCCCTGCGTGCGCACGCTGGAGGGCTTCGAGTACGACGCGCAGCCCTCGGTGGATCCGAAGCAGATCCGTGAGCTGGCCGTCTCGCGCTGGGTGGCCAACGGCGACAGCGTGCTGCTGCTCGGGCCACCGGGCGTGGGCAAGACGCATCTTGCCGTGGCTCTCGGGCGCGAGGCGATTGTGCGCGGGTACTCGACGCTGTTCGTGCCGGCCACGGGCCTCGTCACGCAACTGGCCCGGGCGCACGCCGAGGGTCGGCTCGAGGACAAGCTCATCCACTTCACCAAGCCCAAGCTGCTGATCGTCGACGAGCTCGGCTACCTGCCGTTCGAGGCCAACGCCGCGCACCTGTTCTTCCAGCTCGTCAGCCGCCGCTACGAGCGCGGCTCGATGCTGGTGACCAGCAACCGTTCGGTCGCCGAGTGGGGCGGCGTGTTCGGCGACGCGGTAGTCGCCACAGCGATCCTCGATCGGCTGCTACACCACAGCCACGTCATCACGATTCGCGGCGATAGTTACCGGCTGCGAGCCAAGCGCCGCGCTGGCCTGGTTAACCAGGCCAGCGCAACACCGGCGCCGATCAACTGATCATCAACCGAGGGGGTCAAATCTCGATGTCGTCAGGGGGTCAGTTCTCGGTGTCGCTTGACATCGCGCGAGGGGTTGAACAACCGCTCGGCCTCGGGCAGCACGACGCTTCCCGGGCGCTCGACGCGCAGGTGGGTTCGCAGCAGCGCCCGGGTGGCGTGATCCCGGATCTCGAGGTGGCGCTCGAAGACGCGCACGAGCACCTTGGTGCCGATGCGCGCCGGGCGCGCGGCGTAGCTGCTGTGATCGACCAGCACGCAGGTGTCGTCGCAGACGGTGCGAACCTGCTCGGTGAAGAACTGCATCGCGGTGGCGGGCAGCGCCAGCAGGTGGGGCCGCTCCTCCTCGAACATCGCCTGCACCTGGCGGCGGGTGTTGCCGTGGATGCGCGGCGCCGCCCACTTGGTCTCCCAGTGCTCGAGGAACTCGTTGTGCGCCTCGATGTTCTCGAAGCGCCGGCCCTTGAGCGCGGTGGCCTGGGTGTGGCCGATCGCGTTCTCGACGCTGCCCTTGCGGTTCGGATCCCTGACGCGCGCGGGGTCGGCGATCGCGCCGTAGTGCGCCAGCGTGGCGGCGTACACGGGGTTGAGCTCGGGCTCGTAGAGATCGGGCTTGGCGACGCCTTCCTTGAGGTTATCCAGCACGACGTAGTCGGCCCTGCGAAACGTCGCAAAGCCGCGCCAATGCTTGGTTTCCGTTCCATCACGGGTGGCGTGAACTCCCGGAAACTGCTGTAATCGCCTGCAGAATCCGGGAGTTTTCCGCAGCGAGTCGATGGAGGTTTTGCGCATTGGCCACCGATGATTTCTTCCGCAGCCGCCTCGATCAGATGATCGATCTTCGCCACCCGCTTGCCGTGCTCGCGCAGCGCATGCCGTGGCAGAGAATCGAAGCCGCACTTGCTCCGGCGTTGGCGCACAAGAACCGCGCGGGCACGCGCGTCGATGACGTCGATCTCTTCGGCCCGAGCGCGCAGCTCGTTGCGGCGGGCGTGAGCGCCGCGGGACGGCCGCGCCTGTCGATTCGTCTGATGGCGTCGCTGCTGTACCTGAAGCACGCGTTCAACCTGAGCGACGAGGAACTGGTTGAGCGCTGGGCGGAGAACGTGCAGTGGCAGTACTTCAGCGGCAACGAGTACTACGAGCCTCGGCCGCCGTGCGATGCGACGCAGATCGGCCGCTTCCGTACCGCAATCGGTGAGGCCGGGGTCGAGGAGTTGCTCAAGGCAACGATCGACACGGCGGTAGCAACGAAGGCAGTGCGCCCGAACGAGTTCGAACGCGTGATCGTGGATTCGACAGTCCAGGTGTGAGTGACTGCCAAGAAGCGCGGCTATTTGCCGCGAATCGCGAACCGACGTCGCCGATGACATCGGTTCTGTCTTTGAGTTTCTATCTCTGACGTCCTCCGGGGCGCCCGCAGGGCGCCCCCCGGAAGGATCGGCGAGCAGCATCGAGTGCTGTTGCGCGGTGTCGCCTGAACGGATCGACGCGGCGGATACTTCGGCCAACCGAAGTAAAGCAAGCGCGGCGACGCCTGTTCCTGGCAGTCCGGACGCCGCCGCGCCCCACCCGCGGGAGCCCTTGTGGGCTTGCCTCGTAGGCGCGAGCAAGTATTGCATCGAGCGCCCGCGGCGTCCATCGCACTTCGGTTCTTCGCCGAGGTGCCCGATGAGCGAGGCGGGGCGGCTGTTCGTGTGCGCGCGTTGCCGCACGCAGGTGGTGCTGTGCTCGCGCTGCGATCGCGGCAATGTCTACTGCGGCCCGGCCTGCTCGCAGATCGTGCGACGCACCTCGATGCGCGAGGCCGGACGGCGCTACCAGTCGAGCCGTGCGGGGCGCTTCGCCCATGCCGCCCGGGCACGGCGCTATCGCGCGCGCCGCAAGAACGTGACGCATCTGGGTTCCGCCGCGGCGGGCACCGATGCTCTACTGCCTGCCGAGACGACGCCGCCGCAAGCGGCGCACGACGCGACACCCGAGCCCGAACCTTTGCACCGTGACGACGCGGACGTGCCGCGCTGCAGCCAGTGCGGTGCCGAGCGTGCGCAAGCGGTGCGCCAGGGATGGCTGCGGCGTCGCTGCCGGATCGCCTCGGCCCGAGCCGGCCCACGCTGGAGCTTCGATGATCTCTGCTGATCGCCAGGCGCAGATCCTGCGCTACTACCACGTCGAGAAGTGGCGCATCAACACGATCGCCGCACAACTGCGAGTGCATCACACGACGGTGCAGCGGGTGCTCGCGCAAGCCGGGCTGCCGCGCGCCGAGATCGCCGTGCGTGCGAGCGCGGTCGATGCGTTCGTGCCGATGATCGTCCAGACGCTCGAGCGGTTCCCGACGCTGACGGCGGCGCGCCTGTACGTGATGGCGCGCGAGCGCGGCTACGCGGGCAGCGCGAGCCACTTCCGGCGTCGGGTGGCGCTGCTGCGCCCGCGGCGTCGCACCGAGGCGTACCTGCGCCTGCGCACGCTGCCCGGCGAGCAGGCGCAGGTCGACTGGGGGCACTTCGGCCACCTCGTGGTCGGGCGGGCGCGCCGCCCGCTGATGGCCTTCGTGATGGTGCTGAGCTTCTCGCGCATGATGTTCCTGCGCTTTTACCTCGACGCCCGCACGGCGAGCTTCCTGCACGGGCACGCGGCGGCGTTCGCCGCCTGGGGCGGCGTGCCGCGTGTCATCCTGTACGACAACCTCAAGAGCGCCGTGCTCGAGCGCATGGGCGATGCGATCCGCTTCAACCCGATGCTGCTGGCGCTGGCCGCACACCATCGCTTCGAGCCGCGCCCGGTGGCGCCAGCCCGCGGCAACGAGAAGGGGCGCGTGGAGCGTGGAATCCGCTACGTGCGCGACGCCTTCTTCGCCGCGCGCCGCTTCGAGGATCTGGAGGACCTGAACGCGCAGGCGCGCGCCTGGTGCACGAGTGCCGCCGCGCAGCGACGCTGCCCCGAGGACGACACGCTCACGGTGGCGCAGGCGTTCGAGCGCGAACGGGCGTTGCTGCTGGGGTTGCCCGACGATGCGTTCGACTGCCATGAGCGCATCGAGGCGATGGCGGGCAAGACCCCGTACGTGCGCTTCGACCTGAACGACTACTCGGTGCCGCACGAGTTCGTGCGCCGGCGCCTGACCGTGCTGGCCGGTCTCGAACGGGTGCGCGTGCTCGACGGCGTGACGGTCGTGGCCGATCACCGACGCAGCTGGGACCGGGGCGCGCAGATCGAGGACGAGGCGCACCTCGAGCGGCTGCGTGCGGCCAAGCGCCGCGCGCGCGGGCACAGCGCCAGCGACAGCCTGATCCGCGCCGTGCCGGCGATCCAGGAGCTGCTCGTGCGCGCGGCCGCCCGCGACCACAACCTGGGCTCGATTACCGCGGCTCTCGTGCGGCTGCGCCAGCGGTGCTCGATCGAGGAGCTCGCCGCGGGTGTGGCCGAGGCGCTGGCGCGCGGGGTGCCGCACTCGAACGCGGTACGCCTGGCCATCGAGCGGCGGCGCGAGGCGCGCGCCGCCCCGCCCGTGGCGGTGACGCTACCCGAGCATCTGCGCCGGCGCGACGTCGTCGTGCGCACGCACCGGCTGGCGTCCTATGATGCCCTCCAGGAGTCCGTCGACGATGACGCCGAACACCGGTAACGAGCTGCGCGAGCGCGCGCAGGCGCTGCGCCTGAACGGGGTGCTCGCGCACTGGGACGAGGCCTGCGGACAGCCCTGGCTCGTGCAGCTCGTGCAGTGGGAGGACGACGAGCGGGCCCGACGCAGCATGGAGCGGCGCATGCGCCGCGCCGCCATCGGCGCCTTCAAGCCGATCGCCGACTTCGACTGGAGCTGGCCCACGGCGTGCGACCGGGCGGCCATCGAGGAGTTGCTCGGCCTGCAGTTCATGGCCGAGGCCGTCAACGCCGTGCTCATCGGCCCCAACGGCATCGGCAAGTCCACGATCGCGCGCAACCTCGCGCACCGCGCGCTGGCCGCCGGGCACACGGTGCTGTTCGTCAACGCGGGCGTCCTGCTGAGCGAGCTTGCCGCGCTCGACAGCGCCTCAGTCTTGAGCCGGCGTCTGCGCCACTACGCCGGCATCGATCTGCTGTGCATCGACGAGGTCGGCTACCTCTCCTACTCCAACCGCTACGCCGACCTGCTGTTCGAGCTCGTGAGCCGACGCTACGAACGCAAAAGCACCGTCGTCACCACCAACAAGGCCTTCGCCGACTGGCATGAGGTGTTCCCCAACGCCGCCTGCGTCGTCTCGCTGATCGATCGGCTGGTGCATCACGCCGAGATCATCGCCCTCGAGGGCGAGTCCTGGCGCCTCAAGGAAGCCAAGGAGCGTGCCGCGCGTCAGCAGCGGCGGCGCTCGGGCAAGAAGCGATGAGGCGACGCGCCCCTGCCTGCAGCCTCTCGTCGCCGGACCTGACCCCCGAGCAGGCGCTCGCCGTGTTCGAGTTCCTCGACGTGCTGCGCGACGAGATCTGGCGGCTCTACCGCAACGACATCCAGGCCGCGCTGCGCGAGCAGACCACCCGTCACGATCCTCGGCAACTGCGTCTGGATCACATCGAGCCGCCGTTCTGAGCCTCGCCTCGCTCGCATCCGCGCGCTACTCCGCGGCAAATATCCGCGCTTCCTCGCAGCCACTAACACCAGGAGAAGGCGATCGCGTTTCCGACGGATAGCCGCTTGCTGGAGATCGCACGACACAAGGTCGTCACGGCAGCGAAGTCCGCCGGCATCGCGCTGAAGCAGACCTTCGCGCGCGAAGGCAAGGCGCTGCGCCGGCGCGCCGGCGGCTACGCGCATGCAAAGCAGTACAAGCGGCTGCGTCGCGTACTCAAACGCCAGCGCACGGTGCTGGGCATCGTACTGCGCGAGGTGCAGCGCAAGATCGCCTCGGCGACGACCGAATCGGGCGCAACGCTGCACCGGTTGCAGACGCTGATGGAACGTGCAGAGCGCATTCGCAGGCAGCAACCGAAGGACAAGAACAAGCTCTACGCGATGCACGCTCCGGAAGTCGAATGCATCGGCAAGGGCAAAGCGCGCCAGCCCTACGAGTTCGGTGTGAAGGCGAGCATCGCCGTCACGCATCGACGCGGATTGATCGTCGGAGCACGCGCCTTCCCGGGCAACCCGTACGACGGGCACATCCTGTCGGCGCAGCTCGAGCAGACGAACATTCTTCTCGAAGACGTCGGACGTACACCGAAACAGGTCGTCGTCGATCTCGGCTATCGCGGTGTCGATGCGGACAACCCCGGTGTGGAGATCATCCATCGGGGTCGGTTCAAGTCGATGACGAACCAGCAACGGCGGTGGCTCAAGCGCCGCCAGGCGATCGAGCCGGCGATCGGGCACCTGAAGGCCGATCACCGGATGAACCGATGCTGGTTGGCGGGCAGTCTGGGCGATGCGCTGCATGCGGTGCTGTGTGCGGCTGGCTACAACCTGCGCTGGCTGCTGCGAGCGGTCGTCCGCGGGCGCATCGGGCGACTTTTTTTCGCCTTGTGGTCGACGACGTTGCAGCTGCTTCTCGCCGTATCGGAGATGCTGTCGCCGTCAGGCATGCGCCCGGGGTCGACCACGGCGATGGTCGGCTGAATTTCGCAGGGCCGACGTTGTAGTGCCCCTCGAACCCGAACTGGTCCACGAGGTCCTGGTAGATCGCGGTGGCGTTGCGGCGCAGCCGCAGTTGCGCTTCGATGAACTCACGGTGCGGCTCGCACAGCGACACCGTCACGCCGAGGCTGGCCGCGGGCGCCGGTGGCCAGGGTGGAGGAGTTCGAGCGGCCGGACCGGTGGCCACCCCGGGGGAGTTTGCCGGCTCGGCGGCCAGGCGCTTCTGAAAGTTGCGGATCGTCTTGCGGTCGATCCCCGTGACCCGGGCGATCTCGCGCTGACCAACGTTCTGCGCCAGCAGCGTGCGCAGCGTCGTCTGTAGGTGCGGCTTCAAGGCGTTCACTCCTGTTCCCCCTCGCGTGAGGGGCAGAAAGGTACGCCTCGCCCGGTGCCCGCCGGGCTCGCCCAGAGTTAACCGTTAACCCTGCGGCGCAGCTCGGTCAGGTGGAGGAGTTTGGGTGGCCATAAGTGGAGGAGTCTGGCCGGCCGCCGGGGGTCAGGTGTGCCAGGCCTGCACGCTCCAGTAAGGAAATCTGCGCCAGCGCGGCCCGTGTCGAGCCGTCGTAGAGAATACGGCCGTCCTCCCCCAACATCACGCAGCGTTCGCCCAGTTCCGGGGCGAGCGACAGGTTGTGGGTGGCAACGACCAATGTCTTGCGCGAGTGGATCAGGGAGTCGATCAGCCAACCGACAGTAGCCGGGTCCAGGCTCGCCGAGGGTTCGTCGAGCAACATCACCTCCGGATTGAGCGTCAGCAGGCTCGCGAGTGCCACCTTCTGCTTCTGACCCCCCGAAAGCTGGAACGGCGCCTTGTCGAGCAGTCGGTCGAGCCTGAGTTGGCGACTCCACCGTGTCATGCGCTCCTCGACATCCGGCAAGCCGAGTTGGCGCAGGCCGTAAGTGAGTTCCTCTCTTACCGTGGGATTGAACAGCATCGCCTCCGGATGCTGGAAGAGCAATACGCAGGCTCGACGGAATTCACGGGCATTTGTCCGCTTCCTCAGGTACGCGCGGTCGAGTACACGTCCGCGCCAGCGCACCTCCCCCGCGCTCGGCTCGACCAGGCCATTGAGTATCTTCAGCAGGGTCGACTTGCCGCAACCGTTCGCGCCAAGCAGGACCACCTTTTCGCCCTCGGCGATGTGCAGATTGATGTCGTGGAGCAAGGTCGACTCGCCCGGCCACGCAAAAGCGACTTTGCGCAATTCAATCATCGAAAGTCCCGCGGGAACGCATTGCAAGCGCGGCTTCGCTGGCTGAGGCTAACGCCTTGTCGAGAAGCGTTTGTGCTTGGGCGGACGCGTGACGCGTCTGGTCGAGGAGGCTCGGTCGCGTGAGGTTGCGACTTCTGAAGGCCAGGCGGAAGTCCTGCAGAATGCGTTCGAACGTCTTGATCTGGCCGATGGCCAGCGTCGCGATCAGACGCAGCAGCAAGAATCCGGAGAGCGCAGTCAGCAGGTCAACCGATGCTGCAAGCCAGAATCCAAGGAAGACCAGCAAGACGACCCGCAGGTTGATCTGCAGCAGGTAGCTGGCGCGGAATTCGGCCTGCAAGGCGGAAATCAACACGTAGCCGAGGCTGACGGTGAGGTTGAAGGCAAGCACGGCGAGCAGCGTCCGGCGCAGCAGGGCGGGCGCCTTGCGGCCGCTTGCAAGCGTCGCCAGGCACAGCAGCGCCGCGAGAATTTGCGGTTCGTGAATGAACGAGACGACCACGACGCACGACGCATAGAGCGCCAGCCAGGCTTGCTGATTCACACGGTTGGCCAAGTGCGGGCCCTCGCGTAGCGAAGAACGAGTACGGTCAGCGCTGCTTCACCGATACCAATGAAGGCATGCGGGATCGCGACGGCTGGCAGTGTGATCGATAGTCCGAACGGAAAGAACAGGGGGGAACCGTCGGCTGCATGGGCGATCGAGGGCTGCACTCCAAGGATCGAGGCCGTGATTGCCGCCGGCACCATGACCGAGGCCCATGCTGCAACTGCGATGGAAGCCGTGTCGCCGAGATTTCGCAGCAGGCGGCGGACACCGACTGCGGTTGCGGCGCCTGCCAGTCCAATGCTGAGGGCGTTGACCGGCAGGGCCGTAATGCCACCGGCGCCAAAGAGCAGTGACTGTAGAGCCAGCACTAGGCTGAACGCGACGAATGCCGAGCGAATACCGAACACCATGGCCAGGATCGCGACGCCCAGCGCGTGACCGGAGGTTCCCCCTGGAATCGGCACCATCACAAGGCCCAGGCTGTATGCGAGCGCAGTCAGCATGGCCAAGCGGGGCACGGTCGTCTCGTCCAGCGTCTCGCGCAGACCTCTTGCCGACCAGGCCCACGCCCCGATGGCAATCGCATAGGCCGGCAGATAGGTCTGAGGCGAGAGGAAGCCGTCGGGAATATGCATTGCCCGCCAGTTCAGAATAGCGCCGAGGCCGAAATGATTATCCGGTACCTTTCCTTGCCTTCCGCCCCCTGCTGTTGCTCGCCCTCGTTCAACCGGGTCCACACGGGGGTCTTCATGCCTACGGCGAGACTTGTGTTCCGCCAATATGCCCGCACACCGGGAACGGCATACAGCATGCGCCCACCTGCGGCAATGGCCGGCACGCCGCCTTCGCGATCCCGGCCCAAGCCGAGATACTGAAGCTCGAGCACTGGATCGATGCGAAACATCTGCTCCGGAACGACGAGGCCACGGTAGGAGAGGGCGACGTTGAGTCGATGTTCGGACCCGAAACGCACCCGCTCGCCGTCGGCATACTTGTACTCTTGGAAGCGCAGCATCGAAGCCTCCAGGTTGAGAGTGAACCGTTCGAGCAATGTCTTGCTGGCCGTCAGTCCGATCGTGTACGCGGGCTTCCCGAAGCCCAGTGATCTGGACGGATCGATCGTTCCATCGCTCAGTCGGCTGTTTGCATCGCCCGTCGGGAGGCTCGCTCCCCCGAAGATCGAGAAATGCCAATCCTCGAGGTCGTCGAGGCTCTCGTTGGCGGGGATCAGCCGGAATTCCTGGTCGTACTTGAAGCCGAACTGCCCCATGAGCGACACGTCCGCGAAGCCTCGCGAATCGAGACCGCCGGATTCATCGACTTTTTCGTGATAGGGGAGAAAAGCGTAGCCCGAGAACCACGGAGTGAAACCGTAACCGAGCCCCGCCATCGTGAATTGTGAATAGCGGGCGTTCGGAGCGGCCCACGCGAACTTTCGATAGCGGGCGTCGTCGACCTTGAGGTAGGCCAGCGTCTTTCCTTCGGGAAGCAAGGTCGAGGCAGCCGATTCGATCGGTGCCCCCGGACCCTGCAGTCCAGCGACCCCGATTCCAGCGACGCCATGGTGCGCCCAACCCGGCCACGCGGCGAGCGTGAGGACGACGGCGGCGGTGAATTTCAATGGTCCCTTATTCATCGACGGCTGTTCCGCAGGAAGAGTTGAACGAGGCCGAAGAGGCCGAAGAGGATGCCGGCTCCGGTGGCCAGGAGAAGCCCGCGCTGCGGCGCCGCGGCTGTATTCGCGAGGCAGACGCCCGTTGCCTCCCTGGGAGGCAGGTTCAGGATCTGGTCTACGCCGTGTCCGTCTGTGGAATAGGCCTTGAGGCGCCACTTCGGATGGGCGCCGGTCAGGAAGACCGCCCTGCCTTGCCGGTCCGTGCGCCCGACCTGCTCTGGCGTGTCGTTGCCAGGCAGCAAGAGTTCGTAAGTCTCGAAGACGAACGGCTGGCCGTCCGAATATGTCAGACGAAGCACGGTGGCCTCCTGGTGACCGATCTCGAGCGCGACTTCATGCGCCCACGCGTGGCTGGCCACCAGGAGGGCCAGACCCGGTGCGATGCATTTCATGGCGCGATCGCGAACTGCAGCGATGCGGTGCGGATCACGCTGTCAGCCTTGCCGTCTTCCAGCGGCGTCTCCAGCGTGGCCTCCAGCAACTGGACGCCGCCCCGGCGCAGCCGGATCGCCACTTTCCCGTCGGCTCCCGAGATTCCGCGGGTTTCCCCGGCATACGCCACGGGCACTCCCGACACCGGTTTGCCCGCGTCGGTGACCAGCACGACCAGCTTGTCACCGGTCTGCAGCGGGAGTGGATCACGCGTCGGCGTGATTTCCAGGTCTGTTCCGATCGGCCCCGAGACAGACGGGATCCAGTGCACGATGAGCTTGAGCGATTCCTTCGAATACCAGCTCTTGACTATCCCGGCGATCCCGGTCTTCGGGACATTTCGCGTTTCCCACGGGGTCTTGGTCCAGTAGCCCGTCGAGAAGCTGACCGTGAGCGCCGCGCAATCGCCCGCAACTCTGGTCGGATACTCCCGCGCCGCGTCTAACTGTCGGACACGCCCCGTCTTGTCGACACAGGTAAGCCCCTTGACGGCAGACGCCGCATAGGCAACGACCTCCGCGCCGTCATGCCCTGAATGACGATGTCCCTGCAACAGGACATACCCATTGCTCTCTCGGTCGAACCAGAGATCGTGCGCCGCCACCGCACTCGAGGCGAGCGCGAGCAAGACGATGATCCAGCGATTCATGGTGACTGCGTTTCTCCCCGCATGACTGCAGTGCTTTCGCGTAGCGCTGATATACCAACCATATCGATTGGCACTTCGATCCCGTCGCTGCGATAGACCTCACGTTGGCGGCGCCTGGTGTGAAGAAATGGGCTAGAAATCATACAAAGTCGCTGATCCCTCGTCAACGCGCTCGGCGATCGTCTCGGTTGGCACGTGGTCACGTGGCAGGCCGCAAGTGCCTGTGCGGGGACGAGTCGGCGTCGTGTCGGTGGCCGTCACCTACCCGGAGACTGATGATGTTGAGCTTGCCATGGTGGACTCCGCGCTCCGCCGTCAGGGCGTCAGCAAAGCGTTGTACATCGGCACCAGGCCCCTTCAGGGTGACCGACTCGATGCAGTGCGTGTGGTCGAGGTGGATGTGCATCGTCGTCACGATCAGGTCGTGATGATCGTGCTGCAGGCTTGTCAACCGTTCGGACAGGTCGCGCTCATGGTGGTTGTAGACATATGACAGGCTGGCGATGCACGGACCGACAAGTTCGTGTCGCTGGCGATCCGCTTCGACGGCCCCACGTATCAGGTCGCGGCATGCCTCGGAGCGATTATCGTAGCCGCGCGCGGCAATGAACTCTTCGAACTGAGCCGCGAGGGTGGCGTCGAGCGAGATGGTAAAGCGTTCCATGATCAGCCTTTCGAAGTCTCGGGAGTCTTGTGTGTGAACCCCGGCAAGAGTCTAAGACCGATATGGAATTAGAAGTGGCGCCAGATTTTCGGACAGCCGGATAAGTGAAGTCTCTGCGTCTTTGAATCGCTTGGCTTTCTTGGACAGCACCGAGAGTTAGTTTTCGGCGGTCACAAGGCCCTCGACGGGCCCCGGAATCCTTTGCTGGCGGACGAATTCCGCCGGCGTAAGGTCCATGAGAGCACTGTGAGGACGGCTCTCATTGTAGTCACGCCGCCAAGCCTCGACGATCGCCTTGGCGTCGGCCAATGACTCGAACCAGTGAACATTCAAGCACTCGTCGCGCAACGAACCGTTGAACGTCTCGACGTGCCCGTTGTCGGTGGGTTTACCCGGCCGGCTGAAGTCGATTCGGACCTTGTGGTGATACGCCCAGAGATCCATCAGACGTCCCGTGAACTCGCTGCCGTAGTAACTGCAGAATAGGCGTCAACCATGAATGGCGACGGCATCCTTTGGTTTCTCTACGACCGAAGGAGATCACCATCATGGCTGACAAGACGGATGCTACGGCCCCCTGCCACTGGGTAGCAATCGACGTCGCACGGTACTGGAATGCAGTGTTGATCGAGACCGCTTCTGGCCAACGTCACCGCTTCAGAATGGCGAATGCTGCCGAAGACTTCGACAGACTCATTGAGTTCCTCAATGGGCTGGGTGGCCGTGTACGCGCAGCCCTCGAACCGACTGGCGATTACCACCGGGCAATCGCTCATCGTTTGGCAATCTCCGGCGCCGAGGTCGTCAGCATCTCCTCCGTCGCGCAATCCCGGTTCCGAGAAGCGATGTTCAACTCCTGGGACAAAAACGACCCAAAGGATGCCACTGTCATTCTTGAGATGCTCAAACAGGGCCGCGTGCAACGGTACGTCGATCCGATGCTTGCAGGGCATCACGACTTGCAGGAACTCTCGAAGACCTACTACCAGGTGTCGCGGGCGCGAACGAAGGTCCAGCACGCGATCATCAACCACCATGTGCCGCTCTACTTCGTCGGCCCTGCGAAATTCAGCTTGCCGCCGCCACGACCGGCGCCGACCGCTCGCGCGATGGCGACAGCATCACCGATACGGCGAGAAGCAACTGCAACGTTGCCGACCACAACGCGAAAAAAAGCCGCCCGATGCGTCCGCGGACGACCGCCCGCAGCAGCCAACGCAGGTTGTAGCCCGCCGCGCACAGCACCGCATGCAGCGCATCGCCCAGACTACCTGCCAACCAGCACCGGTTCATCCGGTGATCGGCCTTCAGGTGCCCGATCGCAGGCTCGATTGCCTGGCGACGCTTCAGCCACCGTCGTTGCTGGTCCGTCATCGACTTGAAGCGCCCGCGATGGATGATCTCCACACCGGGGTTATCCGCGTCGACACCGCGAAAGCCGAGATCGACGACGACCTGTTTCGGTGTACGTCCGACGTCTTCGAGAAGAATGTTCGTCTGCTCGAGCTGCGCCGACAGGATGTGCCCGTCGTACGGGTTGCCCGGGAAGGCGCGTGCTCCGACGATCAATCCG
>CAYVUV010000075.1:0-5218 GCA_964455095.1 uncultured Binatia bacterium (SeqCode)
GATCAAGAGGACGCTGTGCGCTCCACTGCTATGCGTCGAGCGCATGGGGCCTGGGTCGAATCGAGCGACAGGCTGGGGCCCGGGTGGGCCCCAGCCATCGAGCAACACGCGTGCGTCAGCCGCCCGAGATCGCGTCGTTGATCAGCGGCGCGACGATCTGCATGCCGGGATCTTCGTTGTTGTAGTAGTTCTCCGGCTCGACGGTGCGGGTCTGCAGATTGTTGGTGATGAAACGGGTGAGGAAGTTCTCCATCGTCATGTTGCCGCTCGGGCACTTCCAGGTCTGGGTCCACGGGAACTCGAGCGCCTCGTACCAATACTTCTTGCGCACCGTCGGGCAGGCATGGCTGCCGATGAAGGTGATGATGGCCGCGCAGTGGCTGTCGTTGATCGGCCGGTGCCACGGCACGTGGTAGCTGTAGTTCGAGTAATTCTTGATCTGGTTGATCAGGTTGGTCTGATCCTGACGCCACTTCTGCAGTACCCCCGCCTGGGTGATGCCGGGGTAGAAGCGCTCGTAGGAGAAGCGGGAGAAGTTGTAGTCGCTCGAATAGCCGATGTAGGCGAGGCGGTCGTTGGGGAACTGCGTCGCCACCATGGCGTTGATGCTGCCGAAGTCGTTCGGGTTGAACGAGGCCGGGAGCTGGCTGTAGAGCGACGCCAGGTTCCACTGCGTCGTGATGAGCTGGTGCAGGGGGCGCGAGTTGTAGGTCGCGTTGGGGGCCGGGAAGATCGGGCCCGAGTCGTTGAGCAGATACGCCTTGGTCGGCACCAGCGTGCGGCGGGCCTGATAGAAGATGGCGCTACTGGCGACGCCGCCGGCGCTGAAGCCGGTCACCACCAGCTTGTTGATGGTGGGGAAGCGCGTGTGCAGGTAGTTCAGCGCCGCGATGGAGTTGTTGTAGCCGTTGTGCCGGAACGTGATCGGTGGATTCTGACCGGTCGGGTCGGTGTAGGTCACGACGCGGTTGCCGACGTGCACGTCGCAGGTGCAGTACGGCATGTAGACCATGTCGAAGCCGTTGGTGGCGATGTTGGTCTTGGAGCGGAACGGCGGGATGCCGGGGTCGGCGCCGTTCACCAGCGGTTGGACGTACTTGGCCTTGAACTGCGTGATGTAATCGGTCGGGATGCCGTTGGGATTGGCCGCGCCGAGGATCCCCGTCTGTCCGCTGCAGCTGGGGTAATCCCAACACGCGCCGCCGCCCTCGTAGGAGATCAGCAGGCTCGTCGAACTCGGGTTGTCGTAGTACCAGAAACGGTACTGCGAGCCGTTGCTGCACACGGTGCCCGGCAACTCGACGCGTTGCCAGGCGTAGGTGTTGCCGCCGTCGACCACGTCCTCGATGCCGATGCCGCGCGCCACATGCGCCCACGGTGCCCCCATCAGCAAGGCGATGGTGCAAATCCAAAGTGCCCGGATCTTCATACCTAACCTCCCCCTTCTCCTGACGCGCCGGTGAGCGGTCAGCGGTTGGTACGCTTCGCCGAAACTCAGTGGTGCTTTCTTGCGCTTAAACGTTATGGCGGGACTTCCTGTCAAGAAAAATCTTGCCGGAGGGGAGTGGCGTTCACTGTGAGTCGGCATCGGCCTTGCCGAACTCTGCCTCGTCGGCCAGCCACGCGGCGCGCGCCTCGTCCTGTTGGCGTTTGCGCTCGAACGATTCCTCGACCTGGCGCGAGATCTCCTGCAGGCGGGCGGCGTTCAGGCGGCGGGCCAGCTCCAGCAGGCCCACGTCGCGCTCGGGCAAGGTGTCGCGATAGTGGTCGAGGAGGTACGTGGTGAACTCCATGTAGTCGCTCGCCAGCCGCGCGCGCTGATCGTAGTAGGCGCGAATCTCCTCGTCGGTGGCGGTTCCCGACAGGATCTTGCCGTACTCGGTGTTCCAACGGGAACGCTCGGCGTCGCGCTGCGCCAGGATCTCCTCGTCCTTGGTCGGCGCCGACAACTTGAAGTAGACATTGTCCGGCATGGCGCGGCGCACCTCGTCCAGGTCGACCGCGGCCCACGCCTCCGCCGATGCGTCGTGCATGTCCTCGTCTATTCCGGAGGTGTCTTCTTGACCGTTGCCACCCTCCGGCTCGGCGCCGGAAGCCGCGTCGTCCGGCACGGCGCCCGACGCGCCCTGCGGCGGCAGCGGATTGCGCAGGGGCGGATTCGCCCCCGGCGGCCGAGCACTCGCCGCCATGCGCGGCGGCGTGGCGAGACGCAGATCGGAGCCGGTCATCAGGCGTGCGATCGCAACCACGACGGCTACTGCGGCAATGCTCGCCAATGCGATCCAGCGCAAGCGTTGGGACATGTGCGAGGCGATACCTCAACGCGACCCGCCGGAGCAACCACCGTCGCTCAGCAGCGATCTTCGCCTGGATCAAGTGATTGCTGCGAGGGTAATCTTTACCAGAGAGAAAGCGCCGAAAGGGATTGCGTGTGACTCCTCGGCAGGTACGCTTTGAATCAGCGCGCGAGCGCAACCCCACCAAGGAGCAATACAAATGGCAACTGTAGGGAAGAGCGCAACATCGAGTCGGCGGTTTCTTTCTCCTCTGCTCATCTGGGCCTTGATCACCGGCGCCGTGGGGCTGGCGGCGAACCGCACCACGGCTGCGACGACTGGGCCCGACCTGCATCCGCATGTGACGACCAATAGAGGGTGCCTCGAAGCCGGCGACGCCGCCACGTTCGCCGTCGGCGAGACGGTGATTGTCTTTCTGAACGTCGGCAGCTCAAACGTCGATCACGCCAACGCGACACTGTTCGCGATCAAGCCCAACGGCTTCGTCACCGCCGTCAGCCTTGGATCGATCGTCACCAACGCCACGTTCGGACTGACGGGGCAGGTGGGTTTGCCGCTGGGCATCCACCAGCTGCAACTGAAAGCCAGCTCCGGCACCGTGACGAAGCGGCGCTCATGCAGCTTCAACGTGGTGCCCGGCTCCACGACGCCAAGCCCGCGGCCTCCGACGAGGACCGCCACGCCGACGAAGACGCCGAAACCGACGCGCACGCCGACCGTCATCGGTTCGATGACACCGTCGAGCGCACTGCACCCGCACGTCGCCACCAATCGCGGCTGCGCGGAGACTGGTGACAATCCGATCTTCTACGTCGGGGAGTTGGTGACCATATCCTACGGTATCGACAGCGACGCCGTTGCGGTCGCGCAGGCGACGTTGCTCGACATTGTGCCGGGCGGCCTGGTCAATGTGCTGCGCAACCGCCTGATCGCAACCAACCTCACCTTCAGCTTCAAGGCGGCGGTGGCGCCACCGACAGGCGTCGAAACCCTGAAGCTGCGCGCCAGCGCCGCTGGGATGACGTCAGTGTCGAGCCTGTGCAGCTTCACGGTGGCGTACGCCCCGCCGCGCACGCGCACGCCGACACGCACCAGGACCCCAACTCGCACACCGACGGCCACCCCGACCGCGACGGCGACACCGCCGTAGCCCGGAATTGCGAGCACTTCGCGCAAGAACTTCCTCTCCCTCCGGGAGAGGTAAGGTGAGGGGATGAAATCGATGGCTTCGACTACTGATTCGTTGAAGAGTTTGTTCTATCCCCTCACCTGGCCTCTCCCGGAGGGAGAGGAATCAGAAGGGCGTATGCGGGCTCTGCGCAACCGCCAGAGTCCGAGGCCGGCGATCATCACCACCGCGGCGAGCGTTGCGAATGGCGACAAGACCGGGACGCCTTGCGGAAGCAGCGGCGGCGCTGGGGTGATTCCCCCTTCCTGGAGCCGGACGCCGAACATGCCCTGGTCATCGCCGTCCTGGGCGAAGCTCTGCCAGACCACGACGTAGTTGCCGGCTGGTGCCGCGGCCGCTCTCGGCTGGCGCGGGTAGACGTTCTGGGAGATGGAAACTTGGAATGGGCTGCCGACCGCTGCGCCACTGCTGTCGTAGAGCCGGCCGACGATTGCGTAGCCGTCGCCGATGCCCAGGTAGTCGCTCCACGTGACCAGGAATCCCCCGTCGGGCTGACTGGCGACCGCCGCCAGATACTGGGAGTAGACGGTATTGACGTTGACTTGAAACTCGCTGCCGGCGGTCATCCCGGCGCTGTCGAAGCGCTGCCCGAAGAGGCCGTTGTAGCTGCCATCCTGGAGGTAGCTGCTCCACACGACGACGAAGGCGCCGGTGGCGGCGCTCGCCACCTCGGGAAACTGTTGATCGTCGATGGTAAACGAATTGATCTGGAACTCGGTGCCCGTCGCGGCGCCGCTGCTGGCAAAGCGTTGGCCGAAAACGCCGTAGCCGCTTCCGTCCTGGTTCTCGCTCTTCCACGTCACGACGAACCCACCGCTGGCATCCGCCGCAACCGACGGCGTGTCCTGCCGCCCGACCGTGAAGGTATTGATCTGAAACTCGCCTCCGATCGGCGTGCCGTCGCTGGCGAAGCGCTGGCCGAAGATGCCGAAGATGCTGTTGTCCGCCTGACTCGCCCACACGGCGACGAACGCGCCGTTGCCGTCGGCGGCCACGTCGGGCTGGATCTGTTGGGTAAACGTGTACGAGTTGACCTGGAACTGGATCCCCACCGTGGCGCCGCTGCTGTCGAAGAGCTGGCCGAAGATGCCCGCGCTGCTGCCATCGCCGCTATCGAGACCGCTGCCGTCCCGCCACACGACGAGAAAATCCCCGCCCGGCGCCGCGGCGACTCGACCCTCGAACTGCGGCCCCGCGGTGTAGGAGTTGACCAGGAACTCGGAGCCGAGCTTCGCGCCGCCGCTGGCGAAGCGCTGGCCGAACACGCCGAAGCTCTCACCGTCTTGCGAAATCCCCGCGAACATCCCGGAGCCCCATACGACGACGAAGTTGCCGCTGCCGTCGGTCGCGACGTCGCCCCGGTACTGGTTGGCGGTGGTGAAAGAGTTCGCCTGAAACTCGCTGCCGATCGGCGCGAGCTGTGCGACGGCGGGGGCAATCGAAGTGGCGATGAGTAGCGCGAGGAACGCGACCGTGCGTCGGATGACGTAGTCGACTAGCGATTGCCGCGGGCGGTTTCCCTGGTCCATTCAGCTCCCTGGCCTCTGAGCGCGCCGCCGTCCTTATCACAGACCAGGACAAAATCGACAGCGAACGCGCAGCCTCAACGCCGCATCAGGCGGTTGAGCTCCGGGTTCTTCAGCGCCCCTTGGCCGAACGGCTCGGAGCCGCCGTCGGCCAGAAAGGCCTGGGTCATGCTGTACACTTCGTTCAGCACGACCTTGGCGATGCC
>CAYVUV010000076.1:0-6036 GCA_964455095.1 uncultured Binatia bacterium (SeqCode)
TCTGATGGAACGGATGAATGGGCGAGGGAATGCACATCGGGTCACGTCACGAACCGCACGGATCCTGACCGTGGTGGGCGTCCTGGTGGCGCTGGCGGCGAGTGCGAGCCAGGCGCGAGAGAAGGTGGAAACCCGCCTGGAGCCGACGGCCGAAGCGCCGCGCGCCCAGGGCAAGGCGCGCCTACAGCTGCGCAGCGCCACCGAAGGGCGCTTTCAGGTTCAGGCCGCGCGTCTCGAACGCGAGGCGGAGTACGAGCTCATCGTCGGCGGCGTGAAGGTCGCGACCCTGCGCTCGGATCGCGGTGGCCGCGTGCGCGGGCGCTTCAGCAGCCGGCCACACGGGCGCGACCTGCTGCTCGGCTTCGACCCGCGCGGCGCATCGATCGCCCTGCGCAAGGTGGGTGACGACGACGCCCTCGGCGGCCAGCTGCCGGACGACGACGCCACCGACGTGACCTGCTGCCTCCCCGACGGTGGCGGCGACGGCGACGCCGAGTGCGAGGACCGCACCGCCGAAGAGTGCGCCGCGCAAGGCGGCACCGTCGTCAGCGCCACCTCGTGCCTTCCCAATCCCTGCGGCGCCACGCCGCCGGCCGGCACCGATATCGTCTGCTGCATCCCCGACGACAGCGGCACCGAGTGCGAGGATCGCACGCCAGCGGAGTGTCTCAATCAGGGCGGCACGGTCGTCGAGGCGACATCCTGCGCTCCCAACCCCTGCGCCGCCACGCCTCCGGCGGATCCCGACATCCAGTGCTGCCTGCCCGACGGCGGCGGCGACGGCCCCGCGGAGTGCGAGGATCGCACGGCCGAGGAGTGCATCGCCCAGGGCGGCATCGACATGGGCCCCGGCACCTGCACCCCGGATCCCTGTGCCGACCTCCCGCCCGCCAACCCCGACATCCAGTGCTGCCTGCCCGACAACGGCGGCGACGGCGCCGCCGAGTGCGAGGACCGCACGCCGGCGGAGTGCATCGCACAGGGCGGCATCGACATGGGCCCCGGCACCTGCACCCCGAATCCGTGTGACGCCGTGATTCCTCCCGGTGGCGGCACGCCGGCCGTCCGCGTCACCTGCGAGCGCCGCGGCTCGCGTTCCAAGATATCGGTCGACGGCAGCGGCCTCTCGACTGGCACCTACACGGCTCGCGCCACCTCGGGTGTGAGCACCGCGCTGGCCGCGCCCCAGGCGACCATCGGCGACCAGGCGGAGTTCGACTTCGACAGCGATTCCGGCGACATCGGGTCGGGAGCGACGCCGATCGCGGGGGGATTCATCCAGGGTTCTCCGCCGCAGGTGACCGGCGAGATCATCGACGCCGCGGGCGCGGTGGTCGCAACCGCGACGGAGACCTGTCGCGACCGTTGAGCCGAAACCAAACACGCCGCACCATCGGGGCACTTCCCACTCGGGAGGTGCCCCGTTTTTCTTTCGTTCCCGGCCCGGTTCCCTCTCCCGGATGGGAGAGGGCTAGGGTGAGGGGGATATTCACTATTCATCTTCCACGGCTTTACTGCTCGATCGTGTACCGGATTTCTCGCCTGCTGCACTGCGAGCGAGCGAGGTTGGGAGAGTCATTTGATCCCCCTCACCCAACCCTCTCCCATCCGGGAGAGGGCCCGGAGTTCTAATGAATTGCGCGATATCCCGCACACGGTGCGCGATATCCCCCACCCCCCTGCTGCCGAGAGCGCCGGCCCGAACACCGCGCGGAGGCCCGGGCAACGCCACACCACGGGGAACGCGAATTGCTGTTGTGTCGTGCAATGGTTTATTCTCCCCAAGCAGTGAGCAACGAGCCGCAGGTGCCGCCGAGCGGTCCCGCCACCCCGCAAGAGGTGGAGAAGTCGAATCGCCTGGCGCCGATGCAGATCCTTCTGGTCGAAGACGAGATCGTCCTCGCTCGCAACGTGCAACGCGCCCTGCAGTCCGAAGGGCACACCGTCGAGTGGCTCGAGAGTGGCGAGGCGGCGCTCGGCTGGATGCGCAACGCGCGGCCCGACCTCGTCCTGCTCGACAATCGCCTGCCCGGCATGAGCGGCCTGGAAACGCTGCAGCAGCTGCGCGCGATCGACCCGACAATCATCGTCATCATGATGACCGCGTTCGCCACCCTCGAGGACGCCGTGTCGGCGATGCGCTTCGGCGCCGCCGACTTCGTGCGCAAACCGGTCGGGCTGGCCGAGCTCGAGCTCGCCATCGAGCGCGTGATCGAGAAGGATCGCCTCCAGCAGGAGCTGCGCTTCTATCGCCACCAACGCGGCGGGCAAGACGCCCGTGGCGTGCTCGGGCGTTCGCCGGCAATCCAGGACGTGCGGCGCACCATCGAGCGGCTGAGCACCCTGCCGCGCGGCGCCGGTGCGGGCGGCCCGACGGTGCTCTTCATCGGCGAGACCGGCACGGGCAAGGGCTTGCTGGCGCGCACCCTGCACGCCAGCGGCGCGCGCAGCGAGGGCCCGTTCATCGACCTCAACTGCACCGCGATCCCCGAGGCGCTCCTGGAGTCGGAGCTGTTCGGCTACGACAAGGGCGCCTTCACCGACGCGCGCACGGCGAAGCCGGGCCTGATCGAGGCCGCCGAGGGCGGCACGCTCTTTCTCGACGAGATCGGCCACGTCGGCAGCTCGGTGCAGGCCAAGTTGCTCAAGGTGATCGAGGAGAAGACCGTGCGGCGCCTCGGCAGCGTGCGCGACCGCGTCACCGATGTCTGGGTCATCGCCGCGACCAACCGCGACCTCGGCGAGGCGGTGCGCAAGGGCGAGTTTCGCGAGGACCTCTACCACCGCCTGCGCGTCGTCGAGATCCACGTGCCGCCGTTGCGCGAGCGCGAGGACGATGTGCTCGAGCTGGCGGAATCCTTCCTCACCGGCCATGCCGCCCGCTACGGCGTTCCGGCGCCGACGTTGAGCGAGGACGCCCGCGCGGCGCTGCGCGCCTACCGCTGGCCGGGCAACGTGCGCGAGCTGGCCAACGTCATGGAGCGCGCGGTGCTCCTCAGCGAGCGCGGCGTGCTCGAGCCGAAGGATCTGGCGCTGCTGCCGCCTGCACAAGAACCGACCGGTGGTTTCGCGGTCACCTTCCCCCCCGGCGGTATCGTCTGGGGCGACCTGGAAAAGTCGCTGGTCGAGCAGGCGCTGCGCCAGGCCGGGGGCAATCAGGTGCGCGCTGCCAAGCTGCTCGGTCTGTCGCGCGACGCCTTGCGCTATCGGATGGAGAAATACGGGGTGACGTCGTGAGGGCGCGCGCGGCGACGCTGCGCCTCTGGCTGCTCGCCGGCGCGCTGCTGTGCGCGGCGCGGCCGGCTGCCGCCGGATCGACCGAGCCCGAGCTCGCGATCGCCGACGCCACGGCCACCGCGGACGCCGGCGTCGTCACGCTCGAGATCCGCGCCAACTTCGAATACAGCGAAGCGACGCGCCTCGGCTATCCGCTGGCGGTCGTCGCGACGCAGGGCACGTCGATCGCCCAGCTCTTTCTCGACGGCCGCGTGACCCTGGCCAGCGGTGGCGGCGCGCCGGCACCGCTCGCCGGCGCGCCCGGCGTGGTGGCCATCACCCCGACGCAGATCACCGCCGTGCTGCCGCCCGTCTTCACGGCCGCCGGCGCGGCCACCGTGCGGCTCGAGGCCGCATTCGGCGGTAGCCCGTTGCGCAGCAACAGCGTGGAGGTGCAGTGGTGACCGCTTCTCTGCGCCGCTGGGCGGGCCGACCCGTGCTCGCGGCCTGCATGCTGGCCCTGCTCGCTCGACCCGCCAGTGCGGCGAGCGCGGTCTTCAGCGGCGATCCGACCGATTCCTCTACCGGCTCGCCCTACGAGATCTTGCCGGGACAGCCGCTCGTGAAGCCCGGCGCCGACGGCCGCCTCGGCACCGCAGACGATGTCATCGACACCGCGAAGATCGGCGACATCGATCTCGTCGTGCGTCTGGGCGCCGTGTCGCCGGGCGGAGGAATTCCTGCTCCCGCCGCAGCGCGCGGCGCCGTCGCCACCGCCACCGCCGGCGCGCGCGGCGTCGGCGTCACCCTGCCCTTTCGCGTCTATCTCTCCGACGGCGCCGTCGGTCCGGGTCAGCCCTATGGCAACTCGCTCGCCGCCGCCGACCTGGAGGGCTTGCCCGTCGTCGTCCTGCTCTTCGCCGATCGCGACGGCGACGGCGTCATCGGACCCTCAGGCATCCACGCCGAGCGCCAGGTGCGCGCGCTGCGCGAGCTGGACCCGGTCGGACGGGAAGTGGCTTTCTTCAGCGGCGGAGTGGCGAGCGGCACGATCGCCGTCACGGCCGGCGCGCGCGCCAGCACGGGCGGACTCACCGTCGTCGCCACGGCCATCGCGTTGACCGGCGCCTACAACCCCTCGTTCTTCGAAGGCCTGGTTCCGACCGGTCCCGCCATCATGACCGCGCAGCCGTTTCTCCCCGAGCGCGAGCCGGGGCGGGTCTTCAGTGCGGACCTCGGTCCGCTCAAGGTCGACGGAACTTTGAACCCGATGCCGCACGCCGCCGGCGTGCCGAATCCAGCCGTCCTCGACCTCCGGTTGCCGGCCGACGGCTCGAGCCCGACCGCCGACACCGCGCGCTCCGTGGCCGGACCAGCCGTCTGCGCCCGCATCGTCGAGCTCGCGCGTTGGAAGCCTGCGCTGCCGAGCGAGCCCGAGGCGATCGTGCTCGGCACGGCCGGCAGGGCGCGCCGGGCGCGGCTGCTGGTGGTCCCCGTCGATCGTCTCGGCAACCCGGCCGACCCCGCCGTGCCACTGGCCGTGCGCGTCGTCGCCAGCGGCCCGCTCGGGTTCAGCCGCGGCAGCAACCGCTCGGTGGATACGAAGCGCTTCGCGCTCGCGGACGGTCGCGGCATGCCGATCGTCGCCGCCGCGCGCGGCGCCGGCAACGGCGAACTGAAGGTATTTGCCAACGGCGCGCTCTGCCAACGCATCCCGGCGGTGCTGCGCGCCGAGCTCATGCCCGGCAACGTCGACGCCCGCGTGGCGCAGACCGGGCCGGCTCCGTTTCACACCATCGCCGCGGCCGTCGCCGCGGCCACCGATCGCAACGGCGACGGCCGCATCATCGTCGCCATCGGTGAGGGAATCTACCGCGAGCAGGTGCGCGTGACGCGCGCCGTCGAGCTCTACGGCGCCGGCACGGGGCGCACCGTGATCGACGCGGGCGGACTCGGTCCGGCCCTGGCGCTCGCCCATCCCGCTGCGGTGGCGGCGGATCTGACCGCGACCGGCGGCACGGTCGGTATCAGCATCGAGGCCCCGCTCGCGGCGCGCCACCTCGAGGCGCGCGCCAACATCGGCGCCGGGATGCGAATCGCCGCGGCCGGTGCGGGCCTCTCCGACTGCCTGGCGCGCGAGAACGGCGAGGGCTTTGCCGTCGAGGCGCCGGCGGAGATCGACACCTGCGCGAGTGTGCGCAACTTCGCCGCCGGCGTCGCCGTGCGCGGCGCCACGGCGAGTGTCCGCAACACCGCCGCGTTCGCCAACGGCGGCGACGGCATCGAGGTGACGAACAGTCTCGACCCGGTCATCACCGGCAACTTCAGCGCCGGCAACATCGGCGCCGGCCTGACGCTCGAGGGCTCGAGTGCGGGTCTACTGGCCGGCAACCGCGCGGCCGGCAACGACGGCAACGGGCTGCGTCTGAACCAATCCGACGGCGCCCTGGTCGACGGCAACGACTTCTCCGCCAACGGCGGCTACGGCATGCGCATCGATCGCTCGACGGCCGATTTCGACGCCGCCGCCGGCGCCCAGGACCCGCCGGGAACCAACGACGTCAGCGACAACCGCAAGGGAGCGCTGCTCTTCGACTGAGCGCGACTGTCGATCTTCTCCGCAGTATTTCCCCCTCCTTTCCAAGGAGGGGGTTAGGGGGAGGTTGATCTGGCCTACCCCTCAAACAGAACCTCCCCTGAAGATCATCTGGAAGGCCTCACCCCACGGGTTGTAACGTTCGGTTGAACCGGACCGACGCAACCAACCCGTGGGGAGGAGGTGTGGAGATGAATGGATTGTACTGTGGGATCGATCTGCAT
>CAYVUV010000077.1:0-67049 GCA_964455095.1 uncultured Binatia bacterium (SeqCode)
CTGATCGCCGGTCTGGCGCTGGTGCAGGGCGCCGTGCGCACGCTGTCGCGCGCCCTGATTTTCAACGTCGGTCGCGACGTCGAGTACGACCTGCGCAACGACCTCTTCGGCCACCTGTTGAAGTTGCCCGTCTCCTATTACCAAACCCGCCAGACGGGTGACTTGATGTCGCGCCTGATCAACGACGTCACCGCGGTCCGATTGCTCCTCGGCGTGGGCATACTCAACCTCGTCAATACCCCGATCTACTACCTGTACGGCGTGACGATCATGCTCTCGCTCGATCCGGTCCTCACCCTGGTGGCGTTGCTGCCGTACCCGTTTCTGCTCGTGGCGGTGAAACGGGTCAGCCGCCGTCTGATGGAGCAGACGCTGCGCGTGCAGGAGGGCCTGGCGGACTTGAGCAGTGCGGTGCAGGAGAACATGAGCGGCATCCATGTGCTCAAGGCTTACGTCGCCGAACCCGGCGCGGTGGAGCGCTTTGCCCGCCTGAATGAGGAGTTCACGCGACAAAGCCTGGAGCTGGCGCGGGTGCGCGGCCGACTCATTCCGCTGATGCGCGTTGCCTCTGGGACGGGGACGCTGATGGTGCTGTGGTACGGCGGATCCCAGGTCATTCGCGGTACGCTCAGCCTCGGCGATCTCGTCGCGTTCATCGGCTATCTCAACCTGCTCGCCTGGCCGACCATGGCCATGGGCTGGATGCTGTCGATCCTCCAACGCGGCCGCGCGGCGATGCAGCGTCTGGACCAGATCTTTACGGTCGAGCCGTCCATCTCCGACCCGCCCGTTCCGGTGCCGCTGTCGGCCGTGAGCGGTCGCATTGAGTACCGCGACGTCGGGTTTTCCTACGCCACGGCGGCGAATGGCCATCCGGTCATCGACGGCGTGTCCTTCGCCGTCGAACCCGGACAGAAGTTGGCGATCGTCGGGCACACCGGATCGGGAAAGAGCTCGCTGGTTCAACTGCTGCCGCGGTTGTTCGACCCCGACAGCGGCGCCATTCTGGTCGATGGGCACGACCTCCGCGCGCTCTCTTTGCGCCAGTTACGGGAAGCCATCGGCTTCGTGCCACAAGATCCGTTTCTGTTCTCCGCCAGCATCCGCGACAACATCGCTTTCGGCGCCGACGACGTCAGCGACGACGCGGTCCGGCGCGCCGCGGAAATCGCCGGTGTGGCCGATGACATTGCCGCCTTCCCGCGCGGCTACGACACCGTCATCGGCGAGCGGGGCATCACGCTGTCGGGCGGACAGAAGCAGCGCCTCACGCTGGCGCGAGCGATTCTCGTCTCCCCCCAGATTCTCGTGCTCGACGACGCGCTGTCGAGCGTCGACACGCGCACCGAGCGGACGATCTTGCGCGGTCTGCGCGATGTCATGCGAGACCGCACCAGCATCCTCATCGCCCACCGTGTGTCGACGATCATGGATGCCGACCGCATTGCGGTCCTCGCCGACGGGCGCATCATCGAATTTGGCGATCACGCCGCGCTGCTCGCGCGCGACGGCGTCTACGCCCAGCTGTTCCGCCAGCAGCAGTTGGCGGATGAGATCGAGGAGCTGTGAGTCGCTCGGCGCAGCCATCGGCCGTCGATCCGGCGGCCGACTTGTATCGCGAAGCCGCGTTGGGCAAGGCGTACGATTCCCAACTGTTGCGGCGGTTGTGGGTCTACATCCGGCCGTATCGCGGTCTGTTCTGGGCGGCCATGCTCTGTCTGCCGCTGTCCTCCGCCTGCGCGTTGGCCCAGCCCTACCTCCTCAAGCTCGCCATCGACCGCGCCATGGCGACCCGCGATCTGAACGGGTTGACGCGCATCGGCGCGCTCTACGCGCTCGCCATGGTCGCCGAGTTCGCGCTGCTCTACCTGCAGTACTACCTGACGATGGCGGTCGCACAGCGCAGCCTCGCCGGCTTGCGGTGCGAATTGGTCGAGCATGTCCAGGGCTTGCCGGCGCAGTTCTTCGACCGCAACCCGATCGGACGCCTGGTGACCCGGCTCACCACCGATGTCGACGTGATCAACGAGATGTTTTCCGCCGGGGCGCTGACCATTCTCATGGATCTCGTTACCTTGTTGGGCATCGTCGGCATCATGCTGGCGATCGACTGGCACCTGGCGATCGTCACCCTGTTGCTCTGCCCGGTCCTGGCCCTCTCCATCAACTTCTTCCGCATCCAAGCGCGACAGAGCTACCGGCTCATCCGCGACCGCCTGGCGCGACTCAACGCGTACCTGCAGGAGGCGCTGGCCGGCATGACCGTGATCCAGCTCTTTGCCCGCGAAGTGCGCGTCGCCCGCGACTTCGAGCGGCTCAACGATGCGCAACGGCGCGCCAACCACGCCGCAAACGTCTACGAGGCGGCGCTCTTCTCTCTGGTGGAGACGATCAGCGGCATCTCCTTTGCCCTGATTGTCTGGTACGGCGGCGGCGAGATTCTGGCCGGGACGCTCGCGTTCGGAACTCTCGTGGCGTTTATCGAATACATCCAGAAGTTCTTCGTTCCGATTCGCGATTTCTCGACCAAGTACGCCGTCATGCAGTCGGCGATGTCGTCGGCCGAGCGCGTCTTTCAACTGCTCGACACGCCGCTGTCGATCGCCAGCCCGGCGCAGCCCATAGTGCCCCATCCCGTGCGTGGTCGCATCGAGTTCGATGGCGTCTGGTTCGCCTATCAGGGCGACGACTACGTGTTGCGCGACGTGTCGTTCGTCGTCGAGCCGGGCGAAAAAATCGCCCTGGTCGGGCCGACGGGCTCGGGCAAGACCAGCATAATCAAGCTGCTCAACCGTTCCTATGACGTCCAGCGTGGCCGTGTGCTGGTGGACGGGGTCGACGTGCGCGATTGGGACCTTGCCGCGCTGCGGCGGCACATCGGCGTCGTCTTGCAGGACGTATTCTTGTTCTCCGGCACGATCGCCAGCAACCTCACGCTCGACAACGCGGATGTGCCGCTCGAGGTCGCGATCGAGGCGGCTCGGACGGTGAACGCGGACCGCTTCGTGCAACGCTTGCGCCACGGGTACGACGAGCCGGTCCGCGAGCGCGGCAACAACCTCTCTGCCGGTCAGCGTCAACTGCTCGCGTTTGCTCGCGCGCTCGCGTATCGCCCGACCGTGCTGGTGCTCGACGAGGCGACCTCGAGCGTGGATACCGAGACGGAGCTGCTGATTCAGGACGCGCTGGCCAAGCTGATGCGCGACCGCACGGCGCTGGTCATCGCCCACCGACTGTCTACCATCGAGCACGTCGACCGTATCCTGGTCATCCACGGCGGCGAGATTCGCGAACAGGGCACGCACGCCGAGCTGCTGCAGCAGCGCGGACTCTACTACCGGCTGTACCAGCTGCAGTATGCGCAAGGGCTCCCTGCTCCGCAGCAGGCAGCCGAAGCCGCGACCCTGTGAAGCGGTTCGGGTGGAGTCGGGCCGTCGCGGCGGTCGTCATGCTGACCGTCGTCTCGGGCTGCGGGGTGGGTTACGTGGCGCGCGCTGCCTACGAGGAGGCGCGCATTCTCTGGCGCCGCCAATCGATCGCCACGCTGCTGGCCGGCGATCTCGACACCGCGACCCGCGCGCAGCTCGAGCTCGTCCTCTCCGTACGGACGTTCGCCGCTGACCGCCTCGGTCTGTCGGTGGGTGGCAGCTACTCCTCGCTGGCGCGCGTCGATGCCGATCAAGTCGTGCACGTGGTCACCGCGGCGCGTCGCGATCGCCTCGAACCGTATACCTGGTGGTTCCCGGTCGTCGGGCGCGTGCCGTATCGCGGCTACTTCGACCGCGCTGACGCTGAATCCCTGGCCCGCGACCTCGAAGGCAATGGCTACGATACCTACGTGCGTCCGAGCGTCGCTTTCAGCACCCTCGGGTGGTTTGCCGATCCCCTGTTGTCCAACCTGCTCCGGCTGGAGCAAGCCGAGCTCGCCGACGTCATCCTGCACGAGCTTCTGCACAATACGCTCTACGTGTCGGGGCAGGCCGGGTTCAACGAGTCGTTTGCCAGTTTCGTCGGCGGCCGCGGCGCGATCGCCTTCTTCGCCGCGCGCGGCGACGTGTCTCAGGCGGAGCGCGCCGCGGCCCTCTGGGCGGATACGCGCGAGTTCTCGGACCTGCTCGGTCGAGTCATTCGCCGGCTCGACGCGGCGTACGCCGGTCGGATTGACGCCGGCGCCCGAGAGGCCCTCCTCGCGGCGGCGCAAGACGAGTTTCGCCAACACGCCTGGCAGACGGGACAGTTCCGCGGCGTCGGCGAGCGGCCACTGAACAACGCCATCATCGTTCACCAACGGCTGTACAACGACCGGCTGGCGCTCTTCGAACAAGCCTATGTCAAAGCGGGGTTCGATCTGCGTCGAACCATCGAGTGGATCGCAGCGCAGGTGGCTCGCGAAGCCGATCCGTTCGAGGCGTTGGCCAGGGCCGTGGGCGCCGACGGCTACGGCTCGATCGATTCGAGCCGCTGCAACCCCGAGCGCACCGAACCGAGCACCACGGCGATGATCAGCAGGGCCACGGCCGCGAACGAGGCAGCGATGCTGACCTGCGCCGAGGTCGCGAGCGGCACGCCGGTCAGTCGGCTGCTGAAGACCGCATACACCGGCCATGCTTCGAGCACGACCACGGCGCCGATGAACGACATGCAGAGGACCATGTAGACCAGCCCGCCGCCGCTCGCAGCGATTTTCGCCGCGTTGTCGGCGTCGAAGTTCGGGTAGTGCGCGCCGACCGCCAGTGCGAGCGCGACAATCGCGACCACCATCCCGCCCAGCGTGACGGCGGAGAGCCACATCATGAAGGGCATCACCTGCAGATAGGAATTGGTCGCGCAGACCAGGATCTCGCCGAGCAGCAGCAGCGGCACGAGCCCCGTCCAGAACTTTGCCCACCACAGGCGCTGCAGGGGCAACGGCGCCGACTTCAACATCCAGAACGCACGCCCCTCGAGGCTGAATGACGGAAATACAAAACGCACCGCGACCGACGCGATCACGAAGGCGGCCAGGGCGAGGTTCAGGAAGGCGACGACGTTTTTGAAGTAGAACGTCACCAGCCGGTTGCCCTGCAGCGGCAGAACGCTGAAGTTGTAGACGTAGACTACCACCAGGGCGAGCAGCAGGATCAACTGCGACCACTGACTGGTGTCGCGGAAGAAAGTTTTGATTTCCTTGGTGACGATGACGCGCGTCTGCTGGCCAAGGCGCGCGGTGAGGACCGCCAGGACGCGCTCCCAGATGGCGAGCTGGGTGAACCGCGCCTGTCGCCCCTCCTGTGCTTTGGTCCAACCGGCCAGGTGCAGTCGTTCGACGACCTGCTCGGCTGCCATCAACGAGACCGCGGCGGTGCTCGCCAGCAGGAGCAAATAGAAGAACGGGGTGCCCTCGCGCAGTCCGAGGAGGGGAAAGAGGATCTCGGTCGCCCACGTGCTGGGGAGGAACGTCCACTCCGGCGTCTGCATGGCGGCGATGTACGCCATGAAGTCGGCGAAGCCCTCCGGGTTCACCAACCGCTCCGGCCGCACGAGCCGAAACATCATGTAGAGCAGGGCAACGGCCAACATCGAGAGCAGCAGGAGAATGTCCTTGGTGCGCCGCGCCGGGAAGACGTTGACCAACACCGTGGTGATGATCACGCCGAGCGCGGCGGGAATGATCACGAAGAGCGGCAGGGTCAGCGCCGTCATCGCGTAGAAGGCCGGACCGGTATCGTGCACGACGCCATAGGCGAGAAACGCTGGCGCGGCGAACAGCAGCATCATCCACGATGAGTCGATCAGAGTCTCGGCGAAGCGCGCATAGAAGAATCGCCGCGACGAGATCGGCGCGGCGACGAGACGATCGAGGTCGCGCGCCAGGAAGAACGTCGAGAGCGTGGTGATGATGTTGGAGAAGAGGAGGATCGAGAAGAAGGTGATGAACACCATGCCGAGCAGCTTGTACGTGAGGACAGGGCCGAACTCGGGCACGGCGAGGAAATAGCTGAGCGCGCGGTAGAAGAGGGCGAAGATGCCGCTGCCAAAGGCGAGCGCGAGGGCCGCGAAGCCGCTGAGGCGCAGGCGCCCGGCGTGGGTGAGCTGCAGGTAGCGGTTGCGCATTGCCAAGCGGCGCGGTGCGAGGAGCCGCCACAGCGCGGTGAACGGGCCACAGACAGCCGGCTCGAGCCGTCCGGGGTGCAACAGGACGCCGGCGGGGCGTGGCAGCGCGCCGTTTGCCATCTCAAGCCTGCGCGCCGGCGTTCTGGGCGGCGTCTTCCTCGCCACCCGTAAGACCCAGGAAGATGCTCTCGAGCGTCGACTGCGCATGGTGTCCCGACTGCGTGCGCAACTCCTGCATGGTGCCGAGCGCGATCAGCTGCCCGCGGTTGATGATGCCGATGCGGTCGCACAGCTCTTCGGCAACCTCGAGGCTGTGCGTCGACATGAACACCGTGGCGCCGTCGGCCGCGAGGCCGCGGAAGATTTGCTTGAGCAGGCGGGCGCCGCGTGGGTCCATGCCGACGGTGGGCTCGTCGACGATCAAAATGCGCGGTGCGTGCATCAACGCCGACGCCATTACCAGGCGCTGCTTCATGCCGTGCGAGTAGCTCTCGGCCAGTTCGTGGCGCCATTCCTCCAGATCGAACACCTGCAGCAAGCGCTCGCGGCGCGCCGCTTTGTCGGCGCTGGGGATGCCGTAAAGGTCGGCGTTGAAGTCGAGAAACTCGGCGCCGGTGAGCTTCTCGTACACGTGCGGCCGGTCGGGAACGAACCCGCACAGCTGCTTTGCCTGTAGCGGCTCGCGGTGCAGGTCGTACCCGCCGAGGAGCACCTGCCCGCCGGTCGGCTGCAGTAGGCCCATCATCATCCGGATGGTGGTCGTTTTCCCGGCCCCGTTGGGGCCCAGAAAGCCGAATATCTCACCCGCGGGGATAGCGAGGCTCAAGCGATCGACCGCGAGGCCGTGGCCGTAGCGCTTGCTCAACTCGCGCAGTTCAATCATTCCGGACCTCCATCGTGGCGTGCACGGGGAGGCGAAGCAAGATCAATGCCCCCGAATCGCCGAGGCCCTCGCGTCCGAATCGGATTTTCACCCCGTTGCCGACGTTACCCTCGTACCGGCTGACCGGTTCCAGGCCTTTTTGGTACCTAGACCTCGGTGCGCAAGCGAACGCGGCGTTCACGCGTGGGTCCCGCCCAGCGATAGCGCCGCAGGTCGACCTGGCCGTGCGCGTCGAAGGCGACGCCTTCTTGTTCGAGCAGGTGGCGCTGCAGGTCGGGGCGAAGCAGATCGCCGCGGCAACTGATGTGCCCGGCGGCATTGATGACGCGCTGCCAGGGCACGGTGCCCATCAAACCGCCGGGCAGGCGCGCGAGCGCCGTGCCCACGGCACGCGCGGCGCGCGGGTGACCGAGCATGGCGGCCACCTGGCCGTAGGTCACGACCTTGCCGCGCGGGACGTGGCGCACCATCGCGTAGACGGCGCGCGCGAACTTCGGTTGCGGGGCGGCCGGCGGACGCGACGCGCTCATGTCTGTTTGGGGAATACCTGCAGGAACGGGTGCACCTCGACGCGTTCGAAGATGCCGTTGGTGACATAGGGGTCGCGCCCGACCAGCTCCCAGACCTCGGCGAGCGAGCCTGCTTCCACGACGATCAGGCTGCCGGCGCCGTCGGTGAGCGGTCCGGCGAGGCGGACCCGGCCGTCCTCGGCGAGCGGTTCGAGGTGGGCGAGGTGCGCCGGACGGTGTTGCGGGCGTTTTTCCTTCGCGTCGCGCGCGTCGTGGCCGATGATGACGAAGAGCATGTGTGTGTCTCCCCCCACGGTCAGTTTCGGACAGCGCTTCCATAGCGAATCGCGTCGGGTCGGTGAAGTCACGCGATCGGTGCGTGCGGTCTTGCAGTACGCGTGGTCGGTCCCTAGGGTGCCGGAATATGGTTGACGCGCATCGCCCGCCGGTTCCCTCGGCGCTGGAGCATCTGATCGACGGGTTGTCCGAATTGCAGACGGTGCTCGGCGATGCCGCGCGACAGGCGATTCCGATCGTGCAGGCGCGCTTGACCGAGGCCATGGCCGCGCGCGATCGGGGCGATCCGGTGACGTCTATGCGCGCCATCGCGGCGGCGATGGAGCAGTTGGCAACCCTGGCCGATCGTCTCGACCCGCAGGAGGGGGCCATGATGCGCGCCGTCGCGACCCATTTTCAGACGGCGCTGATGCGCGGTGACCTGCCTGAGATGAAACAGGGGTTGGATGTGATGTTCGACCGCTCGGGCGCGCGCGTGCGCGGCAAAGACCGTTGACCGGGTCGAGCCGTTCGTGCGCGCTGGACTCGAACGCCACGCCACGCTCGCTACGCGCGCGGTGGCGAGCGCACTAGCGGCATTGGTCTGCGTTGGCGCGACTGCCGAGGCGGAAGAGTTCCTCTTCCTCGGACCGGCTCCGGCGCGCAACTACCAGCCCATTCAGCTCATCTTCCTGAACTTTCCGTTCGAGCGCGCGGCGACGGTGGGGCGGCACCAGCTCTCCCTGCACCTCGACAGCGCCGAGAGCAACGAGATCGCGACGACCGATTCGCCACTTCAATCGACGCTGAAGTTCGAGACCAATCGCACCGTACTGGGGGTGCACTACGGGATCGCCGAGGGCTGGGAGGTCGGGATCGACCAACCCTTCATCACGCGTTTTGGCGGCGGCCTCGATCCCTTCATCGATGCGGTCGAAAAAGCGTTCGGCGCGGAGAACTCGGAGCGCGACTTGTTCCCGGACAACACGTTCGGGGCGTTCATCGTCGCGCGCGACGGCCAGGTCGTGTTCAAGGGGGATGAGGAAGAATTTCAGCCGGGAGACCTCTGGTTCTCCGCCAAGCGCGAGATTCGTCTCGCCGAGCCGTGGCCGCTGTTGGCCGTGCGCGCCGCGATCAAGGTGCCGACCGGTAGCGAGAATGCCGTGCTCGGTAGCGGCAAGCCCGACTTCGGTCTGGGGCTGGCGGCGGAAAAGCTCGTCCTGCGACGCCTGATGCTCTATTTGAACATGAACGTCGTCTATCCGACGGGACCGATTACGTCTCTCGACCTCACGCTCAATCCGATCTTCAGCCAGTCCTTTGCGGCCGAGTTCGCTTTGTCGCGGCGTTGGTCGGCGCTGTTGCACGAGGCGGTGTACACCAGCCCGATGCACGGCACCGGCGTGCGCTTGCTCGACGGCACACCGGTGGAAATTGGGCTCGGGTTGAACTTCTCGTGGGACGAGCGCTTCGGCGTGCAGTTGCTCGCGATCAACAACGTCAGCCCGGTCGAGCCCGCCGCCGATTTCTCGGCCTTGCTCAGCATGACCCTGCGGCCGTGGGCGATCGTCACACCGCCGTCGACCGAGCAGGCGCCGCTGCCGCCGGTATCCGACCAACTGCACCGGGGCATTGCCGACCCGTCCGAGCTGCCACCGCTCACCGACAAAGTGCCGCCGGACGCATCGCACTAGGTTGCGCGCCGCAGTTCCTTGACCCCCTGGCGTGGCTCGCGTAGATTCCGCGCCACTTTCCAGCTGCGGAGGAAGTTCCTGTGGGAGATATGCTGCGAGACAAGGTCGCGGTCGTCACCGGCGCCGGCCGTGGGATCGGGCGCGGCATCGCCTTGATGCTCGCCGAGCAGGGCGCGAAGGTCGTGGTCAACGACTTCGGTGTCGGCCTCGACGGACGCGAGCCGACCAGCGGACCGGCCTTCGACGTCGTCGCCGCAATCAAACAAGCGGGCGGCGAAGCGGTTGCGAACAGCGACTCCGTGGCGACGTGGGAAGGCGGGGCCAAGATCATCGCCCAGGCGGTGGAGACGTTCGGACGCATCGATGTCCTGGTCACCTGCGCCGGAATTCTGCGCGATCGAATGATTTTCAACATGGCGGAGGAGGAATTTGACAGCGTCGTCGCCGTGCACCTGAAGGGGACATTCAGCTGCGTGCGCCACGCCGCGCCCCTCATGCGCGAACAGCGCTACGGGCGCATCGTCACCTTTGCCTCCGGGGCGGGATTGTTCGGCAATCCGGGCCAGGCGAACTACGGCTCGGCGAAGTCGGCGATCGGCGGCTTTACCAAGGTCGTCGCGCGGGACCTCGGCAAGTACGGCGTCACGGCCAACAGCATCTGCCCGGTCGCGGCCACGCGCATGACCATGACTCCCGAGGTCCTGAAGGCGCGCGAGATCCGCAAGCAGCAGGGGATCATCCGCGAGGAGTCGGCCCTGCGCCAGCTCGAGAATCTGCATCCGGAAGACGTGGCCCCGATGGTCACCTTCTTGGCCAGCGACTTCGCCGCCAACGTCAATGGTCAATTCTTCCTCTGCGCCGGCAGCTCCTACTCGTTGCTCTCGCTCCCCCGGGCGGAGAAGACAATATATAAGGAAGGCCGCTGGACCCTCGACGAGCTCGACGCGATCGTGCCCGTGACCCTGGCGGAAGGCCTCGTGAACCCGGCGCCGCCGCGGGCCGAACGCGGCGCTTGAGGAGCGGACAGATGGGCACGCGTTTGCAGGGTAAGGTGGCGGTAGTGACCGGGGGCGGGCGCGGCATCGGCCGCGGCATCGCGATGTTGATGGCGGCCGAAGGTGCGGCGGTGGTGGTCAACGACATGGGCGCCAGCGTCGACGGCAGCGGGCAGAGCTCGTCGACCGCCGACGAATGCGTTGCCGAGATCGCGGCGGCGGGTGGTCGCGCGGTAGCCAACTACGACGACGTAGGCAGTTTTCAGGGTTCGGAGAACATCATCAACACGGCGGTCAAGGAGTTCGGCCGGCTCGATATCCTGGTCAACAACGCGGGCATCCTGCGCGACCGCATGGTGTTCAACCTGAGCGAAGACGATTGGGACAGCGTGATTCGAGTCCACCTCAAAGGCAGCTTCAACTGCAGCCGCCATGCCTCGCGGCAGATGCGCGAACAGAAGTCGGGACGCATCATCAGCATGTCGTCGACGTCAGGGCTGTACGGCAACACCGGGCAGGCGAACTACGGCGCGGCCAAGGACGGCATCGCCGGCCTGACGCGCGTGATCTCGCGCGACCTCGGCAAGTACGGCATCACGGTGAACGCCATCGCGCCGGCCGCGGCGACGCGGATGACGGCGACTGTCGGCGACGCGGCGCGCCAGGCGCGGGCGAAAAGCGGCGTGGCCGGGATGGGCGCGGAAGCGCGCAGTCTGCTGCCGCGGCCGCAGCGCGATCCAGACGATGTCGCGCCGTTTGCGACGTATCTGGCTAGTGACGCAGCCGCCAACATCAACGGACAGATCTTCGTCGTGATGGGCGGCATCATTTCACTGGTCAATTACCCGGCGCCGGCGCGTACAATCACCAAGGCGACGCGATGGACTCCCGAAGAGATCGCGGCGCTGTTTCCCTCTACCCTGGGAATGGACCTCTTCAACCCGGCGCCCGCGCGGTCGGAGTAACGCCGGCATTTGAACTCGCGCCGCTCCGCGCCTCCGCCTCGCCCAAGCCCGCCCCCGGCCACTTCGCTGGCGTGGCTGTCCGTCGTCATGCCCGCTGTTGCGGCCGTCGCGTTGTTCGCGAGCGCGGCGGGGTACGGCTTCATCTGGGACGACCCGTTGGTGCTCGAACAGTTGCGCCATGTCCACGGCGCGCGCGACCTCCTGGTGCCTCCGGATGCCATCCCGAAGTTCTACTATCGTCCACTCGTCTTTCTCTCCTTTCTCTTCGATCGCGCCCTCTATGGAGAGGCGCCGTTTTGGTTCCATGTCAGCGTGATCGCCTGGCACGCGCTGGTGACGGCACTGGTCGCGCTGCTGGCGCTGCAGTTGCTCGGCCGCGCGTATTGGGTTGAGGCCGGTGCCGCCGCGCTGTTGTTCGCCGTTCATCCGGTACACGTCGAGTCGGTGGCATGGATCGCCGGCCGTTCCGACGTCATCGCCGGCGCATTCCTGATCGTCTCCGTGCTGTTGTCGGCGCGCACGACACAGCCGTGGACCGCGTGGGCGTCAGCGGGCGCGCTGTTCGCGGCGCTACTGGCCAAGGAGGTGGCCCTGGCCGGGGTCGTTCTGATTCCCGCGCGCGCCTGGCTCTTCGAAGGGCGCCTGCGCTGGTCGCGGCTCTGGCCTATGGCGGTCGCGGTCGTTGCGTATCTCCTCATGCGCCGCGTCGGGCTGGGGATCGTAGCTACGGGTGTTCCGGTCAACACTCCCGTCGGGCAGATGCTGCGCGATCTGCTGGCATCTTTGGGATGGTATCTCTCGATGCTGGTGGCTCCCGTGCAGCTCAGCGCGTATGTGCCGGAGGTTCCCGCGGCGTCGATGTATCCGGTGCTCGGTGCAATTGTCGTTCTCGCGGGTGTGGGCATGTTGGCTGTGGCCGTGCGGACGAAGCGCCCGGTTCCAGCGTTTCTGCTGTTGTGGTTCGGGGTGACGTTGGCGCCGTCGTTGCTGGTCATCGTGCGCCGCAGCGCTTCGGCCGTGCTGGCCGAGCGGTACCTGTACCTGCCCTCGGTCGCCGCGGTCGTGCTGATCGCCTGGGGTTGTGCGCGACTGAGTGTCAGCTCTCCGGCGAGATGGCGCCTCGCGCTGGGAGTCGTGCTGATCGCCGTCGGGTTGGGAACTGCCCAGTCGGTGGCACGTCTGCCGGTCTGGGGCGACGATCTAACCTTTTGGGCGGATGTCGTGGCGAAGACGCCGCACGACGCCATGTCACGCCGCGAGCTGGCCAGCGCTCTCCTCAAGCGCGATCGTTTCGACGAGGCAACGCGCGAGCTCCGCGCGGCGTTGTCGCTGCCCGCGCCGCAGGACGAAATGGTCAAGACGTACAACAACCTCGGCAACGTCTTGCTGCGCCGAGACGACCTCGATGAGGCGGCCAAGGCCTTCGAGGCCGGCGCCGAGATCGTGCCGCATCCGTACCTGTTGAACGGCCTGGCGCGCGTGGCCATGAAGCGAGCCGAAGGTGCGCAGGCACGCGGTGATCAGGCGGAGGTCGTTCGCCAGGTCGTTGCCGCGCGCCGCTTGTTGGAGCGCGCGATCGCGGCGGACGCAGCGGACTACCGCAGCCGTGTTCTGCTGGGTCAGGTGCTGCTCAGCCTCGGCGAGCGCGACGCGGCACGGCGCGAGTTGGAGGAGGGCCTGCGACTTGCTCCGCCCGGCCGCATAGCCGACACGGCTCGAAGCTACCTGCAGCGCGCCGGGTCCTGAAGCGCGTTGCGTTGAATCTCGCGCCGCGCTTGTCGATAGTGGGCGCATGCGCGGCGGTCGCTTGTTGGCGGAGAAGGAAGCGGAAGTCCTCGGTTTGGTCGGGCTCAGCCTGGCCGAAGTTATGCCGAGCCGCCGCGACTTCACCATGTTCGTCGCGACCCACAAGGATGGCCTCGCGCTGGTGCCGCGCATCAAGCGCTCAGACCCGATCACTGGTGCCGCGTGGCCGAATCTCGATGTCGTCGGCCTGGCGCGGGCGTGTGACGATGCCGAGGCGGCGGCGCTGGCCGTCTGCACCGCGGCGCTCTGCCACGGGGCGATCGACGACCTGCGCGCCGTGGCGGCCGCGGTGACGGCGCCCGTTTTGCGCGACGATTGGTGCATTGACGCGTCGCAGCTGTATCACGCGCGGCTATTCGGTGCCGACGCAATTGTGCTTCCCGCCGCGCATCTCGACGGCGGTGGTCTGCGCGAGCTGAGCGCGGTCGCCAGCTCGCTGCACATGGCATCGGTCATCGAAGTGTCCGCGGCGGGCGAGCTGCCGCGCGCGCTGGCGGTCTCGAGCGCATGTCTCGGGCTGTGGTGCCCGGGTCGTGACGGGTTCTCGGACCTGGCCCAGGTGCGGACTCTGGCCGAGCAGGTGCCGCGCCAGCGCACGGTGCTGCTGCTGAGCGAAGTGCGCGTGCTGTCGGACTTGCATCAACTGGATGGAAAGATCGATGCCGCCGTAGTCGGCAATCCGCTGTTGGATGCGGGCGATCCCGCGGCGCAGCTGGCGGCGTTCTTTGCTGAGCGCTGAGGGGGATGCCGATGCAGCCCCGGCATTCGGTGTCGTCCGTCATCGCGTTTCTCGCTCGCGGTGAAGAGGGCGCCACGGTCGACACGACCGTCGAGGAGATCCTAGGCGAGCTCGATGGCGACGAGCGCGCCGTGCTCGATGCCGAGCGGCTGCCCCTATCGCAGCGACTGGGGCGGGTGCGTCAGCAGTTGGGTCGCGACGTCAGCGAGGCGTGGCTGGCGCGTGTCGAGGCGCGCGCCTTTACGCGCTTGCGGCGCACGCTGCAGCGCCGCGGCCTGTTGCGCAGCTAAACCCGGCACCGCTAGTCTTCGCCGTGTGAAGCAGTGCCCTGCGCCAGCAGGGCGGCGCGCGCCAGTAGCTGCGCGCGATCGACCTTGCCGCTGCCGAGCACGGGCAGGTCCCTCTCGCCAGTGAAGAACAAGTGGCGAGGGACCTTGTAACTCGCCAGGTGAGCGCGACAGTGGGCGAGAAGGTCATCGGCCGCGCACGTTGCGTCGCGCGCGACGACGAATGCGGCGACGTTCTCGCCGCGCGTCGGGTGAGGAACCGGCACGACGTGCGCGACCTTGACACCGGAGTGCGACATCAGCACGGCCTCGACCTCGGCGGCGGCGACGTTGACGCCCGCGGTCTTGATGACGTCCTTGATGCGGCCGAGAAACTCCAGGTTGCCGGCTTCGTCGAGACGCCCACAATCTCCGGTGTGAAAGTAGCCGTCGCGATCGAAGCACTCGGAGGCGGGGCGTCCGTAGTAGGTGCGCATCAGGCTGCTACCCCGCACGGCGATCTCGCCCTCCTGACCGGCGGGAAGGAGCGCATTGGTTTCTGGATCGACCACTCGGATCTCGAGTCCCGGCATGGCCCGGCCGTGTCCGCGCACGCGCACCGCCGGCGGGTCGTCGAAGCGCGACGAGGATGCCATCGGTCCGGTTTCGGTCATCCCCCACGTGCTGACCGCTTGATGGTCGGGCGAGAAGATCGCCGCGGCCCATTTCGTATTCGCCCCGGGCCCTTTGCGAACGTGGAGGCGATTGCGATCAAAGTCCGGGTGCTGAATCACGGCTTCGGCTTGATGGGGCCATGCGAACAGGGTCGTACAACCGTGCCGTTCCATCAGGCGCAGCGTGTCGCCAGCCTCGAAGGCCTCTTGCAACAGCACGGCACCGCCGCGCGACAGCGTGGCGAGGGCGACCGCAACCAGGCCGCCGTTGAAGAACAGCGGCAGGTAGCCGTAAGTGCGATCCTCTGCCGTCAGTCCGAGTCGGTCGGCGACGTTGTCGGCGGCGTGCAGCATGCTGGCGTGCGTGTGCACGACCCCTTTGGGGGCGGCGGTGCTACCGGAGGTGAAGAAGATCGCGGCATCGTCGACGGGCGCGACGTCGTCGAGCGCTGCTCGTGCCCACGTTGCGGGCGGCTCGGCGCCGGAGGCGATGAAGTCCTCCCACGCCATGACTCTGGGCGGAATATCCTGTCCGCGACACACGATGTGGCGCAAGGCGGGAAAGGCTTCGATTTGGAGCGGACCGCGTCCGTAGGCGAGCTCCGGGCACTCATCGACCAGGGCGGCCTGGTAATCGTGGTTGAGGAAGCGGGAGACCATCAAGAGCACCGTCACGTCTGCAAGACGCAAGGCCTGCGCGAGCTCGGGTGGACGGAGCAACGTATTGATCGGTACGACGATCGCGCCGAGGCGCCAGGCACCGAAGGCGGCGCGCAACCAATCGGGGCGGTTGGGCATCAAGATGCCGACACGCGTGCCCTTGCTCACTCCGAGCTTGGCCAGTCCGGAGCTGACGACGCGGGCGTCCGCTGCGAGGTCGGCAAACGACAGGGCTTTGTCCCGGTAGATGAGGGCTGGCCGACTGCCGTGTTCGGCCGCGAGGACGCGCAGGCGGTGTCCGATGCTGTCGCTCATCCGGAGGGTCGCCAGAACACGGGCGAAGTGTATCCTCGCGTCGCCACCTCGTCCAGTTGCGCCGGGCGGCTGCCTTGTCGCAGGGCGTTGGCGACGCTACGGTATCGGTCGATGCAGAAACTCATCGATCGAGTCCGCGCGCTGCTCTCGGGCCTGTTTTATCGCAACTTCTTCTCCCTGCTGCTCATCGCTGTCGCAGCGGCCCAATGGGCCTGTGTCGGGCGTCTGCTGTTTTTCGCCCGCCAGGGGGTGCTTCCCGCCTGGGTCCACGTCGCGGCCGTCGGGGTGCTCTACGGGTTCAATCTGGCCATCATCCGTTATGCGCGGAGGGTCCGGTTGCGACGCGCGCCGGGATTTGCGCTTCGCGTCTACACCGGGGCGTCGTTTGTCGCGCTCTTCTGTGCGGTGTTCATGTTGGCGAGTGGCGCCGTCTGGGTCGTGCTGCGGGGCATTCTGGGGGCGTTGAGCGCGCAGGCGCTTTCCTCAGCGGGGCAGGCGACGTTTCATAGCGGGATCGAGGCGGCCTTTCAGGGGTTCGTGTCGCTCGGCATGGGTGGCATCGGGCTGACGATGCTGTACGGGTACGTCTTTGGCCAGCACGAGCTGCGCGTGACGCAGCTGCCGTTACCGCTGCGCGGCTTTCCGGGGCGTCTTGCGGGGATCCGCATCGCTCAGATCAGCGATGTCCACGTCGGACAGAACCTCACCATCGAACAGTTGCGCCAGTTCGTCGACCGGGTGAATGCACTTGCACCCGATTTGATCTGCATCACCGGCGATATCGCGGATTCGCCGCAGGCGGACTACGCGAAGTTCTTTCCGGTTTTGGGGACGCTGCGCGCGCGCTACGGCGTTTGCGCGATTCTGGGCAACCACGATCACTATGCCGGGGCTGATCGGGTGGCGACCGAGCTCCGCCGCTGGACCGACTTCGTCGTACTGCGCGACGAGGCGATCACGCTCGATGTCGACGGCGCGCCGCTGCACGTCATCGGTCTCGACGACCGCGGGCGTGATTGGGCACGTGGCCTGATCTTCGACGCGCGATTGGCCGACTTGATGGCCGAAGCTCCGGCGGGTGTCCCCACGCTTCTTCTCGCGCACCGGCCGGACATCTTTCACCAGGCCGCTGGTGGAGGCGTGGCACTCACGCTCTCAGGCCACACGCACGGCGGACAGCTCGCCGTACCCTGGCTTGGCGGAAGGCGCCGCAACCTGGCCGAGTTCATCACGCCATTCGACCGAGGGCTGTACGAGCGCGATGGCTGTTACCTGTACGTCAACTCGGGACTCGGCGTGACTGGCCAGCGCATTCGGCTCTTCACTCCGCGAGAGATCAGCGTCATCGAGGCGGCCTCGCCAGTCTGATGGCCGTTGCGACCCATCGGTCGACTCAATGCGTTGGCGAGAGGAATCGACGCAGACCGGCACGCAGGTCACCTTCGTCGATTGCGGTGGCTCCGGCGGCTATCAGTGCGGCACTCTCCGCTTGCCAGGACAGAACGCACTGCCCCTCGTCGAGCGCCTGTAGGCAAATGCGCTCCGTCTCCCCGCCGGGGCGCGCGCTGGTCGCGACCAGGATATCGGCGGTGGCGGCGATCAACTCATCACGCCGTCGGCCGTTGTGCGGCGAGGCATGGTCGTGCGGGCGAAAGGGCGAAACCGCCAATGTGCGACAGCGGTTGAAGCGCGCCCGGCCCGGACCGAACCCAAACGGGTCGCGATCGAGACTGCGCCCGAATGAGGCGAAAAGGCCGCGGTCGAGCACGATCGCGTGGGCCGCTCCGGTGGCGCGCACCGCGACGGCTGCGATGCGGTGAGTGGTTTTCATCCCGCCGGTGATCAATGTGAAGTGCTCGCCGTGTGCACATTGTGCGATTTGAACGGTGGCGCTGACGGTTTGATCGGTGATCGTGCGCGAGCAGAGGATGCCGAGCGTTGGGCCGTTCAGTGCGTCGATGTTGCCGTGCAGAAAGGCCAGCGGCGGCATGCCGCGGCGACGGGTCCATCGCGCTGGGTATGTCGCGTGGCCGGGCCAAGTTAGAACGACGCCCGCTGCCGCGAGATCGGTCGACAGCGCCCGACAGTGGCGTTCGTGGAACGCGCGGTAGGTACAGAGGCGCGCGACCGCGTCGGCCGGAAGGTCATACTCTTCCGCGAGGACCGTTTCAGGTATGTCGACAACGTCGCCGAGCGGCATTCCTTTTTCGCGGGCGCGCTTTTGGATGCGGGCGAGGACCCGTTCGCCGACGTGAGGTAGCTCCGCCAGCATCAGCAGGGCGAGGAGATCGTCCATTGACAATAAGAGGTATCTCGTAGCGCTACTAAACATGTATCTCTATGAGAGCAGATGTTCAATCTCTGCGCCGGGGTAAACCTTTCCCGGACTCGGCGAGGTCCCGGCGGCAGAAGGCGCTGCGCGAGGCGCTGGCGGTCAATCCGGCGGGCGCAATTTGTCGTAGTGGCCGGCGCGCCGGCGGGCAAGCTCTGCCAGCTGCCGTTCCGCATCACGCTGGAAGCGGGGCTTGCGCAGTACAAGGAAGTAGAGGGCGACGAGAACGGCGCCCGCGGCCAGCCCGACGAGCGGGTGCTCGCGGAGGTACCGGATGCCTAGGAGAAGCTGCTCCATCGCCGCCGCCACTGGTGCCGCAAAATAGTGAATTGGCGCATCTCACTCAACTGGGATGGCATGGGGGGTAGACTGAATGGGGGAGGGGGGTTCGCGCGTGTCCGAGCGGGACGCATCGGTTGACAGGTCTCTGCGGGGGCACGCAGCGGAGCAGTGCGCGCTCCTGCTCTGTGGCATCTGCCTTGGCGACCTTCCCTATATTGCAAACTCTCGGGTGATGACGCATATGGCCCTACCCGGCTTCGGGGCGGCGGGTGGGAGCGGCAATGCGGATTGAGAGATTTGGCACGTGGAGCAGAATGCGCTGGCTCGCCGCCCGTGCTCGCGTTGCGGCGATCTGCTTGGGCCTTTGCCTCAGCGTCATGATGGTTGGAACGGGAGCAGCACAGGTCGTTGGCGATGCTGATTGCGACGGGGTACTGACCGATGCGGATATCGAGGCGGTTGCGTCGTCGGTATTTCGCGGCAGCGAATGTCCTACATCGGCGGATGCCAATGAGGATGATCGCCTATCTGCCCCGGATGTCACACGGCTGTTGATGCTGCTTCGTGCAGTGGAGTTACCGACGGCAACTCGCAGTCCCCAGCCGACCGCAACCGATACGCCTGTTCTGACCCCGAGCCCGACCCCTTCGCTTCCGGAGGCCACCCCGAGTCCAACGACAGGCGAGACGGTCTTCGCTTCACCCACCCAAACCTCCGACATCCCACCGTCAGAGACCGCGACGCCGGGTGCTACCACCGTGGCTTCCGTGACGCCCCCCCCGCCGAGTCCGACCCGGACGGTTACTGCCGCCCTGCCCACGACTACGGTGACTCCTTCGGTGAGCGCCACCGCGAGTCCCGTGGCGACCGACACCGCCCCCCTCTCGACGTCGACGCCACCCCCGACGGTGACGCCAACCCCGAGCACTGGGGGAACCTCGACTGAGACGCCAGAGCCGTCGCTCACCGCGCTCGACTCGCCGACGCCGACAGCTACTCCTGACGCAAGCCCTACGAGCGAAGCGACGCAGGTCGAGGAGTCGACCTCAACCCCGCCGCCAGTCGGGACTGCCACGGCGACGCCGTTCTTCTCCGCGACCGCGACTGGATCGCCGAGCCCCAGCCGCACGGCGAGCCCGACTGCGAGCCCGACTGAGATGACGACGCTTCCTCCGTCGCCTTCGCCCAGCATCGCGGCCGCGACCATTACATCCACCGCGGGCATCGCCCCGACGGCGACGCGCACGCCACTCGCGACGCGCACGCCGACATCGAGTCGTACTTCGACTGTGGGGATAACGGACACGGTAACACGTACGCCGAGCGTGACACGTACGCCGAGCGTGGCGCTTACGGTGGCTTCGCCCATCCCCGCTACGCCCACGCGCACGGTGACGTCGAGCCGTACGCCGACTGTAGGCATCCCGCCGACACCATCGCGCACGGTGACGTCGAGCCGCACGCCGACCGTAGGCATCCCGCCGACACCATCGCGCACGGTGACGTCGAGCCGCACGCCGACTGTAGGCGTCCCGCCGACACCATCGCGCACGGTGACGTCGAGCCGCACGCCGACCGTAGGAATCTCACCGACACCATCGCGCACGCCAAGTGCGACTCGTACGGCGTCGCTGTCGCCCACCTCGCTCGCTGCCAGTCCCACGTCGACTCACACCCAGACGAATACGCCTTTGCCGGCATCACCCACCCGCACGCCGAGCGAAACTCCTACGCCGACCTTCAGCCGAACAGCGACTAGGACCAAGACGCCGCCGCCGACCGGAGTACCCGCCACGGCAACTCCGCCACCGACCGAAACGCCCGCGCCGACGGCGAGCCGAACGGCGACGACAACTCGCACGGCAACTGGCACGCGCCCACCTGCAACATCGACTCCAACGGCGACGAGCTCTCGGACGCCAACCGCGACCAGTGAACCGACTGCGACGCGCAGCGCGAGTGCGACACGAACGCCCAGCGTCACCTTACCTCCCTCGACTTCGACCCGCACCGCAACCGGCAGCCGCACACCAACGCAGACAAGCGCGCCGACTTCGACGCGAACTGCGGTCGCTACCGCGACGGCGTCGGGTACGCCCTTGCCAGCAACTGCTACGCGCTCCGCAACGAGCAGCCGGACATCGACACAGACTCTGGCGCCGACCGCGACGCGCACCACCAGCTCGACACGCACCGTGACCGATACGCCCCGTCCATCGACCGCGACGGCAACGGCGACGAGCAGTCGAACGCAAACCCACACGCCTGTTCCAACGTTCACGCGGACCGCCAGTGTGACACGCACGGCCACCGGGACGCCGTTGCCGGCAACGCCGACTCGTACGGCGACGAGCAGCCGAACCTCAACCGCGACGGCGATTCCTAGCGGCACGCGGACACATACGCCGACGCGTACGTTCACAGCCACTCCGCTGCCGCCGACCGCGACGCGCACCGCCACAGTGAGTCGGACGCCCACCAATACTCCGGTCGCGACCGCGACGCGTACGCCTACGCGCACGCTGACCATCACGCCCACACGGACTCGGACGCCTCTCGAGACCGGTGCGCGCATCAGCTACGTTGGCGCAATCGACGACGACGGATGTCCCTTCTGCTGTGCGTTCGCCTGCCAATCTCAACCCACGCCAACTCCCGCGTTTGATCCTGAGGGGCGCCAGATTTTCGTCCGCCACAGCGGTCAATTCCTGTTCGTCATTGAAGGGGCCCGCGGAACCTCCAATCGCGAGCCCGGCGAGAAGCTCGAGGTTTCCGGTGGTGAGCGTCCAGACGTTCAAGTGCTCTTCAGCAGAAATCTTGGAGATGGCAGCATCATCCCCTGCGACAAAGGCCCCGCGCCCCAACCGCTGGGCGGTGTTCCGGGCATTACGCCGCAGGATTTCGGCCCCGGAAGTGAAGTAACGACGGCGCTTCAGGACTTCGCTTGCCGGCTTACGGTCGAGAAGACGTCGGGCGATGCGTGCACACGCAATCGATTCGGACTCTTCAGCTTTATTGCGCCGACGACGCGAAAGCAGTTCTGCCTCGCAGTTCCCCGCACGACGGCATTCCCCGTCGGCGACACGATCGTGGCGCTTCAATTATTGGACACCCAGGGTAACGTCGGTCCTCGAAAGGAAATTGTCATTCGCGTCGATCCCTGACCTCGGCAAGTGAAGTCGGGAAGTGCAGGGATCTACGCCGGCCGCGGTTTAGCGCGTGTGGGATCGTAGTTGGCGGTCCCGAGGGCGTCAGGCGAGACTGCGTTTCGAAGATTCGCTTTTCCGCTTGACAGCCAAAGCCTAAATTGCGATAAGCAGGACGCGTTCGAGGGGAGACACTCGAACCCTTGTACGTATGGGTGCAGTTACCGAAAGGAGGCGTGCAATGCGAGTGCAGAAGCGAAATCCATGGCTGACTGGCCTTGGTATGGTGCTGGCGGTGATCGCGCTGTCTGGAGTGCGAGCTGGCGCTGATGTCGCGTCGGACCAGGCGGGATCAGTGGTCATCTTTCCGAAGGTGATCGCCGACGGGACGCGTGACACGCTGATCTCGTTGACCAACACGACAAACATGCAGGCCTTCGTGCATTGCGAGTATGTACAAGGGACCGGCATCTGCGAGACCTCGCCCGTCGCCGCACCCGTGTTTTGTACGCCGATAAACGAGGCCGGGGCGAGCACCGACTGTACGGCCGTGCCGGGCGAACGGTGTCTGGTGTCGTGGCAGTCGCAGAACTTCGACCTCATCCTGACGCGCCAGCAGCCGACCATTTGGCGAGTCTCGACGGGCCGTATCCAGGACCTGTTTGCCGACGCTGATGGCGAATGTGACAACACGGTCGTAGATGGTGTTGAGCGCCAGATTTGCCCTGGGTATTTCATTACCGTCGACGATCCGCTGAATCCGACTGGTAACGTCACCCCACCTCCCGGGGCGCCCTTCTTCCGCGGCGAGCTCAAGTGCTTCCAGACGGACTCGACGATCACCAGCCTGAACGCCGGCGACGCATTGAAGGGCGAAGCCATCATCGGCTACGATCCGGAAAGCCCGTTGGCGTCCCCCCAGATCAGCAAGTACAACTCGATCAATATCCAAGGCGAGCTTGGCTCTCCGGACGACCTTGTTCTCAAGCTGAACCAGACGCCCAATCGGGCTGCGGATGACCGCGGGGAGTACAACGCTTGCCCCGAATCGCTTGAGTTCACGGGCTTCTCTAACGGGGCCGAGAACGAAATCGCGAACGCGCTGACGCCGGCGGCTTGTACGCTAACCGGCTGCCCTGTGCGCACCGAGATCACGGTCATTCCCTGCTCCGAGGACTTCACTCGCGAGGAGGGGGCGAGAGTCGCGTTGCTCTTCCAGTTCTACGACGAGTTCGAGGTTCTGCAGAACTCTCAGAGCCCGGAGCTCGATTGCTGGGCCAACTATGACCTGGCCGACCTCACTACGGTGGTCAACACCACGACATTCTGGAAGACCCGCATAACTCCGCAAGGTAGCGGCCGCTGCCGTGAGGGAAACATAAACGACGTCTGCACTACGGACGCCCAATGCGGGCTCGGCGGCGTTTGCGGCCCAGTGTCTGGTATCCTCGCGGTCGTAGAGGAATTCTACGAGAGTGATGCCTCGCTTGCTCCTCTCAGCACCGTTGCACCGGGCAGCGCCGCGTTCAATGCCACGATGGCGAACGATCCCCTCCAGGGTAACGATGCCGATGTGGTCCGCAGCGGTCGCTGCCGGGGGCAGCTCAGCGTGCGCTGCGAAAGCGATGCTGGCTGCGGTGTCATTCCTGGTCACACGCTGTCGGGAATCTGCCGCAACTCGAATACCGACTGCGACGAAGATGATGATTGTGCCGGACCTGGCAGAGCGATCTGCGATATCTGCATGTCCGACGAGATCATCTTCGCTGACCTCGACTAATCGCGGGCACTCCCGACTGAGGAAAGGAGACATTCAATGTTGACATCCAAGCGAGTTGGGTTCACGGGGGCGGCCACCGCGCTCGCCGTTGTGTCCGTCTTGGCAATGGCCCCGCAATCGCGAGCTGCAACCTTCTCCGATCAAGGGGCCGCGATTCTGATTTGGCCAAAGATCGCGGTAAGCGCCCTTGCGGACGTGCCGCTCGTCGACACCCTCGTTCAGATCAACAATCTTGATCGTACGAGCCAGACGGCGGCTCACTGTTTTTACGTCAATGCCAACAGCCACTGCGCCAATACGGGTGGCGTCTGCACTACCTCCTCCGACTGCGAATCTGGCGGCCTCTTTGCCTCTTGCGTCCCAGGATGGGTCGAGGTCAATTTCGACGTGATTCTCACTCCGAATCAGCCTCTCGCGTGGAGCGCATCCGCTGGACTCGGCGGCAGCGATATTCCATGTCCCGGCACGTTGGGCAGCCGCTGCAGCGGCAACCAGGGCACTCGCGTTCCTCCAATCACCGAGCGCCCTTTCATTGGCGAGCTGAAGTGCATTCAGGCCGATCCCATCACGCGCTTCCCGGTCGAGTGCGCCGGCGCGACCTGCCAGAACGACCTTGCCGGGAATGCAACTGTTTTCGGGTTGGAAGCCGGTCAAATTGACGGCAAGGGCTACAACGCAGTCGGACTCCGCGCGACTGCCAACAATGCAGATGGCGAGCTGGTCATCGGCGGTGAAGACCCCGAGTACGAACCCTGCGCCGAGGTCCTGATCCTCAACCACATTTTCGACAACGCCATCGACCCGATCTCGGGTGTTTATTCTGCACAGACGGAACTGACCCTTGCCCCCTGCACCGAGGACTTCCTTACGCAGGCGAACTCTGGCGTGACCGCTCAGTTCCTGGTCTACAACGAATTCGAGCAGCGGTTCTCGACGAGCCGGCAGGTCCGATGCCTCTTGGACAGCGTACTGTCCAACATTGACACCTCCCAGTCTGAGCGCTCGGTATTCAGCTCTGGCGTCGCGGGCACCATTGCGGGACAAACGCGCATCCGAGGTGTAGGCGGTGGTCTCGTCGGCGTAGCCCTGCTGAACTTCCGCGACCTGGCTGCGTCTGTCGGGTTGACGTCCGCCGGGGCCGGCTACAACCTGAATGGCTTCGGCAACCGTGAGGATGCCGACCTGATTCGGGTTCCTGCTCCCTGATCCAAGCGACATGCTCTCTTGGAGACCATTGTCGACACTGACTGCGCTGCGTATCCGAAAGGAGGACACTCCATGGGCACGGTGAAGGGGCTGCGAATCGGTTATGCCGCCGGGATCGTGGCTGGGCTCACGATTCTCGCTGCGACGACCGCGTTATCGCAAGAGGAACGCTTTACGACTGAACGTCCCGCCTCAATCCTCATCTTCCCCAAGGTGATCAACACCACGGGCGGTCGGACGACTATCCAGATTACCAATACGTCGAACATGCTCGTTCACGCTCATTGCTTCTACGTGAACGGTCAGACGCTCAATGGTATACCGGTCTGGCAGGTTACCGACTTCGAGATCGCGCTGACTCGTCAGCAGCCGACATTCTGGTCGGCGGGCGACGGTCGCCCTGTCGACCCAGGTGACGGCATTACTGGTATCGATCCGGGGTCCGTACCGCCGCTCCCACCGGGCTTTACCGGCGGACTCGTTTGCGTGCAGACGAATCCAGATGGCGGAACCAACGGCGACGCTAACGCGTTGAAGGGCGAGGCTACGGTCAGCCAGGACAATGAGACCGCACAGCTGGTCGGAGTGAGCAAGTACAACGCGGTGGGCATCCAGGGAATCGATGACGACGGCGATAACGTACTGAATCTCGATAACGCAGAATTCGCTGGCTGCCCTCTCGGTGCGCACCTCAATTTCGTTCCAGAGGGAGCCGAGGACGACATCATCAACCGGCTGGGGAATGGCCCGTCGGCTGTTAGCACCACCTTGGCGCTGATGCCGTGCGACATGGACTTCGAGAATCTGGTGCCTGGCAACACGTCTCTGGGCTTCCAGTTCCGGGACGAATTCGAGACGGGTAATTCGCTAACGCCGGTGATTGTCGACTGCTGGAGTGAGTTCAACCTCGACGCAGCTTCGATCGACCCGGCAATGGCGTCTACGTACTGGTACGCTCGAATCACTTCGACTGAGACCTCGCCCGGTGGGGGTGGTTTCGTTGGAGTTGCGAACGTACAGCGAATCGGTTTGAACGGAGCAATCGCGACCTCGGCCACCAACCTTCATTACCTTGGCAACACGGCAACCGGATTCTGCTCCGCAGACGACACTACGGTGTGTAGTTCCGATCTGCAGTGCGCCGGCGGTGGGGGTACGTGCGTCAAGAACCTCGGCAATGGGGTGATCGTGGCCGGCGTGTGTACCGCGGGGACATGTACTGCCGGCCGCGTGGGTGAAAGCTGCACTGTCAACGGGGACTGCACCACGAGACCAAGTGCTGTCATCCGGCTACCGGCATCGCTGGACAGGCAAGAGTAGGGTCAGGAGGACGCCATGTACGATGACAGATTCCACCGTCCAGGCGTGGAAAGGAGTCGGGAAATGCGTACTACGAATGCCGATCTCGGCCTGCTGACGAAAGCCGCTCTCAGGGGTATCTTCGCAGCAGTAGTACTGCTGGGTGCGGCGTCGGCTGCCCAAGCGCAGATTGCGCCGCCGCCAGAAGTAATGGCGTCGGATGAAACCGCAGGGTACCTGGTTTTCCCGAAGATTATCGCTCAGGACTCTGCCGGTTCTGGCACGATCGGGATCGACACGCTTGTCCAGATCACCAACACCAGGAGGCTCGCCAGTGGTGCTGATCCGGTGACTGTGCATTGCTGGTACATTAACGCGAACAGCCGCTGTGACGGAACAGGGGCGGTCTGTGAATTTAACTCCCAGTGCCCTGGCACGATATGCGTGCCCGGCTGGCGACCGAATAACTTCGAGTTTACTCTGACCAACGAGCATCCTATAGGTTGGTCGGTCCGCTTGGGGCGCAACTTGCCACCGACAACGCCTGATTCCTTGTCGGTGGGTAATATCCCCGCGATTTTGGAGGTCCCTTTCAAGGGCGAGCTCAAGTGCTTGGCTACCGATGGTCCGGATGGGCCGCCTCTGCCTCGTAACGACCTCAAGGGCGAAGCGACTATTATCAGCGTGCAGGCCCCGCCGGATAGCGGCACGCCGCCGCGCATGACGGCAGCGTCGTACAACGCCATCGGATTTCAGGTTGACACCGAAGATGTTCGAGATGCGACGGTCGGGTCGTCAGCCGATGAGGATCCTATCTGCCTTGGTGGTCTACCACCGGGGGCGGCAGCGGGTGTTGACTGCGCGTTGACGTACGCGCCATGTCCGAATCTCCTGATCTTGAATCACTTTTTCGACAGGGCGCAGCCTCCAACGGGTGGGGTTGTCCGGACCGAGTTGACGCTTGTGCCTTGTAGCCAGGACGTTGGTCAAACGTTTCCGGATTTTCGTGTGGTGTCGCCGCCAATCGTAACGGCCCAGATGCTGATCTACAACGAATTCGAGCAGCGCTTTTCTAGTAGCGCCCGGGTGCAGTGCTTCCGAAATACTACGCTCTCGGATATCGATACCCGACTCGGGCCTGAGGACGATGTGTTCTCGATTTTCTCGGCTGGGGTGCAAGGGACGGTTGCCGGGCAGACACGCATTCGCGGCGTGACTGGCGTTGCGAACGGCTTGGGTTACGGTCTGATCGGGGTGGCGCAGGAGTTCTACAGCCAGGATCCCGGGGGTCCAGCAGACGCCTCCGCTGCGTTCAATCTGCATGCTGATGTGGGTTTTCGTGAGGAGTTTGATGCGGTATACGGCATAAATGGATTCTCGACGCCGGCTCCCCCCGTAGGCCCGTAGATCTGTCTGTGAGTTCTGATGTAGAGAACTAGCGGTCGCTTTTGAAAGGCCGGAGTGGAAACCACTCCGGCCTTTTTTTTTTCGTGCGAGCTGGTAAAGGGTTACGCGGCGGTCGGGGAGACGGAGTGTCATGGGCGTAAAGCGTATCTTGGTGGTCGAGGACAACTTGGATAATCGGCGGATCCTTGTGTACCGGCTGAAGCGGATCGGCGAGTTTGAGATTGTCGAGGCGAGTAACGGTGAAGAGGCACTGAGCGCTGTGCAATCGTCGCCGCCGCCTGATCTCATCTTCATGGACCTCAAGATGCCCGTCATGGACGGCTGGGAGGCTACGAAGCGAATTCGGGAATTGGAGGCCGGACGACTGATCCCGATTATCGCTTTGACCGCGCAAGCGATGGCTGGAGACGAACAAAAGGCTCTGGCGGCCGGCTGCGATGACTATCTCGCGAAGCCTATCGTAGACCTGAACGTGGTGCGCACGAAGATGGAGCGATTGCTGAATCGGTGAGTGGGATTGGGAGACGCCTGCAGCGAACCGCCCATTTGCGTTGTCCTCGGAGTTGCTGGTGGGCGGTACTGACAACAGCGGTCGCCACGCCAGATAGTTGGCGCGGCTGCGCTTCGGTCTGCAGCATGGTCGGCTTCGAGTGGAGCTGCCGAGGGGTGCCGGCAAATGTAGCCGGCGATTTGAGGGTAGCCCATGCGAGAGCGCTTTCTCGCGGGTTCCTGGTGGTCACGGCCTTCTCGAAGTAGTCTGGTAAGTTGGGCCAGGCGTGTCGCGCGTGCAGCAAAGTAGTTGAATGACTGCATCCCTCTCAGGGCTGAGTAGGGAGTGATCCGAGCCCGACGGTGGATGAGCGGGCAGGCGGGCGTGGGGTCGCCTGGCGTGGGCCCGTTTCAATTGGGACGAGTCTGCGCACGTGGTCAGAGCAGCAACTATGAAGAGGCTGAAGTCGCTAGTGGGAGGGGGCACCGCAGGGCCGCGCTTGCTCGCCGTCGCGGGGGTGTTTGGCCTGCTATCGGGATGGGGCGGAATCGCTCGTGCACAGGACGGTGCGTGCGAGGGATTGGCGCGCGAGGACAGGGTGGCTGCCGTAATCGGAGCAGCGTTCGGGGGAATGCCGACGTGTGTTGGGATCGACTTGAACGGTGATGGGAGCGTTGGGGCGGCAGACTTGGTCCGCGCCATAGTTCTGGTGAGTACACCGACGCCGACAGCGGTTGCTACACCGAGCGCGACAGCGACAGCGAACCTCACGGCTTCGGCTACAGTATCGCCAACTGCACAGACGCCGGTGGAAACGCCAACGCCGACGGTGACGACGAGCCCATCAAGTACAGTTACTGCGACAGAGAGTGCCTCTCCGGCGCCAACCGCGACCCCCAGCGGTGAGCTGAGTGCGAGTGCGACACCTAGTTCGACCCGGACGTTCCAAGAGGCGACGGCAAGCCCCTCGGTAACCGTCTTCGTTCCTTCAGCCACCGCGACCCATACCGAATTGCCCGCGTCTCCCACATTGACGCCTACCCCATCGCCGAGCTCGACAAAGGTGACGGAGGCGACGTCGACACCGACGGTAGGGCTGCCCACCGTCACGCGCACGGAATCCGAGGCGGACACCCCGACGCCGACCGGTACCGGGCCAGTTTCTACGCGTACTCGGACGCCCAGCCGTACGCTAACGGGTCAGCCGACGAGCACCATAACTCGCACGCCGTTTCCGAGCCGCACGCCCACCGAGACGCGCACAGGAACCCGCACGCGGACACCATCGCGAACTCCACGCGAGTCACCTTCTCCGCTGCCGACGGAGACGCTCGGCACGATCCCCACTCCGACGCGGAGTGGCACCCGAACCAAAACACCCGTCGGGCCAACGCCTACACCGACGCGCACGTCAACCGCTCACGCGACGGCTACGCTCGACGGTATCGCGACGACGACTCCCGAGAGCAGCGCCACGCCGACACGAACCTCTGTTGAGGGAGAGCTGACTCCGACACGTACACGCACACCGACGGTGACTATGATCGGCTCCACGCCGACGCGGTCGGCCACAGTGGACGGGATCACGGCGACACAAACGCCCACCCGTACCCCAACGCCGACAACTGTCGGGTTTACGCCGACGCGGTCTGCCACAGTGCCGGTGGCCACGTCGACGCGAACGCCCCCCCGCACCTCAACGCCGACAACGATCGGCTCTACGCCCACGCGGTCGGCCACGGTGCCGGTGGCCACGTCGACGCGAACGCCTACCCGCACCCCAACACCGACAGCTGTCGGCTCCACGCCGACGCGGTCGGCCACAGTGCAGGCGGCCACGGCGACCCGCACGTCATCGCGGACAGCCACTGCGACCAGTGTCCCCTCGCACACCGTTTCTCGGACCCCGACATCTTCCCGCACTGCAACGCAGACGCGCGCCGCAAGCGCAACGCCCACACTCACGCGGACGGCTACCCCAACTTCTACGGGGACGAGCAATCCGACCTTGACGCGCACGCGCACCGCAACTCAGACGCGCACGCCGACACCCATCCCGACGGCCAGCCGTACGGCCACGCCGAAGGCGACTTCCTCTCCTACCAGGACCCTGACGCCAACCTCGACGTCATCCCCGGCTCTGACTCAAACTCGAACGCCAACCACGGCCGGAACCGCGACGGTCACCGGATCGCGCACGAGCACTGCTACCCGTACTGCCACGGCAACTCGAACAGTTACCTCAACGGGCACGGCTACTCGCACCGCCACCGTGACTCGCAGCCACACCACTACCGCGACCCTCACTCGTACGAGCACGCGGACCCTGACTCCGGCGCCGAGCGCAACTGCTTCGCATACCCCGCTGCCACCCACGCTGACCCCAACCCGCAGCAGGACACCAACCGCCACGGTCACGGCGACGCGCACGGTGACACTGACTGCCACCCCCACTGCCTCTGGTACCCCGTCACGCACCAGAACGGGGACGCGCACGCCGACATCGTCGCGAACTCCGACGCGAACTCCTTCGATTACGCCAACCTTCGGGACGAACGGGCCGGTCGTTGCGTTCTTTGGCGTCGCGAGTGCCAATGGAAAGGTGAACACGCCGATCGGCGACATACAGGGAGTTCCCGTTTATCAGCGGATCTTGCCGCAGGGCTTCTTCATCGTGTTCGAGGCCAGGCCAGGACCCAGTGGACGTCCGGTCGGTCAGACCACGTTTGAGCACAGCCCGTCAGATCCGAATGTCCTTCCGGACTTTCAGATCGTCTCCTCGCGCGCTCTGGGCAACGGCAGTGCCGCGGTGTGCGACATCACGGCCCCCGGATTCATTGGCGGGGTCCCGGCGGTTGATCCGCCCGCATTCGGCGGAAGTCAGATGGTCAGTAACGCGATAAACGATTTTGCCTGCCGGTTCGACGCGCGGCGCATGAGCACTGACGCTTGCACGCGCAACGCGTTTCAGGAAGATCGATTCGTCAGCACCGGATCCGGCGTGGTGCAGTTCTGCTCGACTGTCGGGGTAGGTCAGGAAATCGCCTTCCCGCTGGGGGACACGCGACTGACCGCTCGAGCCCTCGATAACCTGGGACAGCCGGGGCTGCCGGCGAGCATCATCATCCGCGTGGTCGGTGACTGAGCGTCCGTATCGACCCGGGACGCGGTCGATGCTCAGACCGTGTCGCCTGGTGGCAGCCCCGGTCAGTGGATGGGGTCTTTGAGCTCGGGCGGTGCTGATCCGTTCTCAGGCCCCGGGACGCTGGTGCTCACGCCGTGTCGGCTGGCAAACTCCATGATCGTCGCGCGGGCGAGCTTGCTGGGTCTGAAGCGACCGTTCTCCCAGCGATTCACCGTTCCGACGGTGATCCCAAGCGCGTGCGCGAACTCCTCTTGGGTCATTCCGAGCTGACGGCGTAGCCGGCGAACGAAATCACTCATGTTGTCTTCCATCTCTCTCACGTGCCTCCGATTTCCAATGCGACCCTTGTGGCAACAGTCCGCAGCAAGCGATATGCCACAGGCAATTGCGAGTCGTGGGTCACGTCGAGTGTGAAGTTGTAGTGTCAAATTGATGGCAGGTTCTGTAGATTACGCCCCTTCGCGCCGTCGCGGTTGACTTTTTGGTGGCCGCTCCCGCATGGTGGCCAATATGGTGGGGGGGAGCCGCATGCCGGCTATGGCTGTGATCGTCTTCTCGGCTGTATCGACTTTGGCGGTGGCGCTTGGCGGCCTCGAGGTGTCGGCCTTGCCCTTTGCGGTTGGTGCGCAGGCTCAGGAGGCGGACGAGGTGGAGGAGCCGGCGCTCGAAGAGAGCATCGGCAGTTTCACCCAAGAAGTCCTAACGGGCACCAAGCGCCTGGTGCGCCGCTCTTACTGGATGCTGTCCCGGACCGTGATTGTGTGGGGGCGGTGGATCCGACGGGCGGCCCTGTTCATCCCGATCGCGTTGGTGATCGCGTTGGCGGATCGAGCGCTCGTCGCGGCCTGGCGTCGCGAGGGCTTGAGCGTGCTGGCGAACTATGTGCCGCTGATGCTCTATGTCTACGCCCGTTTGTTGTTCTCGCGCGCGGTGCGCTGGTGGTGGAAGCTCATGGTCTTCGTCGCGATTGCCTACGGCGTGCGCCGGCGCGACCTGTTCCCCGATCGAAGCGTGGTGCCGGGCCTGGTCGACGACATCGCCATCATTGCGGTTGCGACGCGCGCGTTCCTGTCCGCATGCCCGGAAGCGCTGGTTTCCGCCTATGCGGAACGCGCGCTGAGTTGGCGGCGGCGCTTTCTCACGCTGCAACGCGCCCGACAGCGATAGCGCGGCGGCGTAGGGAGAGCCCCATTCCGCGCGGGGGGCGGCTCACTTGCCTGTCACACCTTGCCGCGCGCGTTGCGGGAGGGCAGACGCTTCGTCTCCTTGCGGTCGGACGTCGTTGTTCGAGAGATCCACGCGCCAAACGGCGACGCGATGCGCCTCTCCTTCTTTCCAGAGCAGCGTGACTTCGTAGTCCGGCCCGTCCTTCTGCTTGGCATCCCACGTGAACTCACCGACGTAGGACTCTTGCTCCTTGGCCTTCAGTGAGTAGCCGCGGATGAGGTCGTTGAGCGTCTCTGTATTCGGACCGTCAGGCCGAGACTGTTTGACGAGGTTGGCGGCTTCATCGCCTCTTCCCTCCCAGGTCTGCGACGACTGCAGCTGAGAGATGATGAGCCAGGCAAAGAGCCCGGCGAAGACGAAGAGTCCACCCCAGCCGATAATAGCGGGCCAAGAACTCTCTTTGTGATGGGTATCCGATGCGGTCATGTGCTGTCCCTTCGATGAGTGTGCTGAACTGGAGCGCACGCGAATGCGCGCTTGGGGCGAATCGATTGACCCGAATTTCTACCCGAGGCTCGTTGACCTGGCAACTGGCGAGGTCAGGAGATCGCTAGAGATGGCCCGGGGATCCGGTACCGCGCCCCTCGCGGCGTCCCTTGCGCAGAATCGGGATGGAGCGGATCCGCTCGTCGGGCAGCAGGTCCCACAAAATGCCCCGCGGCCGCGGATAGAGGCTCGGGGCCGCCACGACCTGGTCAGGCGTGATCATAAAGTCGACCGGGATGTCGTGTGCCCGCATGGGAATTCGGTCGTCGACGATTTGTAGCTGGTGAACCGTCGTCATGATCGGCGTGTACTCGCGCACCTTGCCGGCTTGCCGCAAGAGCGCGTATTCGAGATCGCTCGCGCCGCTGCCTCTTCCCAAGCGGGCTCCCTGACGCGAGACGGCTACCGACCCGATCATCACCAGATCGACCGGGCGCAGCTCATGCGGGGCGACCGGTCGTCCGAGCTGCATCGCGCCGCGCAAGCTCGCGGCGCGCCAGGCGCGCGCTCCGATCCGAGCCGGATCGATCTCGAGGAAGCAATGCTCCGCCCGCAGCCCGGGCATGGGCAAGTAGAGAATCTTTCCTTCGCGCAGTGCGGCGCGGCGCACTGCGAGCTGCGGCGCACCGAGATCCGTCTTGATGACTTTGGCGCGTTTCCAGATGGTGAGTTGGCAGAGCAGGTTGGCGGCTCGCTCGGCACCGGCGAAGTTCGGCACGCGACCGTACGGACTCGGGAACCGCGCAACACCCGCGACGGTCACTCGGGTCCAGACCTTGTGCCGGATCGCATCCTTCGTCATCGACTCACGTGCTCATCGCCAAGGACCTCTGCTACTACAGGCCGGCTCGAGCAGTCAATCAGCGTGGAGCCCGCGCGCCGTCAGTCTTCGGCGTCGCTGTCGGGAAGCCTTCGGCAGGTGATGATGAAGCCCGTGTGACCGATCATGCGGTGCTCGGGCCGAATGCTCAGGCCCTTCACGTACCAGAAGCGCACCAGCGTCTCCAAAGCTTGCACGGCCCCGAAGCCGCCGACTCGCGCCTGGTCGACGAACTGCTTGACCTGCATCACCGTCGGAACATACGCCACCAACACCGCACCCGGACGCAACGCGCCCGCGGCATGGGCCAGCATCGTCCACGGCTCGGCGAGGTCGATCACCATGCGGTCGAAATCGCGCTCGCTGATCCCCGCCGTCGCATCGCCGAGCTTGAGGGTCCAGTTCGGCGCCTCGCCGTGGAACGCGCGCACGTTGTTCTGCGCCATCTCGAAGAAGTCCTGACGCAACTCATACGAGACGACGTGCCCGGTCGAGCCCACCGCGCGCAGCAACGCCATCGTCATGGCGCCGGGTCCGACGCCAATCTCGAGCACGCGTGCACCCGGCCCGATGTCACCCCACATCAGAATCGGGCCGATGTCCTTCGGGTAGATGACCTGGGCCTGACGCGGCAGGTTGGGCACCAGGCTCGCAAACGTCGGGGTGAGCATGAGGAAGGGTTCGCCCGCGCTGTTGCGGACGGTGCTTCCGTCGGCCATCCCGATCAGGTCATCGGCTTGCATCGTGCCTTCGCGCACGTGCAGCCGAGTGCCAGGGCGCAGCACGCGCAGGTATTCGCGGTCCTTTCGGTCGATCAGCAGGATGTGATCGCCGGGCCGCAGCCGCCCGGGTGCCGCCGCTTGCGTCTCGGATACCGGTTCGTCCATCAACTCACTTTGAGGCGCCGCCCGAAGGTCACGCGCCGCCGACTGCTGCTCGGTTGCGGCGTATCTCGACCTCGCGCAGCAGCTTGCAGTACGAGCAGACCGCGCCGTATGCGGGGCTGCCGCAGCGCTCGCAATCTTGTGGGGGTTCAGTGGGCGCCTCGGCCAGCGCGACCCGCCCGGTTCGCAAAAACTCCTGCACGAACTTGAGCTTGCTCCCCGGGCTTGCAGCTTCGAGTCGGTTCAGCATGTCCTTGTAGACGAGCTGTGACGCCCCGATGCTGTTCGGGCACTCGTCGACGATGTAGTCGATGCCGCGGAAGAAGGAGTAGACCGCGCTCTCGTATTCGCTGGTGCGAAACAGTGGCTTGACCTTGCGCACGAAGCGCGGATGCGTCGGCTCCAACACCGGCCGCTGGCGCACGAGGTGATCCATCTGCCAATGCAACACGTTGCCGAGCAGACGCGCGGCTTCGTCATCGAGGTTGTGACCCGTCGCGACGACGGGGAATCCCCGGTCGACGGCCAGCCGATCGAAGTAGTGGCGTTTGAGCGTGCCGCAGGCCGAGCAGGCAGGGCGGTGGGTATTGCTCGCCACCATCGGGACGGAGAGTCCTTCCTCGGCTAACGGAACGGTGAGGAGCGGCAGCCCGCGCGCGCTGGCGAACTCGACCGTCTTGCGCGTCGACTGATCCGAGTAGTCGCCGATGCCGAGCGACAGATGTAGTCCGGTGGTGCGATAGCCGAGCGTGACGAGTATGTCCCACAGCGCCAGGCTGTCCTTCCCGCCCGACACCGCGACGAGCACCGGCTCGTCCTTGGTGAACATCCGCTCCTTCTCAATCGCGCGTTCGACCTGGCGTTGCATGTAGAACACGAAACAGGGGCGGCAGAAGCCGGCGTTGTGGTGGCGCAGCTGCACTTCGGCGCGCGCGCGGCAGCGGGTGCAATTCTTCATGCGCCTCCATCCGCGGGCGCCACGGCGCCCCGGCCGCCGTGCAGCCGCACGGCGGTAGTGCTCAGCCGAGGCACGCTCAGATGCCTCCGGAGATCACGGAGCGAACTTCGATCTCGTCCTCGGCGCCCAGCATCTCGGTTTCGGGGACGAGCTCGTCGCCGCGGATCACCATGGCCGTCCCGGGCAGAAATCCGAGCTCGCTGAGGACGTCGCGCACGCGCCGACGGCCGGTAAGTTCCAGCTGCTTGCGCTGTGGCAAAACGGTGATTCGCATGAGGCGGCCGGACAGTATGGGAAAGCCCTGAACCTGTCAATTCATGCGCGCGCGCCACGGCGCGCTTTACCTTGACTCGCTGGTGTGGGTCCGTTAAGCCGCCCGGAACGGGTACGATGCCGTGGACGAAACCACCGATCTCATCGCGGCGCGCCGGCGCAAGCTGGCCGCTGTGCGCGCCGGCGGCGTCGCGGCATTTCCGAACGACTTCGTCCCCACCCACACCGCGGCGGATGTCGCCGCGCGCTACGGGTCGCTCTCGGCCGAGCAACTGACCCAGGACGGCGAAGTCTGCGCGGTCGCCGGGCGCATGGTGGCCAGGCGCGACTTCGGCCGCGCGTCGTTTCTCCAGCTGCAAGACCGCGCCGGCCGCGTTCAGTGCTACGTCAAGCGCGATACCGTCGGCGACGACGCGTTCGCCCTGTTCAAGCAGATGGATATCGGCGACTTCGCCGGCGTCGTCGGCCGTCCGTTTCGCACCAAGACCAACGAGCTGACCCTCGAAGCACAGCAAGTACGCCTGCTCGGCAAAGCGCTGCGTCCACTGCCCGAGAAATGGCACGGGCTGACGGACGTCGAAGCGCGCTACCGCCAGCGCTATCTCGACCTGATCACCAGCGACGAGGTGCGCGACACCTTTCGCCGCCGCGCGCGGATCATTCACTCCCTGCGCCAGTTCTTCGTCGAGCGGGATTACATCGAGGTCGAGACCCCGATGATGCAGCCGATCGCCGGCGGCGCGGCGGCCCGGCCGGTCGTCACGCACCACAACGCGCTCGACATGGACCTCTTCCTGCGCATCGCGCCGGAGCTGTACCTGAAGCGGTTGCTGGTCGGCGGGTTCGATCGCGTCTTCGAGCTCAATCGCGTCTTCCGCAACGAGGGCGTCTCGACTCGCCACAATCCCGAGTTCACGATGCTCGAGTTCTATCAGGCGTACGCGACCTACGACGATCTCATGCGCTTGACGGAGGAGCTGTTCGTCGCGCTCGCCGACGCGATCGTCGGCGCCCGGACCTTGCGCTATGGCGCGCACGAGATCGACCTCAGCCCACCGTGGCGACGCGTGTCGATTCCCGAGTACGTGGCCTCACGCACCGGGCTGGCGCTGGAGACGGTGCTGGCGCTCGACTTCGCGGCGCTCGACGCGGCGGCAAAGCGGCTCGAGGTGCGCGGCCTGCACGGCGACTACCAGGGCCACTACGGCGAGGGTGCCGCGGGCTACCTGCTGACGGACTTGTTCGAAGCCCTGGCGGAACCGGAGCTGATCCAACCCACTTTCGTTTGCGAGTACCCCGTCGCGGTGTCGCCGCTGGCGCGGCGCAATGCCGAACGGCCCCAGTTCGTCGATCGCTTCGAGCTGTTCATCGCCGGGAGCGAAATGGCCAACGCCTTCTCGGAGCTGAACGATCCCGACGATCAGCGCGCGCGGTTGGAAGCCCAACTGCGCCAGCGCGCCGCCGGTGATGAGGAAGCGCAGGAGATGGACGAGGACTTCCTGCGCGCGCTCGAGCACGGTATGCCGCCCGCGGCCGGTGAAGGGATCGGCATCGACCGCCTGGTCATGTTGTTCACCGATTCGCAGTCGATCCGCGACGTCATCCTCTTTCCGCACATGCGGCCCGAACGGCGATGACGGCCAACCTGCTGGGTCGCGGGGGGGCACGGCGGCGCCGCCGCGGCGCCTGAATGCAGTACGCGCTCTTCATCGGGCTGCGCTACCTGCGCGCCAAGCGGCAAGAAGCCTTCATCTCGCTGATCACGCTCATCGCCACCGGCGGCGTCGCGATCGGCGTCATGACCTTGAACGTCGTGCTCTCGGTGATGACCGGATTCGAGGAGGATCTGCGCGACCGCATTCTGGGCGTCAACCCGCACGTCCTGGTGATGAGCTATCGCGGCGTCGTCGAGGATGCCGCGGGGCTGCTCGCCCGGGTGCGTGCCGTGCCCGACGTCGAAGCGGCGGCGCCGTTCGTGTACGGCCAGGTGATGGTCTCGACGGCGAGCAAGGTCTCGGGGGCGTTGGTGCGCGGCTTGCCTCCCGGCACTGATGGCCCGGTCGATGTCGAACGCCACCTCACCTCCGGGCACGTCGCCGCGCTGCAGGAGCGCCATCCCGTGTCGACAGCCGTCGCCGGTCAGTCCGGCGTGACACTGCCCGGCATCATCCTCGGCAAGGGGCTGGCGCGCCAGCTGGTGGTCGAGCCCGGCGCCGCGGTGAGCCTGGTGTCTCCGGTCGGTATCCCCACGGTGGTCGGGCTGGTGCCGCGCGTGAAGCGCTTCGTGGTCGTCGGGCTGTTCGATTCGGGCATGTCGGAGTACGACAGCGCGCTGGCCTATGTGAGCTTGTCCGACGCCCAACGCTTCTTCGGCATGGGCGAGGGCGTCACGGGGATCGAAGTGCGGGTGCGCGATCTCTATCGCGCCGACCGCGTCAGCCTGCGGTTGACGGAAGAGCTCGGGTTCCCCTACCGCGTCCGCGATTGGATGGAGATGAACCACAACATCTTCTCGGCCCTCAAGCTGGAGAAGACGGTGTACTTCATCGTCCTGCTGCTGATCGTCTTGGTGGCGGCCTTCAACATCATCGCCTCGCTGATCATGGTCGTGATGGAGAAGCGCAAGGACATCGCGATTCTGAAGTCGATGGGGGCCACGGCCTCGGGGATCGCGGCGATTTTTATCAGCAAGGGCCTGGTCATCGGCGCGGTGGGCACCGCGCTCGGCAATGTGGCCGGCTACGCGCTCTGTTGGGCGCTGCACCGCTACGAGTTCGTCGAGCTGCCGCCGGACGTCTTCTACGTCACGACGCTGCCGGTGCGCATGTACGCGTCGTACTTCGCGCTGGTGACGCTCGTCTCGCTTCTGATCTGCCTGCTCGCCGCCGTCTACCCCGCCCGCCAGGCGGCGCGCCTCGCGCCGGTGGATGTCCTGCGCTATGAGTGACGGCCCGCTGATCGAAGCCGTTGGCCTGTCGAAGGTCTACGGCGATCACCACCGCGTCGCGGTGCTGACCGATCTGACGCTGTCGGTGGGGCGCGGCGAGAAGCTGGTCATCGTCGGCCAGTCGGGCGTCGGCAAGAGCACCCTGCTGCACATCCTCGGCTCGCTCGACCAGCCGTCGTCCGGCGTCGTGCGCTTCGACGGCGTCGATCTGGCCGGACTCGACGACCGCGAGGTGGCGCACTTTCGCAACCGCGAGATCGGCTTCGTGTTTCAGTTTCACCACCTGTTGCCCGATTTTACCGCCCTGGAAAACACCATGATGCCAGCCCTGATCCGCGGCATCGCGCGCGAGGAGGCGGCGGAGCTGGCGCGCGCGGTGTTGGTACAAGTCGGGCTGGCGCAGCGCCTGGAGCACAAGCCGGGCGAGCTTTCGGGCGGAGAACAGCAACGCGTCGCCGTGGCGCGCGCCGTGGTGCTCTCGCCCCGCGCCGTGCTGGCTGACGAGCCGACGGGGAATCTCGATCCGGGGACGGCCGACGAGGTGCATCAACTGCTCGTCGAGCTCAATCGGACGCGCGGACTGACGCTGGTCATCGTGACCCACAACGACCGACTGGCGGCGCTGGCCGACCGCACGCTGCGGCTGCGCGACGGTCGCCTGTGCTGACCATGGCCGTGCGCTGGAGGAAAATGAGCACCCGGCCAGGGGTGCGCTCATTGCTCAAGGGGCAGCGGTCTGGTAGGCCTGCTCCGTTTTGGTGACCTGTCGGGGGCAATGCGTGCGAGCGCTACTGGTAGCATTGGCGGTGGCAGCGCTGGCACTCCATGCGGGAGCGGCGGGCGCGGAAGGGCTGGGCCGCGTCGATCGCATCGCGGTCGACGGCAACGCGCGCGTCGAAGAGGAAGCCATTCGCGTGCGTTTGACCCTCAAGCCAGGCCCCGACGCCAGTGCCGAGGTCATCGACGCAGACATTCGGTCGCTCTATCGAATGGGCTTCTTCGACGACATTCAGGCCGAGATCACCGAGTCTGGCAGCGAGCGGGTGCTCACCTATCGGGTGCGCGAACGCCCGTTCATCAACGCCGTCAAGATCGAAGGCGAGAAGAAGATCGACGAGGAGGAGCTCTCCACCGCACTGCGCGTGCGCCCCAATACGATTCTCGACCCCGAGAAAGCGCGCGGCGGTATCGCCGAGGCGAAGAAGCTGTACGAGAAGAAGGGCTACCTCGACGCCGCGATCAGCTATGTGACCAAGTCGGTCGGCGAGAACGAGGTCGTCGTCCAGTTCGACGTCGACGAAGGCAAACCGGTGCGAATCCACAAGTTCGTCTTCGAGGGGACGCGTGCCTTCTCCGACCGCCAGCTGAAGGGCGTCATGGCCACCAAGGAGGAGTGGATCCTCTCCTTCCTCACCGGGGCCGGCAACCTCGACCGCGAGGTGCTCAACACCGACACCGAGCGGCTCACCGCCTATTACTACGAGCACGGCTACATCGATGTCCGCGTCGACGAGCCGCTCATCCAGCGCGACAAAGACGGCCTCACCGTGACGTTCAAGATCGAAGAGGGCGAGGTGTATCAGTTCGGCACCATCACCCTCGACGGCGAGCTGCTGCCCGATAGCGAAGTCCTGACGAAGAACTTGAAGGCAAAGGACGGCGAGACCTTCAAGCCCAGCCTGCTGCGCGAGGACATCAACGCCGTCACGGAGAGTTACGGCGACGCCGGCTACGCGTTCGTCAACGTCACACCCGAGACCGCCGTCAATCCGGGCGAGAAGCGGGTCGACGTGGTGTACCGCATCGTCCGCGGTCCCGAGGTGTACATCGACCGCATCGAGATCAGCGGCAACACCAAGACGCGCGACAAGGTCATTCGCCGCGAGGTCGAGCTGCAGGAGCAGCGGCGCTTCTCGGGTTCCAAGCTGCGCCGCAGCCAGGAGCGTCTGCGACGCCTCGGTTTCTTCGAAGACGTCAGCATCACTACCCGCAAGGCCGACGCCGACGATCGGCTCGACCTCATCGTCGACGTGAAAGAGGCCTCGACCGGTTCGTTCTCGGCCGGCGCCGGTATCAGCTCCGGTGAATCGTTCTTGTTCAACATCCGCCTATCGGAGATCAACCTCTTCGGCCGCGGCCAACGCGTCGTGCTCAACGCCGACTTCGGGTCGATTCGGCGTAACCTGAGCCTCAGTTTCACCGAGCCCTACTTTCTCGATACCGAGCTGTCGCTGGGCCTCGATGCCTACAACTGGCGCTTGGACTTCGACGAGTTCACACGCGGCGGCACCGGCGGCGGCGTGCGCACCCTCTATCCCTTCACCGCCCTGGGCTGGAACGAGCTGTGGGGGATCTCGCTGGTCGACACGCGCCTCGGGCTCGACTACCGCATCGAGCAGGCGGAGATCAGCGACGTGAGCCGCAGCTCCGCCTCGGTGATCCGCGCCGAGGAGGGGACCAGCCTGACCAGCAGCATCACCCCGCGCATCTACCGCGACACCCGCAATCACCCGTTCGATCCCACCGCCGGGTCGCTGCAGGACTTCTCGTTCGAAATCGCCGGCCTGGGTGGCGACAGCAAGTTCCTCAAGGCCGAGTCGCGCACGCGCTGGTACCAGCCGATCTGGACCAGCCCGCTGCTCGGCACCTTCGTCGCCTCGACGGGGTGGACCTTCGGGTACGGCTTCGGCTACGGGAGCCAGGAGGAGCTGCCGCTGTTCGAGCGCTATTTCCCCGGTGGCATCAACTCGATCCGCGGCTACAGCGCGCGCTCGCTCGGCCCGCGTGTGCCGGTATTCTCGCAGCGCCGCCAGCCCGACACCATCTGCGACCCCGATGTGCCGGGGAGCTGTCAGGCGCGCTTGATCCGCCGCGATGTCATCGGCGGCAGCACGCAGCTGATTTTCAACAACGAGATCATCTTTCCCATCGTCCAGGCGCTGGGCCTGAAGGGCGTCGTGTTCTTCGACGCCGGCGAGGCGTTCTCGGCCTCCGACGGCATCAAGTTCAATGACATGCGGACCGCCGCGGGCTTCGGCTTGCGCTGGCTGTCACCGATTGGCCCGCTGCGTATCGAGATCGGTTTCCCGTTAAACCCCCGCGTCGGCGACGACACGCAGTCGGTGCTGTTTTCCTTTGGCGGTCCGCCGTGAGAAAAAGAAGGAATGGAGGAGACATCGGTATGAAGTTCTGGTGTGCCTTGGTCCTGGCGCTGACGCTGGCGACGGCGGCATCGGCACAGGCGATCAAGATCGGCTACGTCGATCTGCAGCGTGCGCTGAACGAATCGGAGGCCGGCAGGAAGGCCAAAGAGCGCTTCAAAGTGCAGGTCGATCGACTGCAGGTCGATCTCAAGAAGCAGAAAGAGTCGCTCGACGCCTTGAAGGAGCAGCTCGAGAAGAAGGCGCTGGTCATGAAGGAAGAGGAGCGGCGCAACCTCGAGAAGGATTACCAGCGCAAGCTGCGCGATTTCGAGCGCAGCTACAAGGACTCGCAGGGCGAGCTGCAACTCAAGGACAGCGAGCTCACCGCCGAGCTGCTCAAGGAGCTGCAGGGCGTGATCGAGGAGTTCGGCCGCGCCGGCAGCTACACCGTCATCCTCGAGCAGTCCAGCAGCAGCGTGCTGTACGGAGCGCCCGAAGTCGACCTGACCAACCAGGTGATCGAGGCCTATAACCAGAGGAAGCGCTAGAGTGCCCCTGGCCCCCGATCTGGAGCCTCCGCGACCATCCGGTCACGCGCTCGATCCCGTGGCCCGGTCGAGCGCCGCCGCCCGAGGCGGCTGATGGCCGGTGTCCGGATCCACCCGACCGCGCTCGTGGCGCCCGGGGCCGAGCTGGCCGCGGACGTCACGGTCGGCGCCTACGCGGTCATCGGATCGCGCGTGCGGGTCGGGGCGGGCACCGAGATCGGTCCGCACGTCGTCATCGACGGGCGCACCACCATCGGGCAGGGCAACCGCATCTACCAGTTCGCGTCGATCGGGGCGCCGCCGCAAGACCTGAAATACAAGGGCGAGCTCAGCGAGCTGTTGATCGGCGACGGCAACCACATCCGCGAGTTCTGTACCCTCAACCCCGGCACCGCCGGCGGCGGCATGGTCACGCGGGTGGGCAATGCCAACATGCTGATGAATTACGTCCACATCGCCCACGACTGTGCGCTCGGAAGCCACATCGTGCTGGCCAATGCCGCGCAGCTCGGCGGCCACGTGACGATCGAAGACTACGCCGTGCTCGGCGCGCTGGCGGGAATCCATCAGTTTGTAACCGTGGGCGAATCGGCTATGGTCGGAGCCGGGTCGATGGTGTCGCAGGATGTGCCGCCGTTTTGTAACGCAACCGGTGACCGCGCCCGCCTGCGGGGGCTCAACACCGTGGGCTTGAAGCGCCGCAACTTCGCGCCCGATGTCGCCCGGGCGATCAAACGCACCTATCGGGTGCTGTTCCAGTCCGGCCTCAAAGCCGCGGAAGCCGTCGCGCAGGCGCGCCAGGAGCACCCCGGCGTGCCCGAGGTGGAACGGCTGGCGGCCTTCGTCGAACGCTCGGAGCGCGGCGTCTGCCGGTGAAGCCGGGAGACGGTGGCGCCGTCGGGCGCCGGCCCTCCCCCGGTGTGGTAGCCCCGCCGGCGGGACGCGTCGAAGGCGGGTGTGCAACATGGAACGAGTTGGGTTGATCGCCGGCAACGGCCGCTTCCCGGTGCTCTTCGCCCGCACCGCCCGGGCCGAGGGGATGTCGGTGATCGCCGTCGCCCACGAGGGTGAGACCGAGCCCGACCTCGCCGCGCACACCGACGCGCTCACCTGGATCAAAGTCGGTCAGCTCGACGCGATCGTCAACGCGTTCAAGGCCCACGGCGTGCGGCGCGCCGTCATGGCCGGCGGCATCCGCAAGGCCGCGTTCATGGAGCACTTCGCCCCGGACGAGCGCGGCGCGCGCTGCCTCAGCCGCTTGACCGCCTGGAGCGATGACGCCCTGTTGCGCGGCGTGGCCGCGGAGCTGGAGAGCGAGGGCATCGAGGTGGTGGAGTCGACGCTCTTCCTGGCGTCGATCCTGACCCCCCTGGGGGCGCTCACGGCACGCGCGCCGGACGAGACCCAGTGGCGCGACGTGTGTTTCGGTCTGGCGGTCGCCAAAGGGATCGGCCGTTACGACATCGGCCAGACGGTGGTGGTCAAAGCGGGGATGGTCCTCGCCGTCGAGGCGCTCGAGGGCACCGATGCGGCGCTGCAGCGCGGCGGGGCGTTGGGCGGCGGCGCCGCCGTGGCGGTCAAGGTGAGCAAACCGGGGCAGGACCTGCGCTTCGACGTGCCCGCCGTGGGGCCACAGACGGTCGCGGTGTGCGCCGCGGCCGGCATCGCCGTGCTGGCGCTGGAGGCGGGCAAGACGCTGCTGCTCGAGCGCGAGGCCCTGCTCGCCAGCGCTGACACTGCCGGACTGTCTGTCGTCGGGGTTGCCGCCGATGACGTCTAAACCGCTGCGCGTCGCGGTCGTCGGGGTCGGATATCTGGGCGCTTTCCACGCCGAGAAGTACGCCGGTCTCGCCGGCGTCACGCTGGTCGGCGTCGTCGACACCGACCGCGCCCGGGCCGAGGAGATCGCCGCGCGCGTGCACACCCGTGCGCTGGTCGATTACCGCGACCTTCTCGGCGAGGTCGATTGCGTCAGCCTGGCCGTCCCGACGGCGGCGCATTACGCCGTCGCGTCGGCGTTCCTCGAACGCGACGTCGATGTGCTGGTCGAGAAACCGATCACGGAAACGGCGGCGCAAGGGCAGCGGCTGGTCGACCTGGCGGCCGCGCACGGCTGCATCCTGCAGGTCGGCCACCTCGAGCGCTTCAACCCGGCGATCCGCTCGCTGGGCGGCGTGATCACCCGGCCGCGCTTCATCGAGTGCCACCGGCTGGCGCCGTTCACCGAGCGCGGCACCGACGTCGACGTGATCCGCGATCTGATGATCCACGATCTCGATGTCATCCTCAGCCTGGTCGATTCCGCCGTCGAGCGGGTCGAGGCGGTCGGCGTCCCCGTGCTGTCCGAGACCGTCGACATCGCCAACGCCCGCCTGCGTTTCGGCAGCGGCGCCATTGCCAACATCACCGCCAGCCGCGTCGCCCTCAAGCGCGAGCGCAAGATCCGCATCTTCCAGGAGGACGCCTACGTCTCAGTCGACTACGGCGACCGCAGCATCCGCATCTGCCGCCGCTTGCCGGCGCCGGAGGGCGGGTTGCCGAGCATCGACGTGTCGGAACAGACCTTCGGCGAGGCCGACCCGCTATTCGACGAGATCGAGGCCTTCGTGCACTCCGTGCGCACGCGCGAGCGACCGTTGGTCGATGGGGCCACGGCGGTGCGTGCGCTGGAGGTCGCGGAGCGGATCAGCGCGGCACTGGAGTCGGCATGAGCGCTCCCCTGCGCATCCTGCTGGTCGCCGGCGAAGCCTCCGGCGATCTGCACGGCGCCGCCCTGGTGCGCGCACTCCAACAACGCGTTCCCGGCGTGGAGATCTGGGGCGTCGGCGGCGAACAGCTGCGCGCCGCCGGCATGCACGTCCTGGTCGACACCGCGAGCGTCTCAACCATGGGCTTCACCGAGACCTTCGGCACGCTCGGGCGCCTGCTCAGCGCGTACCGCCAGCTGGTGCGGTTTCTCGACGCGCAGCGCCCCGACCTGTTGGTGCTGATCGATTATCCCGAGTTCAATCTCGCCCTGGCGCGCGCGGCGAAGCGGCGCGGGGTCCCGGTCTTCTATTTCATCGGCCCGCAGGTCTGGGCCTGGCGGCGCGGCCGCGTGCGCAAGATCAGCCGCCGCGTCGACAAGATGGGCGTCGTGTTCCCCTTCGAGCCGGCGCTCTACAACAACGGCCGCCAGCTGGCCGAGTTCATCGGCCACCCGCTGCTCGACATGGTGCGGGCGACGCGGACCCGGGCCGAGACCCGCGCTCGCTACGAGCTGGACCCCACCCGCCCGCTGCTCGCCTTGCTGCCCGGCAGTCGCCGCAAGGAAGTGCACGCGCTACTGGCGCCGATGTGCGCCGCCGCACGACTCCTGGCCGCCGAGGGTTGGCAGGCCGCCCTGGCGCTGGCACCTGGACTGAGCGATGCCGACCTCACCGACGCGCTCGAGGGCCGCCCTCTCGATGTGCCGGTCGTGCGCAACGACACCTACAATGTCGTCGCCGCGGCCGACGCCGCCCTCGTCGCTTCCGGCACGGCGACGCTCGAGACCGCGCTGCTCGGTTGTCCGATGGTGATCGTCTACCGCGTCTCGCCCCTGACCTACTGGGTGGCGCGGCGCCTCGTCGCGGTCGATTGGATCGGCATGCCGAACATCATCCTGCAGCGCGCAGTCTTCCCCGAGCTCATCCAGGAGCAGGTGACACCCGAAGCCATGGCCGACGCCGTGCGCGGGTTGCGCGCGCGACAGCCGGAGATGGCGGCAGCGCTGAGCGCGCTGCGCGCCGAGCTCGGCGAACCGGGTGCCGCCGCGCGCGCCGCCGACCTGGCGCTGGAGCTGGTGCGATGAGCTCACCACACCTGCGGCGCATGGTCCGCTACCTGCGCCCGTATCTGTGGCCGCACTTCGCCGGCGCCATGGTGTGCATGGTGCTCTTCAGCGCCACCACCGGCGTCATGCCGTTTCTGGTGCGCGCCATCTTCGACGACATCTTCACCCGCAAGGACGTCGCCATGTTGCGGCTCCTGCCCGGGGTGATCATCGCCACGTTCATCGCCCGCGGCGTGCTGCAATTTGGCAGCAACTACCTCAGCGACTACGTCGGCAACCGCATCGTCACCGACCTGCGCAACGAGACCAACGACCACATCCAGCGCCTCTCGCTCGAGTTCTTCAACCGCCATCCCACCGGCACGCTGCTGTCGCGCGTCACCAATGACGTGTTCATGGTCGGCATGGCGTTGACCGACACCGTCGCCACGGTGCTGAAAGACAGCGTCTCGCTGCTGGTGCTGATCTGCGTCGCGTTCTGGCACGATTGGCTGCTGTCGCTGATCGCCTTCGTCGTCTTCCCCGCCTCGGTGCTGCCGATCGTGCGGCTGTCGAAGAAGCTGCGCCGTTTCGCCCGCAAGCGCCAGGTGTCGCTCGGCAAGCTCACCGCGCTGCTGCAGGAGACCGTGCAGGGCAATCGCGTCGTCAAGGCGTTCGGCATGGAGGAGTACGAGCGGCGGCGCTTCGCCGACGAGAGCGAGGCGCTCTTTCGGCTGGCGATGCAGGTGACGCGCATCCGCGCCTTCACGACGCCGATGCTCGAGATCCTGGCCGCGTTCGGCATCGCCGGGGTGGTCTGGTACGGCGGCCACAGTGTCGTCAATGGCGGCCGCACGCAGGGGGCTTTCCTCGCCTTCCTCACCGCGATGTTCCTGCTCTACGAACCGTTCAAGACGCTGGGCAAAGCCAATACGGTCGTGCAGCAGGGGTTGGCGGCCGCGGACCGCGTCTTTGAAGTGCTCGACACGGTGCCGGCGGTGCAGGACCGGCCGCGGGCGCAGGTGCTGCAGGGCGTGGGCGAGGGCCTCGAGTTCGTCGACGTGACGTTCGCCTACGAGGTCGAACCGGTACTCCAGCACATCGACCTCAGCATCCGCCGCGGCGAGCTCGTCGCGCTGGTCGGCCCGAGCGGCGGCGGCAAGAGCACGCTCGCCGATCTGGTGTTGCGCTTCTACGACGTCACCGGCGGCGCCATCCGCCTCGATGGGGTCGACATTCGCAACCTCACCCTCTCCAGCCTGCGCGCCCATCTCGCGCTCGTCACGCAGCACACGTTTTTGTTCAACGACACCGTGCGCAACAACATCGCCTACGGGTCGATCGACCAGAGCATGGAGGCGATCATCGAAGCGGCCCAGGCGGCGTATGCGCACGAGTTCATCATGGAGCTGCCGGACGGCTACGACACGATGATCGGCGAGCTCGGGCTGCGCCTGTCGGGCGGCCAGCGCCAGCGCATTGCGATCGCCCGCGCCCTGCTCAAGAACGCCCCGATCCTGGTGCTCGACGAGGCGACGTCGGCGCTCGACAATGAGTCCGAACGGCTGGTTCAGCGCGCGCTCGACACCCTGATGCAGGGGCGCACCACGCTGGTGATCGCGCACCGGCTGTCGACCATTCGCTCCGCCGACCGCATCGTCGTGCTGGTGCGCGGCCAGATCGTCGAGCAGGGGACGCACGAGCAGCTGCTGGCCCTCAATGCCGAGTACCGCAAGCTGCACGACCTGCAGTTCGCCAGCCCGGCCGAGGTGGCCGAGGAGCCGGCGCTCCAGTGAGCGCGCGGTCGTGAGCAGCCGGTCCACCCGCCGCCGCTCGCGCTGGCGCCAGCCGTTGCTGCGCCTGCTGACGCGCCTCGCACCGCCGGTGGTGTCCGCCGCGCTGCGCCTGCTGAGTTGGACGCTGCGCCCGCGCTTCATCAACGATCAACCGCTGCGCGCCGTGTTGGCGAGCGGCGAGGCCGTCATCGTCGCGTTCTGGCACAATCGACTGCTGATGATGCCACTGGTCGCGCCCGGCCAGCGTTTCTGCATCATGGTGAGCCAGCACCGCGATGGCGAGATCGCCACCCGCGCCCTGGCCGGGTGGGGCATTCGCACCGTGCGCGGCTCGACGACGCGCGGCGGGGTCGGCGGCTTCCTGCGCCTGCTCGATGCCTTCCGCGGCGGCTACACGTTGGCCGTCGTGCCCGACGGACCGCGCGGGCCGCGCTACGTGGCCAAACCGGGCGTGATCCGGCTCGCCAAGGCAACCGGAGCGCCGATCTATCCGGTCACCTTCGCCGCCCGGCGCGCCACCCGCTTGCGCAGTTGGGATCGCTTGATCATCCCGTGGCCGTTCACGCGCGTCGCCATCGTGGTCGGAGCGCCGTTGCACGTCGGTCGCGAGGCGAACGCCGCGCAGCTCGAGGCCGATCGGTTGACACTCGAACGCCGCCTGGCTGAGCTGGCCGGTGCCGCCGAGACCGCCCTTGCCGACTGAGCGCTCCGCGGCGGAGCGGCTGGCCGAAGCGGCGTACGAGGCCGCGGCCGCCGTGGCCGCGCTGCTCTGCGTGCCGGCGTGGCCACTGCTGCGTCGACGCGGGCTGGCCGAGGGCATCGGCGAACGACTCGGCCGCCTGCCGCCTGCCGCGTTGCACCTGCCGGCGGCGCCGCTGTGGATCCATGCCGCCTCGGTCGGCGAAACCCGTGCCGCGGCGCCGCTGGTCGCCGAGCTGCGCCGCCGCTGTCCGAGCATCCCCCTGGTGGTGTCGGCCACCACCGCAACCGGGCGCGCCGTGGCGGCCGCCGAGCTCCATCCCGACGTGGCGATGCTCTTGCCGATCGACGCGCTGCGGATCATCGAGCGCGTCTTCTGCCGCCTGCGGCCGCGCGGGCTGATCCTGGTCGAGACCGAGATCTGGCCCGGCATGCTGCGCGCCGCGCAGCGCGTCGGAGCGCCGGCGGTGATGGTCAGCGGCCGCCTGTCGGCGCGCACGCTCGCGCGCTACCGCTGGGCCGGGCCGCTGTTCCGCGGTGCGGTGCGGCGCCTGAGCGCGTTGGGCATGCAGAGCGCGGGCGACGCCGAGCGCATCATTGCGCTCGGGGCGCTGCCCACGCGCGTGCAGGTCACCGGCAACCTGAAGGGGAGCGCCGCGCCGGCGCCGGCAGACGCGCCGCCGCTGGCCGGTCTGGGCCGCCGCCCGGCGTTGGTCGCGGCGAGCACGCAGCCGGGCGAAGAGGAGTTCGTTCTCGCCGCCAGCGCCGGGCTCTGGGAGGGGCGGCGCGACCTGCTGTTGATCCTGGCGCCGCGCCGCCCCGAGCGCTTCGACGCGGTCGAGCGGCTGGTGGCGGAGGCCGGCATGCGCTATCAGCGCCGCAGCCGTATGGGCAGCCAGCTCGACCCCGACACCCAGGTGCTTCTGCTCGACACGATCGGCGAGCTGCCGCGCCATCTCACGACCGCTACGGCCGCGTTCGTCGGCGGGACGGTCGCGCCGCTCGGTGGCCACAATGTCCTGGAGCCCGCCGCCTGCGCCGTTGCGGTCGCCTTCGGCCCGCACACGGCCAACGTCGGCGAGGCAGCGGCGGCGTTGGTCGCCGGCGGTGGCGCGGTGGAAGTTCGCACGCCGGCCGAGCTGGGCGACTTCTGGCGACGCATGCTGGCGCGGCCCGCCGAGGCCGCGGCGATGGGAGCGCGCGCACGTGCCGTGGCGGCGGAGCGCGCCGCGGCCCTGCCGCGCACCTGGGCGCTGATCGCCGGGCCGCTGGGGCTGCCCGCATGAGCTTGAGCGAGCGCGTCCGCGAATCGGTCTGGCCGCGGCGCGGTTGGTTCGGCCGCGCCGGGTACGCCGTCTTGCGCCCGCTCAGCGCCTTGTTCGGCGTCGGCGTCGGGCTGCGCAATCTCGGCTATCGCCTCGGTGTCCTGCGCGTGCGCCGCGCCGCGATGCCGATCGTCAGCGTCGGCAATCTCTGCGTCGGCGGCACCGGCAAGACGCCGTTCACCCTCTGGCTTGCCCGCAGCCTGGCGGCGCGCGGTGTCCGCGTCGGCATTCTGTCGCGCGGCTACGGCGGCTCGGCGCGCGGTGTGACGATCGTGTCGCGTGGGGCGGGACCGGAGGTCGATCCGGAACAGGTCGGCGACGAGCCGGTGATGCTGGCGAGGAGCTTCGCCGGCCCGGTGGTGACGGCGGCCCGGCGCATCGAGGGGGCCGCCGCAATGGCCGAGCTCGGTTGCGAGCTCGTTGTACTGGACGACGGCTTTCAGCACCGCGCCATCGCGCGCGCCTTCGACATCGTATTGGTCGACGGCCGGCGCGGGCCGCTGTTGCCGGCGGGGCCGATGCGCGAGCGGCCGAGCGCGCTGCGCCGCGCCGATGCGGTCGTATTGGTCGAGCGCGAGGACACCGCGCCGACGGCCGTGCCGGCCGCCGCGGCCGCCAAGCTCGTCTGTCACATGCGCATGGAGCCGGCGGCGCTGGTGGAGTCGGTCGATCGCCAATGGCTGGAACGGCCGCTGTCGTGGCTGGCGGGGCAGCGCGTCGTGGCGGTGGCCGGCATCGCGCGGCCGGAGGGGTTCTACGCGCTGTTGCGCCGTTGGGAGGCGGTGATCGAAGAAGTGTTCGAGTTTCCCGACCACCACCGCTACACACGCCAGGACTGGCAACAGATCGCGCGCAGCAGCCTGCAAGCCGATATGGTCGTCACGACCGAGAAGGATCTCGTCAAGTTGACGGCCTTTCCCTTTGCAACCGGTAAGCTCCTTGCGCTACGCATAGTGCCGCAGGTGGACCGGGCGGAGGAGTTGATCGACGCGATCCTCGCCAAAGCGGATCTGCCGTCGCACGCGGGAGGAAAAGCATAATGGCAATCAGTCGCGAACTACTCGAAATTCTGGCCTGTCCGAAGTGCAAGGGCGACATTCACTTGAACGACGCGCAAGACGGCTTGGTGTGCGATGCGTGCAAGTTGCTCTACCCGATCAAGGACGACATCCCGGTGATGCTGATCGACGAAGCCGTCCGCCTGCAGCCTTGACGCCCCCGGCGCGGCGGTGCGTGCCGCCCGGGTTCGTCCCCATCCGGCGCGGGCGGCTGCGCGGGTTGGTGCGCGCCGACGTCAGCGCCGCCGTGCTGCCGTTGCTCGAGCAGTGGGCGGCGGGTCGTTTGCCCGCGGCGCGGCCGTTGGCGGGCGGGCGCGGCGGTGTCGGCGCCTACGACCTGATGCCGGGCTTGCACGTCGTGCTGCGCCCGTATCGGCGCGGCGGGCTGGTGCGGCACTTCAGCCGCCAGCTCTACTGCGGCGTTTCACCGCGCCCGCTGCGCGAGCTGCGCGTCACCGCGCATCTGCGCGCCCTCGGCGTGCCGACGCTCGAACCGCTGGCGGCCGGCGTGCGCTGGGTACTGCCCGGCTGCTACCGCGGGGCCCTGGTGTCGCGCGAGCTGCCGCTGGCCGTCAACCTGTGGCAGTACCTGCGCGCCGTCGAGGCGCCCGAGCGCGAGCAGGTGTGTCGCGACGCGGCGGCCGTGACACGGCGCTTTCACGATGCCGGGGCCGTCCACCCGGATCTCAATCTACAGAACTACCTGGTTCAGCGCGGGCCGCGCGGCCGTGAAGTGCTCATCATCGACTGCGACCGCGTCCGGCTGCGCCGCGTCACGACGCGCGATCGCGAAGCGGCGTTCGCGCGCATCTGCCGCTCGATCCGCCGCCTCGATCCCACCGCCGAGGTCACGACCCTCGGCTGCGTCGAAGCCCTGCGCGAGATCGCGCTCGCTCCGTCCTGACAATTTTCTATTTCGACGAGCGCTCGCGGTCGGCGTACTCGAGCACTTCGACGGTGACGTGCTTGTTGCCGAAGCGCTTCGCCTCGGCATCGTTGGCGAGGTAGATGTCGATCTCCCGCCCGTCGATCTTGCGGCCGGTGTCCTCCACAACGTACTCGCCGTTGTACGGCCCGGCGCCACTGACGCGGATACGACTGCCGAGCGGCAGCACCGCCGGATCGGCCGCGACGATGCCCTTGCGCGTCGAGACGCCCGATGCGGTACGGCCCTCGATCGAATAGGCGGTGGCGTGAAAGGTCATCCGCTCCGCGCCGGCGTGCGGCACTTCCGGCACCGGGACCTGGGCGGGCGGGGGCGGAATCGGTTGGGGTGGGACCGCGCCCGTGCTGCAGCCTGCCGCGTACCAGGCGACCAGCACCGCGAACACCCAGAGCATCACCGGTTGACGTCGTCGGGTCATGCTCAGGTGTTTGAGCGAGAATCGTGCCGGGGCGGTCGTGGGCCTGATGAAGGTGTTCGAAGCCCAGTCAGCGGCAAAGCGTACAGGCGACACGCGCCGGTGGCTGCAGACCTTACCGCACTTGGGCGGAGCGCCCCCCACGGGCGCTCCGCCTCTGGCTCAGGCCGCGAGGGCGTGCTCGTGCGGTTCGAGCGCCAGGGTCAGGACCTCATCAACGGAGCTCACCGGATGGAAACGCAGCGCGTTGCGCACGTCGGCCGGTAGCTCGTCGAGGTCGGCGCGGTTGCGCTCCGGCAGGATGATGTCGGTCAATCCCGCCGCATGCGCCGCCAGGACCTTCTGCTTGGCGCCGCCGATCGGCAGCACGCGACCCTGGAGAGTCACCTCGCCGGTCATGCCGACGGTGTGTCGCACCGGACGGCCGGTGAGCAGCGAGGCGAGGGCCGTGACCATGGTGATGCCGGCGCTCGGGCCGTCCTTGGGGATGGCGCCGGCGGGAACGTGGACGTGGAACTCGCGGCGGTCGAAGGCGCCCGCGTCGATGCCGAGCGCCGCGGCGTGGCTGCGCACATACGTCAACGCGATGCGCGCCGACTCCTTCATGACGTCGCCAAGCTGGCCGGTCAGGACGAGCCCGTCGCTGCCGTCCATCGCCGCCGCTTCGATGAAGAGCACGTCGCCGCCGGTCGATGTCACGGCCAGACCGGTCGCGACCCCCGGCACCGCCGTGCGCGCGGCAGACTCCTGGAAGAATTTCTGACGGCCGAGCGCTTCGTGGACGACGGCGTCGTCGATGGCGATCGGTCCGGCCGCCGGATCCGCGGCGATGCGCGTCGCGGTCTTGCGCAGCAACGTGCCGAGCTCGCGCTCGAGCTGGCGGACACCGGCTTCACGCGTGTACTCGGTGATGACCGCGCGCAGCACGGCGTCATCGACGCTGACTTCGTCCGGCCGCAACCCGTTGCGCTCCACCTGGCGCGGCCAGAGGTAGCCGCGCGCGATGGCGAGCTTCTCCTCGACCGTGTAGCCGTCGAAGCGGATCACTTCCATGCGGTCGACGAGCGGGCCGGGGATGGTATCGGCCACGTTGGCCGTGGCGACGAAGAGCACTTGCGAGAGGTCGAGCTCGACGTCGAGGTAGTGGTCGCGGAAGGAGTGGTTCTGCGCCGGATCGAGCACCTCGAGCAGCGCCGCGGAGGGATCGCCGCGCCAGTCGGCGCCGACCTTGTCGACCTCGTCGAGCATGATGACGGGGTTCATGGTCCCGGCGTCGCGCAGGGCGCGGACCAGGCGGCCGGGCAGGGCGCCGATGTAGGTGCGCCGGTGGCCGCGAATCTCCGCCTCGTCGCGCACGCCGCCGAGCGACATGCGGACGAACTGGCGCCCGGTGGCGCGCGCGATCGATTCGCCGATCGACGTCTTGCCCGTGCCGGGCGGGCCGATGAGGGTCAGGATGACGCCCGAACGGCGATCGTCGGGGACGCCGCGCTCGGCGCGCAGCTTGCGCACCGCCAGGTACTCGGTGATGCGCTCCTTCACATCGTCGAGGCCGGCGTGATCGGCGTCGAGCACTTCCCGTGCGTGAACCGGGTCGAGCCGCTCCTCGGAGCGCTTGCCCCACGGCACCGCGAGCAGCCAATCGAGGTAGGTGCGGATCATCGACGACTCGGGGCTCTGCTCGCCCATGCGCTCCAGCCGCCCGAGCTCGCGCTCGGCCTGAGCGCGCACGGCGTCGGGCATGCCTGCGTCGGCGATCTTCTGGCGATACTCGCTGGCGACCTGCGTCTCATCCTCGCCGAGCTCCTTGCGGATCGAGTCCATCTGCCGGCGCAGAAAGTAATCGCGCTGCTGCTTTTGGGAGCCGGACTCGACGTCCTCGCGGATGCGCTTGCGCACCTGCAGCTCCGCCAAGCGCTCGCGCTGCAGCCGCACGGCGAGGGTCAGCCGCTCCACCACGTCGAGGGTCTCGAGCAACTGCACCTTTTGCGCGAAGGAGAGTTCGGGCGAGTAGCCCGAGGTGTCGGCGAGCGGTCCGGGCTTGGTGATCGAGCGCAAGAAGGCGGCCACGCGGCCGTCATCGCCGCGCAGCTCGAGGATCTCGAGCAGCAGCGCGCGGTACTCTCGCTCGAGCTCGGCGGTGTGGCTCGGCGCCGGTGTCTGGTCGGGCTTTGCCTCGACCTCGACGACGAGGTGGCCGGCGGCGGCGGTGCTGGCGGCGCCGGCGACGCCGCGATGCAGCCCGGTCAGCACGACGGCGCGCCCGCCGCCCGGCAGCCGGACCTGCTCGCTCACTTCGGCGACGACGCCGACAGAGGCGTAATCCTTGTCATGCCGCGGCACGAGGAAGACGCGTTCCTCGTCACCGATTTCCACCGGCAGAGTGACGGTCATGGCGGGAAATACGACGGTCTCATCGAGGGGTATTAGTCTGAGTCGCTCCATTGGACTGTCGAACTTAAGTCGGCTCGGCGGGTTGTCAACGCCGCGCCGCCTTGTCTTTCAGTCGACCGGTCGCGGCTTGACCGCGCGCAGTACGGCGCTGCGGCAGGTCAGCAGGCCCCAGCCGCGCAGCGCGCGCAGCAGATCCCGGTTGTGCTCCAGCAGTTCGGGGTGCTTGCGCCGCAACCGGCGGCGGAAGAACCAGTCGCCGAGCAAGAGGGCGGGCGCCAGGGCCACGGTGAGGGCGGCGCCGGAGTGCTTGGTGCGATCGGGATGGAACGCCGGCTGTGCGAGCCCGGCGCGCAGGGCGGCGTAGGCGAGGTAGTAGGGGCCGATCGGGTTGATGTGCCCGCCGGACATGGTGCGCGGGTCGCCGGCCAGCGGCAGGGGGTCGAAGAGTAGCGGGAAGCCGGTGAGCAGCGCGCGCAGGCGCGAGTTGGCGTTGAGGATGTTCGGCGTCGTGACGACCACGGTGCCGCCGGGCTTGACGATACGGGCCAGCTCGCGCAGGAAGGCGAACTGGTTCTCGACATGCTCGACGACTTCGATACTCACCACGGCGTCGAACCAGTCGTCGGGGAACGGCAGCCGGCCGTCGGCGCCAATGGCGGTGCAGGGGATGGCGTCATAGGCGAACGACTCGGGCATCAGGTCGCAGGCGAAGACGTGCTCGGCTGGGAGCAGACCGCGCGCGCGCAGGCGCTCGCCGAGCAGGGCGGCAAAGTGCCCGCGGCCGGCGCCGACGTCCGCGATGCGTGCGGTCGACCAATCGCACTCGCCGAGCAGCGCCAGGGCGCGCTCGCTCGTGGCGTGGTGCGACCAGGCCGCCGGCTGCATGGCACGACCGCCGGCGCTCAGGCGCGCCGCTCGAAGAGGATGAACAGTGTGTGGGCGAACTTGTTGAGGTAGCGCCACTGCCGCGGCTGGCGCAGGCGGCGCGCCCAACGCACCAGCGCCGGGCGCGGCTTCTCGGCGACGCGCATCTCGACGATGGTCAGGCCGTGCTGCGCCGCCATGGCGACGGCGAAATCGCGCGCTTCGGTCAGGCCAAAGAACCACTTGTGCCGGTCGCCGGGTGGCGTCGCCGGCAACCCGTACAACCCGATGCCGCCCTTGCCGCGCGATACCGGGCGGCGCGCCGCCACCCAGCAGTTGGGCAGCGAGATGACGACATAGCGGCGCGAGACGCGCACCGCTTCGGTGAAGATGTGGTGCAGGTTGTTCAGGTGCTCCAACACGTCGCAGCACACCACGACATCGAAGCTGCGGTCGTCGAACGGCAGGCGCTCGACGCGCTCGAGGTCGAGGCGCACGTCGGGCTCGCCGTCGAGGTCGATACCGACGTACTCCAGATCGGGCCGTGCGGCCGGCAGCGCGCGCACGTTGCAGCCGATGTCGAGCACGCGCCCCGAGAGCGCCCCGGCGAAGATCTTCGCCATGTGGCGCACACGGTCGGCGGGGGTCGGGAAGTCGACGAAGTCGATGTGCTCGAAGGTCATCGGAGTCCGCTCGGCGCGCCTTCCATACCAGGGGCTCCGCGAGGCTGCCAGGGCAGCGTGGCGGCGACGTCTTCGAGAATTGTCGCGGTCGCCTCCGCCGTGCGCGTGTGCGAGTAGCGCTCGGCCAGCGCGCGCGCGGGCGCGGCGGCGCGGCGGGCGCGACCGTCGGTGCTCCAGTAGGCGAGGGCGTCGCCGAGCTTGTCGACGTCGTGGGGCGACGCCAGGACGGTGCCTTCGACGCCGGCCGTGAGCAGCTCGCTGGCGCCGTTGGCGGCCGTGGTGATGACCGGCAAGCCGGTGGCGAGGGCCTCGAGCGTGGAGTTGGCAAACGGATCGTAGTGCGTCGGCAGCGCGTAGACGTCGGCCGCGGCGAAACAGGTCTCCGCGTCGCGCCGGCCGCCGAGGAAGCGCACGCGGTCGCCGAGTCCGAGCTTGTGCGCCTGGCGCTCGAAGCGCGGGCCGGCCGAGTCGTAACCGACCACCAGCAGCTTGGCGCGCGGCTGTGTGCGCAGCAGGGGCGGAAACGCTTCGAGGACGGCGCCGAGTCCCTTGCGGCCGTACCCCGTGCCGAGAAACAGCACGACCACGTCATCGCCGTCGAACCCACAGCTCTGGCGCAACGCCGCCCCACCCTCGTCGCGCCGGCGCGGGTGAAAGCGCTCGGGGTCGACGCCGTTGTACACCACCGCGACGCGCTCGGGGGGAAGCGCGTAGCGGGCGACGGCATCGCGTTTGACCAGCTCCGAGTTGGTGATGACGCGGGCGCAGTACCCAGGCGCCAGGGCGCGCCGCTCGATGCGCAGCGCCAGACGATGCTTGAGCCAGCCCTTGTGGGTCAGTCGCTCCCAGCGCGTCAGCGTCGCGGGGTGCGCGAGCGCCAGGTAGGTGGCGTGACAGCCGCCGCCGAGGCGAATGACGTCGTGCGTCCAAGTCTTGCCGAGCCCGAAGACCACGTCATAGTCCTGATCCTCGACGTGGCGTTGAACGGCCTGCGCAAAGGCCCACATGCGCCAGGCGCTGCCGACGGCGAACGGGCGCACGACGGCGAAGCGCACCGCTGGGTGGGGCGCCGCCTCGTGCGTGCGACAGACGACGGTCACCACGTGGCCGCGCGCGGCCATGTGGGCCGCGATCTGGTTCAGGTAGCGCTCGGTCCCGCCCGTGCCGCTGTGGCGCATGTGAACCAACGCGAGCTTCATCGCCGCTCCCTCTACTGCAAGCGCCCGCAACCCGCCACTGCAATCCGGCGGCTTGGCGCTGGCTCGCATCCGGCGCGGGGTTTCGCTAAGCCGGGGCGGCGATGTGCGGGATCTTTGGTGCCGTAGGGGCCGACGTGTCGCCGGACGCCGCCCGGCGCGCGCTCGGCACACTGCATCATCGCGGCCCGGACGGGACCGGGCAGTGGTGGGATGCCGCCGCTGGCGTGTTCTTCGGCCATACGCGCCTGTCGATCATCGACCTCAGCGCCGCCGGCGCGCAGCCGATGGTGAACGAGGACGGCACGCTGGTCCTGACCATGAACGGCGAGATCTACAATCACGCCGCGCTGCGCCAACGGTTGATCGCCCAGGGCCATGTCTTCCGCAGCGCGTGCGATGCCGAGGTCATCCTCCACCTGTTCGAAGAGCAGGGGATGGCACTGCTCGACGAGCTGCACGGCATGTTCGCCTTCGCACTGTACGAGACCAGGTCACAGACGCTGTACCTGGCGCGCGACCGCCTCGGCATCAAGCCGCTGTACTACTACGACCACGGCGGCTGCTTCGCCTTCGCCTCCGAGCTGAAGGCGATCCGCGCCCTGCCGGGCCTCGATCTGGTGCCCGACGTCACCGCCTACTACGACTTCCTGACCTACCAGTTCGTCCCGGCGCCGAAGACCATCTACCGCCATGCTCGCAAGTTGCCGCCCGGGCACTACCTCGAACGGCGCGCCGGACGCGCGCAGGTGCGTCAGTACTGGGACGTCGCATTCCACCCCGACGAATCGATGACCGAGGGCGCCGCGCTGGAAGCACTCGACGAGATGCTCACCACCACCGTGCGCGATCATCTGGTGGCGGATGTTCCGGTCGGCATCTTCCTCAGCGGTGGCGTCGACTCGGCCCTCGTCACCGCCTTCGCCAACCGCGCCGCGGCGCAGCCGCTGACCGGCTTCACCATCGCTTTTCGCGACCGCCAGGACGATGAGGCCGCGACCGCGCGCGCAATCGCGGCGCACCTCGGCAGCCCGCACGTGGTGGAAGAGTTTGCCATGGCCGAGCTGCTCGCCGGCGTGCCGATGATGCCGGCGCTGTTCGACGAGCCGTTTGCCGACCACTCGGCGCTGCCGATGATCGGGCTCAGCCGCCTGGCGGCGTCGCAGATGAAAGTCGTGCTGTCGGGCGACGGCGGCGACGAGACGCACGTCGGCTACGGCCGTTATCTCAAGGGCGACCGGCGCCGCATCGTCAACGCGCTGAGCGATGCGCTGCCCGGCTTCACCCGTCTGGTGACGCTGCCGCCGCTGCGTCGCGTGCCGTGGTTGCGGCGCGTCGCCGGCGGCACCTGGGCGCGCTCCTGCCAGTATCACGGCGGCATTCCCCGCCAGACCAAGTTGGCCGTGCTCGACATCGAAGCGCCCGAGCTGCGCGACTACGACGACTACTGGCTGCTGCGCCAGCACGACCGCCCCGAGTTTCCGCCCCTGGGCCGGCAGCAGTATCTCGATCTCAAGACCTTCCTGGCCGACGGCATCCTGACCAAGGTCGACCGCACCGCGATGCGCTTCGGGCTCGAGGTGCGGCCGCCGTTGCTCGACCACCGCCTGGTCGAGCTGGCGGCGCGCATTCCCGAGCGCTTCAAATGCGATGATGGCGTGCAGAAGCGGTTGCTGCGCGCATTGCTCGCGCGCCACCTGCCGCCCGAGCTGGCCAACGCGCGCAAGCGCGGCTTCTCGGTTCCGATCGAGCACTTCGTGCGCCGTGAGGGCATGTTCCGCCTGTCGCGCGACGTCGAGGTGATGGGCGCCTTCCGCCTCAACAAGAAGAAGATCGATCGGGTGCTCAGCCCGGCCGTGGAGAGCCAGCAGATCTGGATCATCGCGGCGTTGGCGGAGTTCGTCAGCCACCTGGAGCGCTCGCGTGCCCTCGCCGCATGACGCCCGGTGCGTCGCGCATGTCGACGCGGAGATGGAGTTCTCGGGCGGCGAGCGGCAGGTCTTTTTGCTCATCGAGGGCTTGCGGCGCCGCGGCTGGCGCAACGTCTTGTTCTGCCAACCGGGCAGCCGCGCCGCGGCCGAGGCCGATGCGCGCGGTATCGATACGCGGTGCATCGCGATGCATCACGACGTCGACGTGCCGGCCGTGGCTCGGCTGGCCCGCGAGCTGCGCCGCCTGGCGCCGGACATCGTGCACCTGCACACCGGCCGCGCCACCTGGCTCGGCGGCCTGGGCGCGTGGCTGGCGGGCCGGCCGGCGATCACGACCCGGCGCATGGAGCGACCCATTCCGGCCGGCTGGCGCACGCGCTTGATCTACAAGCACCTGACGCAGCGCGCGGTGGCGATTTCGCCGGCGGTCGCGCGCTGTCTCGCCGAGGCCGGGGTGGCCGCGGCGCGCACGAGCGTGATTGCCAGCGCCGTCGAGGTCGACGCGCTCGCGCCGCGCGTGCCGGCGGCGCAGACGCGCGCCGCGCTCGGCGCCGGGCCGCAGGACCTGGCGCTGCTCGTGCTCGCCGCGCTGGTGCCGCGCAAGGGAGTCGACGTGCTCATCCGGGCGCTCGGCGTCGTCGCGGCGAGCGGCCTGCGGCCGCTGCTGTGGATCGCCGGCGCGGGCGCGGAACGGGTGCGGCTCGAAAACCTTGCCCGCGAGCAGGGGGTGGCGGCGCAGGTGCGCTTTCTCGGTCAGCGCGCCGACGCGGCGGACTTGCTCGCCGCATGCGATGCGCTGGTGCTGCCGTCGCGCCGCGAGGGGCTCGGCGTCGCCGCCCTCGAGGCCATGGCCGCCGGCCGGCCGGTGGTCGCGAGCGCCGTGGGCGGCCTCGCCGAGGCGGTGGTGGACGAGCACACGGGTCTCCTGGTGCCGCCCGACGATGTCGGAGCGCTGGCCGCGGCGCTGCTGCGCCTGCTGCGCGATCCGGCGCTGCGCCAGACACTGGGGGCGCACGGCCCGGCGCATGTACGCGCGCACTTTTCTGCCGAGCACATGGTGGCGGCGTACGCCGAGTTGTATGAGAGCGTGTTGAGAGAATGGCCACGACCCCAGCCGACCGCCCGCGCGTGAGCGCCTGTATCATCACGCTGAACGAAGCGGACCGCATCGCCGATTGCGTCCGCTCGGTGCAGTGGTGCGACGAGATCGTCGTCGTCGACTCGCACTCGTCGGACCGCACGCGCGAGGTCGCCGCCGAGATTGGCGCGCGGGTCATCGAGCGCGACTGGCCGGGGCACGTGAAGCAGAAGGAGTTCGCCATCCGCGCCGCGGCGCACGATTGGGTGTTCTGTATCGACGCCGACGAGCGCGTCTCGCCCGAGTTGGAGCGCGAGATCGGGGCGCTGCGCGATGCCGGTTTTCCCAACGCCGCGGGTTGGAAGATGCCGCGCATGAGTTGCTATCTCGGCCGCTGGATCCGCCACGGCACGTGGTACCCCGATCTCAACCTGCGTCTCTTCGACCGCCGGCGCGGGCACTGGGGCGGCCACGATCCCCACGACCGGGTCGAGCTCGACGGTCCGGTCGGCCGGCTGCAACACCGGCTGTTGCACATCCCCTATCGCAACCTGGCCGAGCACCTGCGCACGATCGATACCTACACGACCATCATGGCGGAGGGCCTCTACGAGCGCGGGCGCAAGGCGACCCTGGTCGACGTCGTCTTCCGTCCGGCCGTGCGTTTCGTGCGCTTCTATGTGCTCAAGGCCGGGTTTCTCGAAGGCTGGCGCGGTTTGGTGCTGGCGTACCTGGCGGCGCATTACGTCCGCCTCAAGTACACCAAGCTGCTGGTCTTGCAGCGCTACGAGGCCGGCCCCCCGCCGCCGCCACCGGCTGACTAGCCCGCGCGCTGATCGGCGACGCGGGCCAGCAACAGATGGTCGCGTCCCTGCGGCCCGAAGCCGTCGCTCTCGAGCAGCACTTCGAGGCGTGTCTGCTCGGTCGGTGGCAGCGCGGCGTAGGCGGCCTTCCAGAGCAGGACGTAGGCGGCCCGCCCCGGCGGCGGATGGACCGTCAGGTCGCGCCGCTCTTCGATGTGGCGCTGTGCATAGAATACGGTGCCGTAGTCGAAGGTGTCGTAGAACACGAGGCGGTCGTCGCGGCCGACGATCTGGTCGACGCGCGCGGCAAACGGCGCCAGCGTGCGCTGCTGTGCCAGGGCGGGTCGAAAGACGTCGTTGACCAACGCCATCGCGCCGCCGACCAGCAGCACGAGCGCGGCAAAAAACAGCCCGGCGCGGCGGCGCCGGGCGGCAATGGCGCCCAGGCCGGCGACGGTGGCGAGCGCCGCGAACGCCGGTGCCAGCAGCGCCCAGCGGTCGACGACGATCGCGCGCACGATCGAGATGTTGGCCTGGTCACTGCGGTGCAGCAGCGGGCTCAACCGCAACAAGGGATCGGCGCCGGCCGATTCGCCGAGCACCGTCGCGACGAGCACCAGCGCGATGGCGGCGGCCGCCCACCCGACCCATTGCAACCCGCGCCAGGCAAGGAGTGCAGACCTCGTCTCTTCTCCGCTCGGTTGGCTCCACCAGGCCCCGAGCAGCAGGGCCGCGGCCGGATAGGCCGGCAGCAGATAGACCGTGCGCTTGCCGGTGGCGGCCGAGTAGAAGCCGAAGACCACGGCGAACCAGAGCAGCGGGTAGAGGTAGCCGCGCGCGTCGAGTTGGCCGCGCTGGCGGTAGAGGAAAGCAGCGGCGGGGATGAGGAAAATGCTCCACGGCGCGAAACCCCCTAGAAAGCGCGGCACGTAGTAGTAGGCGGGCTTCGCATGACCGCCGCCGCTGGCGCGGCCGACGAAGCGGGACAGATTCTCGGCCAGGATCTGCTTGTTGACGAACGCTTCGCCACCGCGCCAGATGGCGAGCAGGTACCAGGTGCCGGCGAGGGCGAGCACGATGGCGATGCCGAGCACCGGGCGCATCTGCGGCAGGCGGCGCAGATCGCGCCGTGCCGCCAGGTAGGCGAGGGCGAGAAGGACCGGCAGCGCGATTCCCACCGGCCCCTTGGCGAGCACCGCCAGGCCGATGCAGACGTAGAACAGCACCAGCGACACGAGCGATGGCGCGGCCGCCGTCGCGACGGCGTGGAAGGCGACGAAGGCGCCGGTGAGGCAGGCGGCCAGAACCATATCCGTGCGCGCCAGTCGCGCGGCGCGCAGCCATTCGAAGCTGGTGGCCAGTACGGCGCCGGCATAGAGGCCGGCGGCGAGTCCCCACCGCCGCGCGCCGAACCAGCCCACCAGCCCGACGACCAGCACCGCGCCCAGAGCCGACGGCAGGCGCAGGGCCCGCTCGTCGAGGCTTCCGGTGGCGCGGGCCGACAGACCGGCCAGCCAATGGAACAGCGGCGGCTTGGACGGAATCTCGACGCCGTTGCGCAGCGGCAGGATCCAGTCGCCCGTGTGAACGGCCTCCCAGACCTGCACCGCTTCGCGCGCCTCGCCCTTGTCGTAGAAGGGCGTGCGCCCGAGCCCGCGCAGGAACAGCGTCCCGCACAGGACGATCAGCAGGCCGACGGCGATGACGTGCTGGGTTCGCGTGCTCGGATCAGGTTCGCCCACTGGGCGCGATCTTGGCCATCTGTGCGCTGCGGGGCAAGCGCCCGCCAGGGCGCGCGGTGCTCAATGCGATGCGTTCGGGTTGCCCCATACCCACAGATCGGTTGCGACGGCCGAGTCGGCAGGTGCCACCGGCGCGGCGGGCGCCTTTGCCGCACTGGGGGTCGGGGCGACGAGCTGTTGAATGCGGGCGGCGAGCTCCTCGGGCGCATAGGCGGGATGCGCGGGCATACGCAGCAGCGGGATCCCGGCGGCGGCGAGAGCGGCAGTGACGAACTCGTCGCGCTCCTGGCGGTGCGGGGTGTCGTCGGACGCCGCCAGCTCGACCACCAGCGCCGGCGCCAGGCGCGTGCGGTCGCAGAGGACGAAATCGAGATGCTTCTGCGACATGCGGTTCCAGTGCGTCCAGCGATTCGGTGTCAGCGTCGGCATCCACAGCACATCCGCCATGCGCACCTTGGCGAAGACCACGTAGCGATCCTCCGCTGCCCGGCGCAACACCTCGAAGCAGGCGCGCTCGCCGTTGGCGAGCAGGTGCTCGCGTCGGCGGTACGGCAACGGTCCGGCGACGTCGTGCGACCCGCCGCGCCGTTCGCTGAACGTGCGGAACAGCTGCCATGCGATGAACCCTGTAAGTGCGACGAAGGCGATCGTGGTGATGTCCATGATTGTTCCCCCGCAAGAACCGGCTCGGGCGGAGTGCAGGAATCCTGCCGGCGCGGGGCCAACCTGAAATCCAGCCCGGCGCGGTCGACGCTTTGGGCGTCGGTACAAGCTTGTCGTCGAGTGCGACCGGCCGGTGGCGGACGTTTGAACCGCAAGGTCGAAGGGTGCGCTTCGCGGTTGTTTCTTACCCCCCATCCAAACCTTCCCCCGCAAGGGGGGAAGGCTTCCCGCCTCCGGCCTCCTCCCCCTCGACGGGGGCGGATTGAGGTGGGGGTGATGTGATGGCGCCCTAGTCGAGCTCGCCGCGCTCGCGCTTGAGGCGGCCGCGTGCCTTCTTTTCGGTCAGGCGGCGTTCGCGGGCCGCCGAGGACGGTTTCGTCGGGCGGCGCCGCTTCGGCACGACGACGGCCTCGGCCAGCAGCTGGCGCAAGCGCTCGATTACCGCCTCGCGATTGCGCAGCTGGCTGCGGTGGATGGCGCTGGTCAGCACCAGCGCGCCGTCGCGGGTCAGGCGTGAGGCGAGGAAGGCGAGGGCGCGGGTGCGACCCGGCTCGGGAATCGACGGCGAGCCCTGCACGTCGAAGCGCAGCACGGCCTTGGTCGCGACCTTGTTGACGTTCTGCCCGCCCGGCCCGGCAGCGCGCACGTAGTGCAGCTCGAGCTCGCGCAGCGGGATCGCGATGCGGGCGTTGACTCGAATGACACTGTCGTCCTCCACCGCGCGAGCGTCGCAAGCGGCCGCCGCGCGGTCAAGCGAGCGGCGGCGAAGTCCACGAGCGTGGAGAGGCCGTGTGTTGAACTCGAACCGGCGGCGCGAGTAGAAATGGCGGATCAACGCCCTGAATTCATCCGCGATGCCGAGCTGCCGCCATGACCCGCGCCGAGCGCACCTATTACCTGGTCTGCGGACTGTACAACCTCTCGTGGTCGTGCATCGCGCCGCTCTACGCGCTGTTCCTGCTCAGCCGCGGCCTCGATCTGTTCCAGATCAACGCGGTGCTGTCGACGTATCTCCTCACGGCGTTCCTGTTTGAGGTGCCGACCGGTGCGGTCGCCGACCTGTACGGCCGCAAAGTCTCCTTCCTGCTGAGTTGTCTGGTGCGCGCGGCGGCGTTCGCGTTGTACGCCGTCGCCGATTCGTTTCCGGCCTTTCTGTTCGCCGAGTTCGTCGACGCCGTCGGCACCACGCTGGCGACCGGCGCGCTCGATGCCTGGGCGGTCGACGGCATGCGCGCCGAAGGCGATCACCGTCCGACCGATCGCCTCTTCGCCCGCGCCCAGGTGCTGTCGCGCGTGCTCATGATCGCCTCCGGCCTGGTGGCGGGGTACGTCGGCGAGTACGACCTGACGCTGCCGTGGCTCATGGGCACCGCCGGATTCGCGCTGACCGCTCTCACCGGCGCCGTGACGATGCGCGAGAACCAACCACCCGTGGCGACGTTCGCTGGCTGGCGCGGCGTGGCGCGGTCGCTCGGTCAAACCGTGCGCGACGGGCTGGGGCACGTGCGCGACGTGCCGGTGCTGCGCCTGCTCTGCGGCCTGACGCTGGCGACGGCGTTCGCGATGATGCCGGTGCACCAACTCTGGCAGCCGCGTATGCAGGGCCTGTCGGGACAAGGCGCCTGGCTGATGGGCTGGATCTGGGCCCTCATCAACGTGACCGCGTTGACCGGCAGCCTGCTCATCCCGCGCCTGCTGCATCGCTTCAGCCGCGCCTCGGTGATGGCCGCCGCGGCGCTGTGGCGCGCGCTGGCGGTGGCGCTGGCGGCCGTGGCGACGGCATTGGCCCCGGCCCTGGCCGGGCTGCTGCTGCAGGAGATCAGCTTCGGGCTCAGCGAGCCGGTGCTGCATGCGTGGATGAACGAGCGGCTGCGGCCCGAGCAGCGCGCCACGGTGCTCTCGGTGCGGTCGATGTCGTTCACGCTCGGCGGCGCCACCGGCCTGATCTGCCTCGGCCTCGTCGCCCGGGCGGCCGACATCCCAACCGCTTGGCTGTGCTCGACCGCCGTGTTGGCGCTGACCGTGCCGGGGTTTCTCGTGCTCGGGCGCGCGGCGCAGCGGGCGGCCGATGCCGAGGCGGCCGCGCCGGCCGTGACGGTGGTGAAGCCGGCCGTTCCGCCGGCCTGCAGTTGACGCGCCCCGGCCGGTCGGGGACGATGCGCCCGATGCTGCATCGCATCGATCACGCCATCGTCGCCGTCCGCGACCTCGAGGCCGCCGCGGCGACGTACACGCAGCTGCTCGGCCGGCTTCCGTCCTGGCGCGGGCATCACCCGCAGCTCAACACGGCCAACGCTCTGTTTCGGCTCGACAACACGTACATCGAGTTGCTGGCGCCCGCCGGCGATGGGCCGTTCGCGGATCTGGTGAGCGCGCGTCTGCGCGCGGACGGCGAGGGGCTGTTCGCGCTCGCGTTCGGCACCGACGACGCCGATGCGTGCGCGGTGCAGTTGCGCGCGCGCGGCATCGCCGCGACCGATCCGGTCGATGGGCAGGGTCGCGACGACGCGACGAAAGCGGAGCGGCGCTGGCGCACGGTCTTCCTGCCGGCGGCCGATACACGCGGCGTCAACCTGTTCGCCATCGAGCACGTGTCGCCGCCCGACGCCCTGCCGGCCACCGCCCCGCTGGGCAACGGCGCGGCCGTGATCACGGGCGTCGACCACTTCGTCGTCATGACCGCCGATGCCGATGCGGCGCGCACTCTGTACGGCGACCAGCTCGGACTGCGCCTGGCGCTCGACCGCAGTTTCGAGGCGCGCGGCGTGCGCCTGCTGTTCTTCCGCCTCGGCGGTGTCACCCTCGAGTGCGCCGCGCAACTCGGCGCTGCGGCCGCGCCGGATGTGCCCGACCGCCTGTGGGGCATCTCCTACCGTGTCTCCGACGTCGCCGCCGCGTGCGCGCGCCTCTCCGCGACGGGGTTCGACGTCTCGGAGGTTCGCACCGGACATCGGCCCGGCACGCGTGTCTGCACCGTGCGACGCGAGACGTGCGGCGTGGCGACCCTGCTCATCGGGCCCGACGGCGACGGCGCCAATTCGCCCGCCGCGTGATGATCGAATCACTGACGCTGACCGCGGCCGGGGGCCTGGCGCTGCATCTCGATGCCGACCTGGCCTGGCGCTTGAGTTGGCAGGAGCCGGATTGGCTCGGACCGCTCAGCTGCGCCGTTCACGACGCCGGCCAGGCAGCGACTGCCGCCGCCGTTGGCGTGCATCGGTTCGAGGGCCGCGATGATCTGGGGGACTTCGAGGCGGCCGAAGTGCATTGGGCCCCGCTGCCGTGGCCGCTGCGCACGACCGTGCGCGCCTACCGGGCGCTGCCGTTGATCGTCTTTCGGCTCGAGGCACCTCGGGGTTGCGAGGGGTTGTCGACGGGCCGCTTCGAACAACCCAGCGCGGCCTGGCCGGTGTGG
>CAYVUV010000078.1:0-16186 GCA_964455095.1 uncultured Binatia bacterium (SeqCode)
TGATGATGCCGAAAGGCCACCAATTCCCACGTGGCCATGGAACGACGAGATATGAACGAAGGTGGGCTTCGCCGCGCTATTTCATCCCCCTCATCCTGACCTTCTCCCATCCGGGAGAAGGAACCCCATGCGATACGTCGCTGGAACTGTGAAACGCCGTACGCGGAGCACGTCGCCGCAGGGATTCCCTCGTTGAAAAAAGAAACGATTCGCGCCCTCGACTCGCTGCTCGGTTCCGTCCTGTGCTCGCTGCTGACGCTGCACCGGCGCGCATTCGAGCGAGCGGCGGACCAGCAGGCGGCGCGGCCGCCATCTCGTAAGATCCTGTTCATCAAGTTGATCGAACAGGGGGCGACGGTGCTCGCCTACGACGCGATCCAACGCGCGGCGGCGCGGGTCGGGCGCGAGAACGTCTACTTCTGCGTGTTTGCCGAGAATCGCGAGATCCTCGACCTGATGGATGTGATCCCCGTCGAGAACGTGTGGGGCGTGCGCAGCGAGCAGCTGCGCGACTTTTCCCGTGATGTCCTGCAGGTCGTGGGGCAGGCCCGCCGGGTCGGCATCGACACCACGATCGACATGGAGTTCTTCTCCCGCGCGGCGGCGATCATCGCCTACATGACGGGGGCGCGCCGGCGCGTCGGCTTACACCGCTTCAACGAAGAGGCGCCGTATCGCGGCGACCTGATGACCCATCGGCTCATGTACAACCCGGCCATCCACACGGCCCGCGCCTATAGCCTGTTGATCGACGCGCTCGACGCCAACCCCGACGACCTGCCGCTGCTGAAGATTCCGATCGCATCGGACGGGCAGGCGCTGCCGCGTTTCACGCCCAACCCGGCCGAGACGCAGCGCGTGCAGGCCTTGCTCGACGAGGTGGCGGGCCGCCCGGTCGAGCGGCCGGTCATCGTCCTCAACCCAAACTGCCGCGACACGCTACCGCTGCGGCGCTGGCCGACGGAGCGCTTCGTCGAGCTCGGACGCCGCATCCTCGCCGAGCGCGGCGACGCCACCGTCGTCATCACCGGGGCGCCGTCGGAACGACCGGCCGCGGAAGCGGTGTGCCGCGCCATCGACTCGCCGCGCGCGGTGAGCCTGGCGGGGCGGACGACGCTGCGCGACGTGCTGGTGCTGTATGACCTGGCGGACGTGATGGTGACCAACGACAGCGGCCCGGGGCACTTCGCCTCGCTCACCTCGATCGACTCCATCGTCATGTTCGGCCCCGGCGCACCGAGCCAATTCGGCCCGATCGGCGGCCACAGTCAGGTGCTGTGGGCCGGCCTCGCGTGCAGCCCGTGTGCGACCGTGTACAACCACCGCTTTTCGACCTGCACCAACAACGTCTGCATGCAGGCCATCACCGTCGAAGAGGTCTACGCGCGCGTCTGCGCGTCGCTGGCCGCGCGGCTCGGCGAGGGGCGAGCGCGGGCGCGAGACAGCCGGTGATCCGCCGCCCCGGACCGCTGGGCACGGGGCTGCTGCTCTCGCTCGGCTCCCTGCTGGCAACGGCGGCGCTACTGCTATTGGCGGAGCTTTCGGTGCGAGTCTCTTCCCCCGAGGCTTGCGGCCGGGTGCACCAGGAAGCCGAAAGGGTTGCGGTGAGCCGGCGCTACCTGGTGCCGTGCTTCACCCATGAGCGGCGCGGCAGCGACGAGTATCTGGTTCCGTCGCCGTCGAACGACAATCCGCGACCGACCGCGCTCTTGCGCCGCCGCAGCGCCGGGGTCGCCCGCATCGCCGTGATCGGCGAGTCGAGCGCCGATCTGCTCGCCAAACAGCTCGCCAAGCTGAGCAACGAGCCCGGCTGTGCCGGCCAGTACGAGGTGATGAACTGCGCCCAACCGGGCTCGGCGCTCGAGCATGTCGAGCGGCGGTTCAACGAGGTCCTCGGCTACGAACCCGATGCCGTGGTGTTGCTCTTCGGCCACAACATCTCGTTCCGCTTTTCGCTCGACGACCAGCAGCTGCGCATCCAGGGACTGCGCGCGCAGAGCTGCCTGCTCTCGCAGCTCGCGCCGCCGGCGCCGCCACCCGACGCCCCGTCGCTCGAGACTCGACTCGACGCGCTCGCCCACTTCCTGCGCCAGGCCGCCGCGACGGCGCGCGCCCGGAATGTGGCGCTCGCCGTCGCCACCATGCCGGCCAACCTCTGGTTGCCGCCGGGAGGGGGCGCGCGGGAAACAAGCGATCCGCGCTTTCTCGAAGCGCAATTCCTCGAAGCGAGCGGGCGTCGCGCCGACGCCATTCGCCGCCTCGAAGGCCTGGCGACAGATCCCGGCCCTGCCCTCTGGCACTACGAGCTGGGCGAGCTGCTCGCCCGGGCCGGCGGCCAGGACCAGCGCGCCTACCGCGAGCTGCACCGCGCCCTGGACGACGACGGCCTGCGCATGCGCGCCCCTGGCTCGGTGAACGATCTGCTGCGCTCCGTTGCCGCCGAGGAGAAGCTGCGGCTGCGCGACACGGAACGCGCCCTCGAAGCACGCGCGCCGGCCGGCCTGCCGGGTTGGGACAGCTTCATCGACAACTGTCACCTGCTGCCCGCGGCGATCGATCAGGAGGCCGTCGCACTGCTGGCGCTGCTGCGCGACGTCGTCCCGCTGGGCTCGGCCTGTAGCGCAGGGGCAACGCCCGACTCTCGGAAGAACCTGGCGGACGTGCTGACCGGCGTCTTCAACCTCACCACGATGGGTTCCAGCAACCTCGAGGAAATCTGGTACCGCGGGCTCGCGCTGGCGGTGGAAAGCTGGGTCGGCCGCGACCCCGATGGCGCCGACCGCGACGTGCGCGCCTTCCTGAACAGCCCGGAATTCGCCGCCGCACGCGGCGAGGAACGCAGCGCGCGCGTACTCGTCGCCATCGCCGAAGGCTACCACCGCGCCGGTCGCCGCGACCGCGCACTCGAGATCAACGAACAGGCACGGGCAGCGGGCGGCGCCGCGCCGTGGGTGCAACAGGGCCTCTTCTTTCTTCGACAAGGCGACCCCACCGCCGCGCGCGCCGCGTTTGAACGCGCGCTCGCCCTCGACCCAGCGCGCGCCGACGCGCGCAGTTTCCTCGGCTGGCTGGATGCCCCTCCTCAATGAGACTGCCGATCTTCTGCCAAACGGGAGGGCGAGGCTCCCGCCGAGCCGTGCCTCAATGCGCCGGAAGGCTCCGGGGGCCCGTCTTCGGGCCGCAGGCGGGAGCGTCGCCCTTCCAGTGGAATGCCCCCCCTCAAAGGGAGAGGCCGGAGGCCGCCGGCACCGATCGCTTCGCGCGGAGCGGCAGCGAGGGAACGCCGGAACCTAGAATACTCAGAGGGTCCCCACCGGCCCAGACTTAACGCCCGCATCTGAGCGGGGAAACGTTAGCTTCATGGCGCAGTCCTGGGTAGAGTTCCGCAACATCGAAACGGAGGCGACATGAAACGCGAATTCGATGTGCTGATCGAGCGTGACTCGGAGGGGTACTATGTGGCGACCGTGCCGGCACTTCACGGGTGCCATACGCAGGCCCGCTCGCTCGACGAGTTGATGGTGCGCGTCCGCGAAGCCGTTGAGTTGTGCCTGGAAGTGGAAGGTGAGCCACAGGCGTCACTCGATTTCGTGGGTGTTCAGCGCATCGCGATTGGGTAGATGCCGAAGCTGCCACGGCCGACAGGCAAGGAGCTGATCGCCGCACTTGCCAAAGTCGGATTCGACGTGATTCGCGTTCGCGGTAGCCATCATTTCGTCCGGCACCGAGACGGACGGGCAGCTGTGGTCCCCGTTCACAGCGGGGAGACGATCGGGCCGGGCCTGCTGAACAAGATTCTCCGTGACTGCGAGGTGAGTGCCGATGATTTGGCAGCCCTTTTGTGAATGAGCCGGCGGCTGAATCGAAAGGTCATAGACGTACCCCTGTGTTCCGCTGGGGCCATCGCGCCTCGGTGAACCACGATCGCTGGTTGCCCGGCACCCGCCGGCCGCGTATGGTGGCCCTACCGCACCACGAGGCGCGCGCGTGCTCCTAACCAATCGAACTTCCACGCACTTTTGGCAGCAGCGCCTCTCGAGTCGAGATTGTCGATGACAGCAGGCCTGAACCTGAACACTACGATGTACTGCAACGCGCTCTGCCCGTTCTGCATCGTGCTCGATCGACTCAACCGGCCCGAGTTGAACATGACGGACGAGCAGATCGACACGGCGCTCGTCCAGGCGCGGGCCGAGGGGGCGACGCACGCCGGCTACGATCGCTGCGCCGTCTCGAACCTGTGTGCCCGACTCGACAGCAGCTACGAGAAGTTTCACGGGCGGCCGAAGCTGACGCCGTTCGCGTCGCGGGCGGAGCTCGACAGCGTGTTCGACGCCGCCCGGGTCGCCTACCCTGGTCGCGCCACGCACCTCGGCCGCATCCGCGAGCGGTACATGCACGATCGCGACTCCGCTCGTCCCGAGCGCGTGATGACGGAGCCGGTCGCCCCACACCCGGGGACGGCGGTGAAGCTGACGATCCCGCGCGCGCCGAAGGCGGCGGACTAGAGGGGGCCAGTGAGGCTCGGAGGCTAAAAGATGCAATCTGACGAAATCGAAGCCGCAGCGTTGGCACTTGCTCCGGAAGCCCGTTTGCGTCTTACCCATGCGCTCGTCCGGAGCCTGGAATCGGCGGACCCGGAAATCATCCGTGGCCTGTGGCTCGACGAAGCGGAGCGGCGAAATGCCGAGATGGACGAGGGCGCCGTTGCCGGGGTCGCAGGGGAGCAGGTGCTTGCGAGGATCCGAGCGAAATATCCCTAATGCTCGACTTCGCGTTCAACCCGCTCGCCGAGCAAGAACGAGGCGGCGGTTGAGGAATACGCGGCGGGACAACGTGGTGTGCACCTTCGCTTCATCGAAACTTTTGAGGCCGCTCTCCTGCAGATCCGACAACTGCCGGAGTCGGGACCACTAGCGAGGGGAGCCATTCGGTCGAAGGTCCTATCCGGCTTCCCGTACACGATTTACTATTCGGTCCACCTCTCGGTGCTGCGAATCTTGGCCGTTGCGCACCAGCGGCGTCAGCCGTTCTATTGGGTCCGTCGTCGCTGATTAGCAATGAGACGAGGCCAGTGGGGACGCTCGTAGGATTTGGGCTTCCGGCTTTTTCGGCCGCTGCGAAGGCCACCACGAAGATATCGGATCGCCGTCTACTGCAAGTTGCTCGCGCCAAAGGGCGCGATGAAGCCGAGCGCTGGATCCGTGCGGGTCAGATTCAACACCGGCTGGCCATCTCGGTCGACGAGCAGCGACCCGTCGTCGATTGAGAGACGGTTGCCGAGACGGATCGCGGCCGCCAGTGCGTTGAGCTGCGGCGGCGCCGATTCGGTCACAGCAACGGCGCGATACGAGACGTGGCTGCGTTGACAAACCCCGCCCCGTGCTTCGACGAGCTCAGCATGAGCGGATCCCCTCCCCTGTTTCAAAAGATCTTCCCGCTCATTCTGAGCCCCTCGGAGGGCATCTCCGGGATTTGAATTGCCAGTTGCGTACTCACCATCGAGCACGAGCTGGTGGTCGTGGTCGAAGTACAGCACCGGGCGCGTCAAGGCGGCGCGCAGGGCGTCGACGACGGCCGGGTGGATGCGCGCCATCTCCGCCAGGCAGGCGCGCGCCCAGGTCAGGGCGCGTTCGCAGCGATACGAGCACGGGTAGAAGGGCACGATCATGGTGTGCAAATTGTTCAGCTCCCAGGGCCAGGGCGCGTCGGTCGAACCGTCGGGTGCGAGCGTGCGCGCCTGGCTCTCGTAGCGGTTGCGGCTGTTGTTGGCGCGGTCGTTCTGGCGCGCGAAGGCCTCGACGCAGCACGGCGGGTAACCAACGAGTTCGCCGATCTCACGTATCGCGGCGGTGGGATCGACCTCGGCCTGCAGGTACGCGGCGCGGCGGGCCAGGTCGGCGTCGCGGGCGATGTAGAGCTCCACGCGCGGTTCGCCCTCGTCGCGGCGGTCCTTCCAGCAGTCCTGTGCGCCGACCTGCACCATGCGATCGCGGCGTTCGCAGTGCGCGCCGCCGAAGAACGCCAGCGTGGACTCGACGTCGTCGGGCCGCACGGTCAGAAAGGCCACCGGCTTCACGCCGGCCCGAAACGCCCAGAGCTCGAATGGCTCGGGCGGCAGCGCCAAGCGCAGCACGTCGGGCAGCGGCGCCGTGACGGCCGGGAGCTCGCCGCGCAACCCGAGCCGTCCGAGCAGATCGGACGGGCGCCGCCTGGCGATCGACGCCGCCTGGCGCAGCGGCCGCGCGCCGGGCGGCAATCGGGTTGGCAGGAACGAAAGGGCATCGCGCGCCAACCGCAGCGCGGCCGCTGCCTCGATGAGCCCGTCGCCGCGCCCAGCCTCGGGCAAGAGCTGGGCGAGCGCGCGCACCGAACCGGCCGGCGTCGCCCGCGGCGCGACCAGCACCGTGTCGCCGAGCATCACGCTCTCGCGGTCTTGCTCCCACGACCAGAGCGCCACACCCGATGCCCCCTCCACCCGCACGGCCAGGCGCGGCCCGCGCGCCAGCGCCCGCAGCGTTGCCGTCCATCCCTGAGCGGCGAGGTCCGCCTCGAGCCCCCCGTCATCAGCGTGCCGGGCAGCCGTCACCCTGCCCTGCGGCAGCAGCGCGCGGACCAGCGCCATGGCATGCACCAGCGCCTCGCCCAGGTCGCCCTGGTCCGCCTCAGGCAGCCCGGCTACCTCGATGCCCAGCCGTCCCCCGCCGGCGCGGCGCATGATCGCCTCGATGGCGCGCAGGCCGGGCAGCGTCACCCAACCATGGGCGACGCGGACAGCGGCCGCTCCCGGCCCCAGCGCGGCCTCACAGAGGGCCTCGTGCAGGGGAGCCTCGACCAGGCCCGAGCGCCCGGCTTCGGCGAGTTGCAGCGCGCCCTCGAGCGCTGCCCGCCGCGGCAGCGCCAGTGCAAAAGTTGCAATCGGATGTGCCCGCATCGCCTCGTCGAGCGATCGGTGCAGCGGAAGGTCCGGCGCCGCCGACTCCTCACCGCGCGCCACCGTCGCGACCAGGCGCAGGCGCGACGAGCGGCGCAGCGGCGCGACCCAGGCGCGGGCCCGTTCGCCCGCGCCGACGACGACGATCTCGATCGGCCCGGCCTTGGGGGCGGCCGTCCGAGTGCGGTCCTGCGGGGTGTCAGCCATGCGCGGGCAAGGGGAATAAACTGGGCATACCAGGTATATTCGACTATAGGGAAATTTGTATGTGGAATCAGCGCTGCGCCGCGGATCAGCCGGTGGCCATCCTCAGCTTCCACAGCCACAGCGACCGCTCGTTCCTCGACGACCGCGAGCTGGCGCTGCTGTCGGGCGAGCTGCGCGCGGAGGGCATCGCCAACGATCTGGTGCTGGTCGTCGTAGCGCAGGACATCGAGGGGCAGTCCGGCGAGAGCGACCTGGAACGCCGGCTGGTCGAAACGCTCTCCAGCTACGACCCGATCGTCTACGAGCGCGTCTGGAGCCCGCAACTCGTCGCCCGCCTGCGCGAGCGGCTGCCCGACAAGGTCTTCGTCGGCCTGCGCGGCGAGCACGAGCTGCTCGACTCGGCCCCGGCCGACATCTACTGCGACGGCGAACCGCGAGTGATCGTCGCGCCGCTGGTGCGCTGGCTGCGCGGCGAGAGCGCCGCGCCGCCGGAGCAAACGCTCTTCCGCAATCGATCCGGCGGCGGCGCCTGGGTCAAACCCGATTCCTCCGTGGCTGCTGCGCCGCGCGCCGGTCGCTACGCGCCCAACCTGCGCCCCGTCGTCGTCAACCCGGAGCTGCTGCCTTCGAACCGCACTTTCTCCGTCGTGGGCAACAACGGCTGCCCGTTCCAGAACGACGCGCGCGAGAACCCGCTCTATGCGGGAACGAAGATTCCAGAACAGTACGGCCGCGGCTGCGCCTTCTGCACCACCGGCAACCAATACGACGGGCGTCCCAACGTTGAGACCGCGGCGTCGGTGCTCGAGCAGATCCGCTACGTGCGGGCGCAGGCGCCGGAGTTGCGGCTCCTGGTACTCAAAGATCAGAACCCGTTCGGCTATCTCACCGAAGTGATCGAGCACTGCGAGGCCGAGGGCCTCTCCGGCTTCACGATACTGCTGGAAACCCGCGCCGAGTGGTTCCTGCGCAACGCGCGGCGTTTCGATCGTGCCCTCGAAGTGGCGCGCCGCATCGACGTGCGCATGGCGCCGTTCCTGGTCGGGATCGAGAACTTCTCGCAGCCCGAGCTCGACCGCTTCAACAAGGGCATCACGGTCGCCACCAACATCGAGTTTCTCGAAACGCTGTGGGGCTGGAAGGAGCGCTACGGCGACGCCCTCGACCTCAACCATGCGGCGTTCGGCTTCATCCTGTTCTCGCCGTGGACGGCGATGTCCGATCTCGAGGCCAACCTGGCCGCCATCCGGCGCACGCACTTCGATCGCCTGCGCGGCAGCATCCTGCTCTCGCGCGCCCGGCTGTATCCCGACACGGCGCTGTATTACCTCGCCGAGCGCGACGGGCTGCTGGTCGACGAGTTCGCCTCGGCCGGCGACAACGCCTCACGGCGCTACGGCTACTATCCGTCGAAGCCCTGGAAGCACCTGCACGCCGACGTGGCCCACTTCGCCACGCTGGCGACCGAGCTCGCGGAGCGCAACGGCAGCCGCGACATGGTCAATCTGTTTCAGGTCCTGCTCGACGCGTTTCGCGCCGCCGGCCCGGACTGGCCGGCGATTACCGCCGAGAGAGTTTGGCAGCGGTACCAGGCGCTCGGCACCGGCCCGAGTCAGACGGCAGGTGCGATGGCACCGGCCAGCGACGCGCTGCGCCGGCGCTTCGAGACCCTCGTGCGCCCGCTCTCACTCGACGGCACCTTCGCCGACGGCTGGCGTTTCGGGCAGTTGCGCGCCTGTGTGGGCCGCGTCGAGCTCGAGTTGCAGCACGCGGCCGAGCCGCAGCTGGTGGTCGAGCTGGTCCCGCGCGGCAAGGGCCAGCACTTCCGGCGCTCGCGCCACTACAACATCCGCGCCGCGGGGCGCGAGCTCACGGCGGCACAGCGCGAAGCGTTGAGCGCGTTGTCGCAGGCGATCGTCGACAACGATCACTGATCGCCGCGGCGCAGCAGGCGCTGCACCGATTCGCGCAGCGCGTCGCGACACAGCGGGTCTTCGTCGGCCTCGAACTCCAGGTCGCTCTGCAGGCGGCGAAGACGCGGCAAGCTTTCCGGGATCGGCACGTTCGCGCACAAGCGGATGGCAAGCGCCCGCACATGCTCGGGCAGGTTGTAGTGCAGTTGCCCCGCCACGCGCTCCGCCTCCGCGGCCTCGAGCCAGCCCAGCACGATCTGGCAGAATCGAACCTGCCCATCGCCCGCCAGTTCGGTCGCGAGGCGGAGGATCTCCTGTTCCGCGTCGAGCACGCCGCGGCGACCGAAGCCGATGCGGTCGTAGCTCTTGAGAATGCCGGAGAGCGTCGCGTCGACGTTGACGGGCGGGCTCACAGCTTGACGAGCTGCTTGGTCGGCGCCTCGACGTGGCGGTTCTGCCGGTACCGTTGCTGCGAGTGGCGCACGTGGTTGCCGGCTTTGGGGAAGCGCTTCAGCGCGGCGGTGAACATCTCCTCGACGTCGTCATGGCTGGCGAACGGGGCCAGCTCCGGCCGGCCGTGGAAGCGCTCGTAGCCACCGTCGAGCCGCGTACAGAGGTTGTTCACGACGCATCCGGCACACGCGTCGCCGTCCTTGCGGAAGTAATGCGCCGCGTCGCCATGCACCTTGTGGCTGTCGAACATCATCACCGCGTTGCGGCGCTCGAAATCCTGCGAGAACGCCGCGTGCTCACCGAGCAGACACAGCGGGATGTGCGTGATGTAGAAACCGTACTTCTGTGTTGCCAGGTAATCGAGCGCGTCCTTGATGGACGGCACGACCTCTTGATAGGGCGCCACCTGCTTGATGATCACGTCGTGGCTCATGTTGCCTTCGTAGGCGTACTTGAGCCGCTTGTGCGTGATACCGATCGAATCCAGGAAGACGCAGATGTCTTTCAAATGTGGGTGATTGTCGCGCGTAACCACGACCGTCGCCGAGAGATGGAACTTGTGTGTCTTGCCGAGCTCGCGCAAGTTGACGCAGGCTTCGCGGATGGCCTGCAGGGCGCCGCGCTTCACCACCAGCGTGTCGTGCATCTCGTCGGTGTGGCCGTGGATGCTGATATCGATGCTGGTCAGGCCGGCCTCGATGATCTGCTGGCAGAAATCCTTGCGTTTGAAACGGATGCCGTTGGTGTTCATCGACTGGCGCGTGAAGCCGATCTCCTTGGCGTAGCGCACGAAGTCGATGATGCGCGGATCGACGCTCGGCTCGCCGCCCGAGTAGCCGAGCTCGGTGTTGCCGCCGGCGCGCGACTGCCGCATGGCGTCGTACACCTGCTCGTCCGACATGTTCAGCTCCGGCCGGTTCAGTATGTCGTAGACGATACAGAACTGACACTTGGCGTTGCAGAACGTGGTCGTGTTCAGCAGGAGTGGTTGGCCCATTTGCGATCCAATGGAAGCAGCCTGTCGGCCGGCCCCGCGAAAACCATACAGAGGCCGTCTGGGGGGGTCAATGCAATTGCTGGACGTCGAACGACGTCTCGGCAAGCTGCGCCATGTCAGCGACGTCGCCGCTAGCCACGTCGCCGGTACCGGCCTTGGTTTCCGCGAGGCGCACCTCGAGAGCCGCGACGAGCTGCTCGTAGTTGCGCCGGGCGCTAAAAATCGATGCGAAGGCAGTGGGCGTCTCCGCACGGCACCACACCGCGTAGGTGTAGCGGTTGAAATCGTTGTCGTAGAAGTAGGTGAGCGTCAGCGGCGCCGTGGCCTCTGGTTGCGACCAGGCCGCATATCGGTCGGGGATGGCGGCCTGAATGCGGCGCGACAGATCGGCGACGGCAGCATGCGGAATCAGATGGTAGTTCAGCGCGTGCACACTGAGGTCGTGTGCGACGGACATGAGTGCCCAGCGGGGATCGCTGCGCCGGCCCCGACCCAACGACGCGTAGAAGCTGGGTGCGTTGACCAGCAACGTGATCACCCCGTGCATATAGCGCTGCAGCCAGGGACCGAGCGGCATCGCAGGCGCTGTCCCGTTGGCGTATGCGAGCGCGAATCCCGCCTGCGGCAGGCCCCGCTGGGCGAGGCGTGCGTTGAACGCGCCGGGGGCGGGAACGGTCATCACGCGCCCGTCGGTGTCCCACTCGAAGCCCATGCGGCGGATGTGCTCGACCATCGCCGGGCGCTGCTGGAAATGGCCGATGCCGCCGATCAGCGCGATCGGATCGAAGACGCGCGGAAACGTCAGCCGCTGCCCCGCCGTGGGGTCCGCGGCATCGAGGGGCTCGAGGCGCACAGGCTGGCCGCAGAAGGTCTCGAACGCCTGCGCCCACGGGCCCAGGAGGGCGGCGTCCTGCTCGATCGTGGCGGCCGGCGACTCGCGCGTCACGGCGATCGATCCGCCGATGCTCGGGTCGAACTCAACCGGCGGCGACTTTGCTGAACTTGTCACCGTGGCGCCGGCCGAGCTGCGCCATGTCGTGCAGCGGTTCGAGATCGAGCTCCTGCGTGTAGGCCGCTTCGAGCTCCTCGGTCGCCGCAATCGCGAACTGGCGCAGCGCCTCCATGTCGATCGCCCGTGTCTGGGCGGCGCGCGGGTCGGCGGCGAGTACCTGGACCAGGTACATCGCGATCTTCTGGACGAAGGGCAGCAAGCGCGGATTCTTGGTCGGATCCTCGCGATCGTGCGGTACGCTGTAGACCACACCGAGCCCCTTGTAGTTCACGAAGGCGGGCTCGTTCTCGCCCATCGGCGCGATGCTGATGTCGATCGCGCGGGCATTGCGTTCGAGCCGAAAGCCGTTGCCGGTGCTGCGCCGCGCGACGTCGCGCTCGATCCGCCAGCCGGCCTTTTCGACGACGCCATCGAGCTTCGAGCCGGGCGCGATGAGCTCGGCCAGCGCATCGGCGAAGCCGGTGTCCATGGTCACACTGGTGCCGAGATTGCGGCCCGACGTGAAGGTCGGGCTGGCGCCGTAGCCGAGCACGCGGAACTCGAGGTCGATGGACCCGGAGGCCGTCTCGACGGGCAGATGGAGCGTCTCCTGAACGACGCGGATCGCTTCCGGCTTCGCCTGCATCCCCGCCTGCGTCAGGATCCCGGGCACGTTGCCGGTGGCGAGCAGTTGCTGCATCGCCGGCGCGTATGCCTTGGGATGAGCCGGGGAGCCGAGGAAGGCGTCCTCGTAGCAGCGCACGATGTCCTTCTTGTTGTCGTGGCCGAGCCGCTCGTAGAGCCAGAACAACAGCTCGAGATCGATCGCGCCGCTCCAGTACTTCGGATCTTTCTTGATGCGCTTGATCGCGTCGGTGATGATTTCGGTCGAGCGCACGATCTGGCGCTTCTTCTGTGCCCACGGCAGGTTGCCGAGCTCGTTGAACGCCTGATCCTCCAGCAGCCCGGAGGGATTCGGCAACATCTCGAGGCCGTAGCGCTCGGGAAAGGCGCCCATCAGCGACGAGCTGATGAGGTAGAAGGACGAGATCGAGTAGGCGTTGGCGTACTCCGCCGACTCCTCGAGGAAGTCGATGAAGTGCTTGGTGTCCTCTTCGGTCTCGGTGGGCAGGCCGGTGATGAGCAGCAGGTGATTCCAGATGCCGAGGTCGCTCGCCTGCTTGAGGCGCTGGTGCGCCTGCTTCACCGTGATGCCCTTGCCGATGTAGTCGAGCATGCGGTCCGAGGGACACTCGACGCCGTAGGTGAAGCGGATGGCGCCGCTGAGGCGCATCTTCTCCAGGACGCGCTCGTTCAGGGCCCAGAGGTTGGCGCAGTCCGACCAGTAGATGTCCAACTTCGCCGCGATGAGCGCGTCGCAGAACGCCTCGGCGTACTGCATGGAACCGTTGATGTTGGTGTTGAGGAAGTGGAAGTACTTGATGTCGTACGTCTCGCGCATCCAGGCCATGGCGCGCACGACCTCTTCCACCTCGCGCTTGACCATCTTCGTCATCGAGTAGGCGCAGAACGCGCAGCGCGCGTTGCAGCCCTCCATGAAGATCATGGGCAGGATGGCGACGCGGTCGTCGACGTACGGCGCCAGCCGCTCCTCCCACTCGCCGTGCAAGTGGTAGCGCTGCAGCAGCTCGCTGCCGCTCAGCTTGCGCTGTTCGGTGTTGCGCTTGTCGAACCACGGCGTGACGAAGATCGACGGGTTGAAGAGCGCGCGGCGCTCGTGGTCGCCCTGGGGGCCGAACTCGCCTTCCTCGGCGCGCCGCGTGGCCTCGTCCTTCAGCCGGTTCGCCTCAGCCAGCGCGCTCAGCACCTGACTGGTCGTCGAGGACAGCTCTATGTTAACTTCGTTGCCCTTGGCGGTCTCGCCGAGGCTCTTGTAGACGGCGACCTCGTCCGGCACCTCGACGACCTTGACGAACCCTTTGTTGGTCTCGAGGCCGAACTCGCGCGCCAGGCTGGGCAGCAGCCGCAGCTCGCGCATGGCACCGGACTGGAGCAGCCACCCGTTGCCGTGCTGCTGGGCGCCCTGCCCCATCTCCTCGAACGACTTGCCCGTCTCGATGTGCTCGAGCGCGTTCAACACCGCCGCCTCGCCGCGTCCCTCGGCGGCATAATCCAGCGCCGGGCAGCGTTCGAGCATGCTGACGTATTCGGCGCGGTGCTTCTTGTCGGGCGAGATCTTGAGGCCGCCGACGATGGTCTTGCAGGCCGGATGGCGCTCGCGCAGGACCTTCGCCAGGCACATGTTGAGGTTCGCCGCCGCGTGCATGTCGGCGTAGATCTCGAGCACCGAGGCGCACGAGAAGGCGAACAGCCCGGCTTCCTCGACCTCGAGTGTGTCGAGGATCAGGTTGACCTGCTCGCGCAGCGTGGCGTCGTCGGCGGTCAGGAAGCGGTCGATGGCGGCATCGTCGAAGAACGCGCGCAGGTTCAGTCGACCTGGCGATTCCTGCTGCAGCTTGAAAATCTGGACTTCGAAGTCGTACTGGCGGATGTCCTCGTAGCCGTTGGCGAACAGCGCGCCGGCGATCTGGGGCGCCGCGAGCTTGATGATCTGGGGATCGCGCCGCCAGGTCGGCCCGAGGGTGTGGAAGCTCGGCGTGATGATCGCGACGCTGCGCCGCGGCTCGCCGGGCGCCTCTGGGCGCACGTCGCGGCTGGACCCGCACTGTTCATCGACTGTGGACACGGTGCCGTTCGCCCTCCCCTGTCGGTTCTCTCACGTACTAAGTAGGAGATCGGGGGTAATTGCAAGGCTTTCCGCCCGGCCGGGCTCGCCCTTGCGGGCCAGGGTCCGCGGCGGGGTAAATCGATGGACGAAAGAGATTGACGATGCTTTAGCGGAGGCTGTACGTTGGTTGGGTGAAAGAGGCCAGACTGACCGTTTTCCCGGACTCCCTCGAGTACCGGTTCGCGGCGCCCGGTCGACCGCGCCCCACGCGGCCGGCGCCGATCGAGCAACTCCTCGCCCAGGCCCGCGCCATCGATGTCGAGCGCTGCCAGCGCCTGATCATTTCGGGCGGCTCGCCGATACAACACCCGCAATTCGTGGACCTTACGACTGAATGCCGCAGGCTCGGCTTCAAGCGCATCGCCCTCGAGACCGATGCCGCGCCGCTGGCGCGCCGGGGAGTGGCGACCTTGCTGGGCCGGCTCGGGTTCAGCGAGGTGGTGATCGTCGTGGGCGGACTGCACGAGGCCGTGCACGACGCGGTCATGCAGGAAACCGGCACGCTGCGCGACGCGCTCGAGGGGCTCCAGCGAGCAGTGACGCATGCGCGCGCCGGCGGCCCGCGCGTCTATCTCGTGGCGCCGTTGCTGCGCACCAACGTCGACGATCTCGAGCCGCTGCTCGACTGGGCCATCGGCCTTGGCGGCCTGCAGGGCTTTTTGCTGGCGCTGCCGGAAGTTGCACGCGTGCCGGTCGAACAGCGCGGCGCGCTGCTGCCGTATGCGACCCAGGCCGAGGTGGCGGCACGCTTGTTCCGCAACTGCCAGGGACACAACGTCGAGTACGGGTTCACCAGCAAACGCGGCATCATCCCCTGCGCCACCAACGGCTCGCTCGAGCACTTCGCCACCGTCTTCTTCGACCGCTCGCAGTTCTTCCGGCACACGCCGAAGCAAGACGAGCTGGACGAGTTGGTGCGCATCGGGGCCTGCGCCGAGTGTTCCCTGGCGCACAGCTGCGACGGGGTGGAGAAATCCTACCTGGCCCAGTTCGGCGAGGGCGAGTTCAAGCCCGTACCGCTCGAAACGTCGATGGACTGGAAGCTGCGCCGCATCAACCGGCTGGAGGACTTCGAGTACCGCAACATCTCGCCGTTCAAGAACGACTCGCCGGTCAACCCGCGCGGCCTCATCCGCATCAACGGCCACTGCAACATGTCGTGCTCGTTCTGCTTCGTCGACCGCACCGCGCCCGACTTCGACGTCGCGCAGCTGCAGCGCGAGATCGAGCAGATGGCGCAGGCCGGCACGCGCCACCTGGTGCTGTCGGGCGGCGAGCCGACGCTGCATCCGCAGCTGCCCGACTTGTTCCGTTTTGCCAGAGCGCTCGGGACGTTCGATGTGATCGAGATGCAGTCCAACGGCGTCAAGTGCGCCGACATGGACTATGCGCGCGAGCTGGTCGAGGCGGGCCTGACCAAGGTCACGTTCTCGCTGCACAGCATCGATCCGGAGCACTCCGACAGCATCACGCGCCTGCCGCGGGCGTTCGGCAAGACAATCCAGTCGATCCACAACTTTCGCCAGCTCGGCATCCTGACGCAGATCGCGCACGTCATCACCAAGGCGAACTACACCGAGCTGCCCGACACGGTTCGTTACCTGCGCAGCGAATTCCCCGCCGAGGGCGGACATCTGAGCATCTGTCTCGCCATCGCGCAGGGGATCAGCGACCTGGTGTTCCAGTGGGTCATCCCGACCTTCAGCGAGATCAAGCCGTACGTCTCCGACGCGCTCGACTTCTGCCTCGAGACCGGCGTGGGCTTCGGCGGCATGATCGGCCAGGGCGGCTATCCCCCCTGCATGCTCGACGGCAAGATGCGGTACTACGACGCCGTGCTCGACAAGGTGTTCAAGAGCGAGGACTCCTCCGACCAGTTCTACAAGTCGGAGAAGTGCAAGGAATGCAGCTTCGACGCCTACTGTCTGGGACCGCGCCGGTC
>CAYVUV010000079.1:0-29525 GCA_964455095.1 uncultured Binatia bacterium (SeqCode)
TCCGTCGGGCAGTTCCCCCTCCTTTCCAAGGAGGGGGCTAGGGGGAGGTTGATCTGGCCGACCCCTCAAACAGAACCTCCCCTAACCCCTCCTTGGAAAGGAGGGGGACCGGAGGTCGAGAAAGTCGACAGTCCCCGGGAGAGAATCATTCGCGAATTGCCGGGTAAAGCCCGGCAGGGGAGATTCCGCGTGTCGTCGTGGGCCCGCGTCGCCGGGCTGTTGGCGCTTGCGCTGGCCTGCGGCTGCTCGCGGCCGACGTCCGACGGGCCGCGCAAGTTGCGCTTCGCCTTCATTCCCAAGGCGCTGCACATTCCGGTCTTCGACTACGCTCGCACCGGCGCCGAACGGGCGGCCAAGCAGATCGGCGGCATCGAGATCCTCTGGCGCGGGGCGGAGGGCACGGACGAGATCCGCCAGAAGGAAATTCTCGAGTCGTTCATCGCCCAGCGGGTCGACGGCATCGCCATCTCGTGTCTGAACGGCGACCTGCTCACCGACGCCATCGACCGCGCCGTCGAAGCCGGCATCCCGGTGATGACCTGGGATTCCGATGCGCCAAGGAGCAAGCGCCTGGCGTTCTACGGCGTCAACGACGTCGAGGGCGGCCGCGCGCTCGGCGACGGCCTGGCGGCGCTGCTGGGTGGCAAGGGGCGCGTCGCCATTCTCACCTCGCTCGGGGCCGACAATCTGCAGAAGCGCCTGGACGGCGCGCGCGCGGCGCTCGGCGCGCATGCCGGCATCGAGATCGTCGAGGTGTTCGATGTGCGCGACGATGCGGTGCACGCCGCCGAGGTGATCGCCTCGGCCGCGCAGCGCTACCCCGATCTCGACGGCTGGCTCTCGGTCGGCGGCTGGCCGGTGTTCGTGCGCAACGCGCTCGATCCGGTCGACTCGGCGCGCACCAAGGTCGTCGCCTTCGACACCATCCCGCCCGCTCCCGACCTGCTGCGCGCCGGCAAGGTGCAGCTCCTGGTCGGTCAGAAGTACTTCGGCTGGGGCGAGGAATCGGTGCGCATCCTCAAGCGCCTCGTCGACGGCGAGCGGCCAAAGGAGGTCTTTCACTATTCGGGCATCGACGTGGTGACGCGGGAGAACGTCGATGCGTATGTCGAGCAGTGGGGGAAGTGGGAGCGCGGCGAGTGAAGGGTGCTCAGGGCGTCTGGCTGCGGCTCAGATACGGTTGAAGGTCGGCGAGGGCGTCGGCTTCGCCGGCGCGGATGGTGACGTCGGGGAAGAGCCACCAGTCCTCAGGCAGGACGAGCTCCTCGCCGGGGGCGAGCCGGGTGAGCGGGCCGAGGTGCTCGAGCTCGAGGAACTCGCGGCTGGAGTAGATCTCGATGGTGGCGCCGCCGTCGGGGTACTGTCCCGCCGCGTCGTGCGGGAAGCGCTTGAGCAGCAGCGTGCCGTCGAGCAGGTACGCGGACCAGCCCTGGGCGGAGTCGACGCCGATCTTGCTCTCGTCGTCGCGGCGGCCGGTCTGGCTCGCCGGCGGCGGGACGACGCGGCGGTGATCGATTTGAACCAGGCGATCGCCGAACTGGTAGCGCGGGTCGCCGAGCTCGGTGTAGCTCCACAAGATCAGTCGGCGGATGGCGTCGAAGGCAGTGGGTGCGCCGACGTCCAGCGGCACGAAGGCCCGGCCCCCCGGCCGCAGCACCGGCAGACTCCACGCCGCGTACGTCACCGGCGCCACGCCGACGTTGCGAATGCGCGAGGTGAGGCGAAGCCGCGGCTCGCCGGGGACCAGGGTGACGTCGATCTGCTTGCGAAGCGACGCCGCCGGCTGCTCCGGCCCGGTCACGCGCACGGTGCGCCCGTCAAGCACTTCGACGGCGCAGGCGCTGTTGTCGAGCGCATAGGTGGTCTCGCGCCGCTCCGGCGCCACCCACAGGCGCCAGCCGCCGCGGAAGGTCCAGTCCGGCTCGCCACTGCGCCCCAGCTGTTCCTCGACCGTGTGCAGCAAGTTGTCGCCGCCGGCGCGGCGCACGTCGATGATGCGCGGGCCGACGTCGGTGACCACGCGGACCTCGATCAAGCCGTTGGCCAGGCGGTACGTGTGCGGCCACCCGCGATAATCTTCGAGCGCGATCGTCAGCTCGCCCGGCATCTCCGCCCCTTCCTGCGCCGCACCCGCACGAGACCCGGCGGCAAGCGCCACGAGAGCGAGCAGCAGACCGACTGCGGTGGCGACTCGGGCCATGTCACGTCGCGGCGCCCTGGGGTTCCGTCTCATGCTCCACCCGGCGGCGGGTGATCGTGCGTGCCACATCGATTTCGACGCGTCAACCCGCCTTCCGCGGCCGGTCGGCCGGCGTGACGCCTCGCATCGCGTCTGCTACGCTGCGAGCGCACATCGGCAGACCGAACGGTGAGAGCCAGATGACGGACCGTGTCGAGAAGGGCGGTGCGGTGACCGAACAGAAGACGGCGACGGCAGAGCCGACGGTGTTCGTCGTCGACGACGATCCCGGCCTGTGCGGCGCGCTCAGCTATCTCGTCGAGTCGATCCACCTGGCCTGTGAGACGTATCCGCGGGCGCAGGACTTTCTCGACGCCTATGATCCGGCGCGGCCGGGGTGCCTGGTCCTCGACGTGCGGATGCCGGGCATCGGCGGGCTCGATTTTCAGGACGAGCTGGTCGCGCGCGGCTATACGCTACCGGTCATCATGATCACCGGCTATGCTGACGTGCCGATGGCCGTGCGGGCCGTGAAGGCCGGAGCCGTGGAGTTTCTCGAGAAGCCGTTCAGCGACCAGGTGATCTTGGAAAGCATCCAACAAGCGATCGAGCGCGACCGCCAGTGGCGCCAGCTCGAGGCGGCGCGGGCCGATTTTCTCGAACGCCTCGAGCGTTTGACGCCGCGCGAACGCCAGGTCATGGAGTTCCTGCTCATCGGCCGCACCAGCAAGGAGATCGGTGCCGAGCTGACGCTGAGCAGCAAGACGGTCGAAACGCACCGCGCCAACGTCATGGCCAAAATGCAGGCCCACTCGCTGGCTGATCTGGTCCGCCGTTCAATGCTGTACGGCCTAGCGCCGCCGCGACCGCGCAAGCGGTGAACAGGGCTCGTCGACCGGTTCCCCGAAGCGTAGGTGCCGCCGGGCCGATCGGGAAGGATCCTCGCATGGAGCACAGACAGCTGTTGATGGCGCGGATCAAGCGCATTGCCCTGGTCGCACACGATCACAAGAAGGCGGATCTACTTGACTGGGCGCGGTACAACCGCGACCTGCTGGCCCAGCACCATCTGTATGCGACCGGGACCACCGGCCATCTGATGGCCACCCAGCTGAGCCTGCCGGTGACGACGTTCCAGAGCGGTCCGTTGGGCGGCGACCAACAGATCGGTGCCAAGATCGTCGAGGGGGAGATCGACTTTCTAATCTTCTTCTGGGACCCGCTCGAGCCCATGCCACATGACCCCGACGTCAAGGCGCTGTTGCGTCTGGCGGTGGTCTGGAACATCCCGATGGCGTGCAACCGCACCTCGGCCGACTTCATGATCTCCTCGTCCCTGATGGCGCAGGACTACGCCCGCCGGGTCCCGGACTATACGGACTACCGCCTGCGGGAGCGCCCGTGAGGCCCGCGTTTCAGCCCCGCGGTCGGTTCGCTGGCGAGCGGGTCAACGGCGCAGACACGGGCTCAGCAGTGTCAAGAGGCACGGTGAACTCAGCGTGGCTGTGCCACACTTTTGGTGCCGCCAGTGTTGCTCATCCTGGCGTTTCATATATTCTGTGCGTGGCTTTACCGAGTACATGAGCTTGGAAGAGCGGGGAACAAGCCAGCCCGTGCGGCACGATACTCTGCCACAGTGTGGGCCCGCGGCTGGCAGTCACGACAACGCGACAAACTGAAGGAGGAGAGAATCATGCAACGAGCTCGCAAGTTCATCGCAGCTGGGCTTCTGGGAGGGCTGGTCGCCTTCGCGATGCCTACACTGGCGGCAGAGCACGAAGGCAAGGTCATCGGCGGCGTCGACGTCGGCGCCGTATTGCCGCTCAACGCGTTTGACCGGTTCTCTACCACCGGTTTCGTCGCCGCGCCGTTCGTCGGTTACATGTTCAGCGACTATTTCGGTGTCATGGGTCAACTGCAGGGGCTCGTGGTGCCGAACCGCAGCCGTGGGATCGGCTTCGATGAGACCACGTCGGCCATCGGCTTCGGCCTCGGCCCCCGTATCGCATTGCCGCTCGGCCCGATGGAGCTGTACGGCACGTTTCAAGGTGGCATGCTCACCGGTTTGACGGCCCCGTCGGCGATCACCGACACCTCGTGGGGCTTCTCGACCGGTGGCGGCATCAACTTCCCCGTCACCGAGACGCTGTCACTCGGCGCCTGGGGCCGCTGGAACCGCCAGTACCAGCGCTCGCGCGGTGTGGGCGACGTGCGCTACGCCTCGACGGGTATCAGCGTGACGCTCAATTCGGCCCCGCCGCCGCCTCCTCCTCCGGTGGTCGCGCAGGCGCCGCCGCCGCCGCCGCCGCCGGCTCCGCCGATGAAGCAGAAGATCGTGCTGCGCGGCGTCAACTTCGACTTCGACAAGTCCAACATCCGCGCCGATGCGCGCCCGGTGCTGGACGAGGCGATCAACATTCTGACCCATCAGGGCGGCATCGCCGTGATCGCCGAAGGTCACACGGATAGCCGCGGCACCGACGCCTACAACCAGAAGCTCTCCGAGCGCCGCGCCGCTTCGGTGCGCGACTACCTGGTCAAGGGCGGCGTATCGGCCTCGCGCATTCAGACGGTTGGCTTCGGCGAGTCCAAGCCGGTCGCCAGCAACAACACGGATGAAGGACGCGCCCAGAACCGGCGCGTGGAGCTGCGCGTCAGCGGCGAGTAATCGCGCTGCTCATTCGTAGCCACTGACTAGCGGGAAGGGGCGGATCGCATTGCGGTCCGCCCCTTCTTACGTCTCAATGCCCCGAGGGTCCGTATTCTGATTCTGGCGCGCAGAATCGGCCTGGCCACGCTGGCGGGTCTGGCGATCCTCGTGGCGGTCCTCGCGCTGCGCACGCTCGGCTTTGCGTCGAAGCAAGTTCCCGCTGAACGGCCGGCCGCTCCAGCACTGGACGCGGCGGGCGCGGCACAACGGCTCGCCGCGGCCGTGCAGTTCCCCACCGTTTCGCATCAGGACCCGGCGCAAAGCGCCAGCGCGGCATTCGACGGTTTGCACCGTTACCTTGGCGAGGCCTTTCCCGCCGTGCACAGCCGGCTGCGCCGCGAGGTGATTGCCGAGCACAGTCTGCTGTTCACCTGGCCGGGCAACGGCCCGGGCAAGCCGGTCCTGCTGGTGGCGCATCTCGACACGGTGCCGATCGAGTCCGGCACCGAGAGCGCCTGGGAGCATCCGCCGTTCTCGGGCGCCATCGCCGACGGGTTCGTCTGGGGCCGCGGCACGCTGGACGATAAAGGCAGCGTGCTCGGGATCCTGGAGGCCGTCGAGGGGTTGCTGCAGGAGGGGTTTGTCCCGGCGCGGACCGTGTATCTGGCCTTCGGCCACGACGAGGAGGTCGGCGGCGAGCGCGGCGCCGTCGCCATGGCCGCGCTGCTCGGCGAGCGCGGCATCGCGCTCGACTACGTGCTCGACGAAGGCGGGGTGATTGCGTCGGGCATCGTGCCGCGCTTCGCCCGGCCGGTGGCCCTGGTGGGCATGGCGGAGAAGGGGTACGTCACCGTCGAGCTGACGGTCCAGAGCCCCAGCGGCCACTCGTCGATGCCGCCGCACCACACGGCGATCGGGGTGCTGAGCGCCGCGGTCGCGCGCTTGGAGAACCAGCCCGTGCCGGGGCACCTCGACGCGGCGCTGCGCCGGACGTTCGAGTACCTGGGTCCGGAGATGCCGTTCCTCGAGCGCCTGGTGCTCGCCAACCTGTGGCTGTTCGGCCCGTTGCTCGAGCGGGTGCTGTCCGATGTGCCGGCGCTCAACGCCGGCATGCGCACGACGACCGCCGTCACCATGTTCCAGGGCGGCGAGAAGGAGAACCAGTTGCCCAGTGCGGCGCGCGCGGTGGTGAACCTGCGCGTCATGCCGGGGGACACCGTCGCCGACGTGGTCGCGCATGTGCGCCGCGCCGTCGACGACCCGCAGGTCGCCGTGCGCACGCTGGCGTCGCCGAGCGAGCCGTCGGCGGTCTCGCCGATCGAGGCCCCGACCTTCGCCGTGCTGCAGCGCACCGTGCGCGAGGTGTTCCCGGATGCGGTGGTGGCGCCGTCGCTGGTCCTCGGCGGCACCGACGCCCGCCATTACGCCTCGCTCAGCCCCAATGTCTACCGCTTCGTGCCCTACCGCCTCGCGGCCGACGACTTGCACCGCATCCACGGTACCAACGAGCGCATCGCGGTCGAGAACTACGGCCAGATCGTGTGGTTTTACCGGCAGCTGCTGCACAACACGGCCGGATAGCCTTCCGCCGCCGGGCGGGGCTGGCTTGCGCCCACATACCCCCGTTGCTATACGACCCGCCTGGAGAAAATGTGATGCAAGAGAACATCCATCCCAAGTACGAGAAGGCGACGGCCATTTGCGCCTGTGGCAGCACCTTCGAGACGCGCTCGACGCTGCCCGAGATCCGCGTCGACATCTGTTCGTCGTGTCATCCGTTCTTCACCGGTAAGCAGAAGCTGATCGATACGGCCGGCCGTGTCGACCGCTACCGGCGCAAGTACGGCATGCAGAAGTAGCGGCGCTCGGCGCCGCGGTCGGCCGCAATGCAAGGGCGAGGGAGTCGGACTCCCGCGCCCTTTTTTTTCGCCGCGTGACGGCGCCGCCCGGCGCGGGTGAGCGGGCATGCTGCAGAAACTCGAAGACGTCGAACGCCGCTACAACGAGCTCGAAGGCTTGCTCGTCGACCCGTCGGTGCTCGGCAATCGGCACGACTTCGCCAAGCTCGCCAAAGAGCGCGCCGACCTCGAGGCCATCGTCAACGGCTACCGCGAGTGGAAGCGGCTGCGCCAGGAGATCGACGGCCACCGCGCGCTGCTCGACGGGGGCGATCCCGAGATTCGCGACCTGGTCAAGGAAGAGCTGCCGCTGCTGCGCCAGCGCTGCGACACGTTGGAGCAGGAGCTGCAGCTCTTGCTCATCCCGAAGGACCCCAACGACGACCGCAACGTGCTGCTCGAGATCCGCGCCGGTACCGGCGGCGAGGAGGCGAGCCTGTTCGCCGCCGAGCTGTTCCGCATGTACTCGCGCTACGCCGAAACGCGCGGCTGGCGCACGGAGGTGCTGAGCGCCAATCCGACCGGTCTCGGCGGCTTCAAGGAAATCATCACGCTGATCGAAGGCCAGGGCGCCTTCAGCCGCCTCAAGTTCGAAGGCGGCGTGCACCGCGTGCAGCGCGTGCCGGTGACCGAGGGCTCGGGCCGCATTCACACCTCGGCGGTGACGGTGGCGGTGTTGCCCGAGGCCGAGGATGTCGAAGTCGACATCGACGAGGGCCGCGAGCTGCGCATCGACGTGTATCGCTCCTCGGGGCCCGGCGGGCAGAGCGTCAACACCACCGATTCCGCCGTGCGCATCACGCACTTGCCGACCGGGCTGGTGGTCTCGTGCCAGGACGAGAAATCGCAGCACAAGAACAAGGCCAAGGCGCTGAAGATCCTGCGCGCCCGCCTGCTCGAGCGCGCCCAGGCCGAGCAACAGGCGGCGGAGGCGGAGAGCCGGCGCAGCATGGTCGGCAGCGGCGATCGCTCCGAACGCATCCGCACCTACAATTTTCCCCAGGGCCGCGTCACCGACCACCGCATCAACCTGACGCTGTACAACCTCGAACGCGTGCTGAGCGGTGAGCTCGCGCCGCTACTCGACGCGCTCACCACGCACTACCAGGCCGAAGCGCTGAAGGCGGCCAGCTGATGCAGCCGGCGACCACGACGGCGTCGTACGCCGCGCTGCTGCGCGATGCCGAGGCGGCCCTGGCGGCGGCGGGCGTCGCGACGCCGCGTCTCGATGCCGAAGTGCTGGTGGCGGCGGCGCGCGGCGGCGATCGCGCCGCGCTCTACGCCCGCCTGCACGACGAAGCGCCCGAATCGGTGGCCAGGCGCTGCGGCGACCTCGTCGCCCGCCGCGCCGGCCGCGAGCCGGTCGCTTACCTCACCGGCGTGCAGGAGTTCTGGTCGCTGCCCTTCGCCGTCACGCCCGACGTGCTGATCCCACGCCCCGAGACCGAGCTGCTGGTCGAGACCGTCTGCGCGCTCACCGGCGCGCCCGGTGCCGGCATGTCGATCTGCGACATCGGCACCGGCAGCGGCTGCATCGCCGTCGCCCTGGCGCGCGAGCTGCCGGCGGCGCAGCTGTGTGCCACCGACCGCGCCCCGGCCGCGCTCGCGGTGGCGCGGCAAAACGCCGTCCGCCACGGCGTCGCCCAACACATTGCCTTTGCGTGCGGCGATCTGTTCGGCGACCTCGACGCGGCCCAGTGCTTCGATGTCGTGGTCAGCAACCCGCCGTATGTGGCCGACGACGCGGCGCTGCCGCCCGAGGTCTGCCGCGAGCCGCGCGGCGCGCTGTTCGCTGGCCCGGATGGGCTGGCCGTGGTGCGCCGGCTGCTGGCGGCCGCGCCGGCGCGCTTGCGCCCCGGCGGCCGGCTGGTCATCGAGATCGGCAGCGGCCAGGCCGAGGCGGTGCGCCAGTTGGCCGCCGCGCACTTCGATCGCGTGCAGGTGCTGCCCGACCTGGCCGGCATTCCGCGCGCGGTCGTTCTGAGTGCCGCGCGCGCGCAGCCCGGCGTGGCGCCTATGCGAGGGGCGGGTCGGGATGGATAAAATCGTCATTCGCGGCGGACGGTCGCTGCACGGTGAGGTCGAGGTGGCCGGGGCGAAGAACGCCGCCCTGCCGATCCTGTTCGCGACGCTGCTGACGCCGGAGCCGTGCATTCTGCGCAACCTGCCCGACGTCGTCGACGTGCGCACGACGCTGCGCCTGCTGCGCGACCTCGGCGCCGAGGTCGACGCGGTCGAGGGCGGCATGCGCGTCAAGGCGGAGCACCTCAACGGCATGGAGGCGCCGTACGAGCTGGTGAAGACGATGCGCGCCTCCTTCCTGGTGCTGGGGCCGTTGCTGGCGCGCGGCGGGCGGGCGCGCGTGTCGCAGCCCGGCGGCTGCGCGATCGGCGGGCGGCCGGTCAATCTGCACGTGCACGGCCTGCGTGAAATGGGTGCGACGGTGGACCTGGTACACGGCTATACCGAGGCGCGCGCCGAGCGGCTGCACGGCGCGCACATCATCCTCGACATGCCGTCGGTTGGCGCCACCGAGCACTTGATGATGGTCGCGGCGGTGGCCGAGGGTCACACGACCATCGAGAACGCCGCCACCGAGCCCGAGGTCTCCGACCTGGCCGCCGCCCTGTGCAGCATGGGCGCGCGCATCGCAGGGGCCGGCGAGCCGGTGATACGCATCGAAGGCGTACCGCGCTTGCACGGCACCGACTTCCGCGTCATTCCCGACCGCATCGAGACGGGCACGTTCCTGATGGCCGCGGCCATCACGCGCGGCGACGTGCTGGTGCGCGATGCGCGTCCCGAGCACCTGCAGGCCGTGCTGGTCAAGCTGCGCGAGGCGGGCGCCACGGTCGACGAGGGGCCGGCCGGCATTCGCGTGCGCGCGCCGCACCGCTTGCAGGGCGTCGATGTGAAGACCTTGCCCTACCCGGGTTTCCCGACCGATCTGCAAGCGCAGATGATGGCGGTGGCGTCGCTGTCGGCCGGCACCAGCGTCATCCGCGAAACCATCTTCGAGAACCGTTTCATGCACGTGCACGAGTTCAACCGCCTCGGCGCCGACATCCAGCTCGAAGGCAACAGCGCCATTGTGCGCGGGGTCGGCAACCTGAGCGGCGCGCCGGTGATGGCGACCGATCTGCGCGCCAGCGTGTCGCTGATCCTGGCCGGCCTGGCGGCGCAGAACACCACCGAGGTGCTGCGCGTCTACCACCTCGACCGCGGCTATGAACACATCGAAGCCAAGCTGTCGGCGCTCGGCGCCGATATCCAGCGCGTGAAGGGCGCGCGCGGATGACGCCGCGCGTGCCGATTCTCGACACCGCGGCGCCCGGCTTCGCGCGCGCCTTCGCCCGCCTGCGCGCGGTCTCCGAGGGCGACGCGGCGCGCGCCGAAGCGGTGGCGCGCGACATCGTCGCGCAGGTGCGCCGGCGCGGCGATCGCGCCGTGCTGCAGTACACGCAGCGCTTCGACGGCGCGTCGCTGACGGCGCGCACGATGCAGGTCGAGCCGGCCGCCTTGCGGCGCGCCGCCGACTCGCTGGCACCGAAAGTGCGCGGCGCCCTGCGCCTGGCGGCGCGCCGCATTCGCGCCTTCCACGCCAAGCAGCGCCAACCGTCGTGGCGCTTCCGCGACGCCGCCGGGCTCGTCCTCGGCCAGCAGATCACGGCACTGCGGCGCGTCGGCGTCTACGTGCCCGGCGGCCACGCCGCGTATCCGTCGTCGGTGCTGATGAACGTCATCCCGGCCCGCGTCGCCGGCGTCGACGAGATCATCATGGTGTCGCCGGCGGGTGCCGACGGGCATCGCCCGGCCGTGCTCGCCGCGGCGCATATCGCCGGGGTGACGGCGCTCTTCCAGATCGGCGGCGCCCAGGCCGTGGCGGCGCTCGCGTACGGCACCGCCACCGTGCCGCGCGTCGACAAGATCGTCGGCCCGGGCAACGCCTTCGTGCAGGCCGCCAAACGCCAGGTCTACGGCCAGGTCGACATCGACTCCACCGCCGGCCCCAGCGAGGTGCTGGTGATCGCCGACGCGCGCGCCAACCCGGCCTACGTCGCCGCCGACCTCCTGGCGCAAGCCGAGCACGGCAGCGGCGACGAGTGCGCCATCTTGTTGACCCCGTCGCGCCGTCTCGCGGCCGCCGTCGCCGCGCAGATCGAGCGCCAGCTGCCGGCGCTGCCGCGCCGCGCCGACATCGCCCGCGTGCTGGGCCGCCGCGGCGCCCTGGTGATCGTGCGCGATCTCGACGAAGCCGTCGCGCTGGCCGAGGACGTAGCCCCCGAGCATCTCGAGCTGTTGGTCGAAAAGCCCGAGCCGCTGGCGGCGCGGCTGCGCAATGCCGGCGCGATCTTCCTCGGCCCCTGGGCGCCGGCGCCGCTGGGCGACTATGTGGCCGGACCCAACCACGTCCTGCCCACCGGTGGCAGCGCCCGCTTCTTCTCGCCGCTCGGCGTCTACGACTTCGTCAAGCGCACCAGCGTCGTGCGCGCCACGCGCCGCGGCCTGCGCGCGCTGGCGCCGGCCGTTGCCGTGCTCGCCGAGCTCGAGGGCTACACGGCGCACGCCGCGGCCGTGCGCCTGCGCTTCGATGCTCCAGTGGGGCGCACCCGGCGCGCGCGCTGAGCGCGGCTTTGGCCGGCCCCACTTCCGGTGCCTTTGGGATGGCGACGCTCCTGCGGAGCCTTCTGCCACATTGAGACACGGCTCGGCAGGAGCCTCGCCCTCCCGTTCGGAGGGAATCGACGGTTGCTCGCGCAGCCGTTCAACGCTTGGCGAGGCGCGCCGGCGGGGGCGTGCTTGACTGTTGCGGGCAATCCGTGAAGTCTCGACCGGACTGGAGGATCCCATGCCCCGTGCCACACGTGGCGCCCCGGTGGCGCGCATCGCGCGACGCGCCGACGTCGCGCGCAAGACGAAGGAAACCGACATCGCGGTCGCGATCCGTCTCGACGGGACGGGGCAGTCGACCGTCGACACGGGCGTGCGCTTTCTCGACCACATGCTCGACAGCTTCGCCCGGCACGGCTTCTTCGACCTGACGGTGCGGGCGCGCGGCGACCTCGACGTCGATCAGCACCACAGCGTCGAGGACGTCGGCCTGGCGCTCGGCCAGGCCATGCGCGACGCGCTCGGCGACAAGGCCGGCATCCGCCGCTTCGGCGAGGCGGCGTGTCCGCTCGACGAAGCGCTGGTGCGCGTCGTGGTCGACATCAGCGGCCGGCCGTTTCTGGTCTACAACGCGGCCATCCCGCAGGCCCGTGTCGGCACGTTCGACACCGAGCTGGTGCACGACTTCCTGCTCGCGCTGACCAATCAGCTGGGCATGAACCTGCACATCGACGTCGTGCGCGGCCGCAACGCCCACCACATCATCGAGGCGACGTTCAAGGCGCTGGCGCGGGCGATGGACACCGCCACCCAGGTCGACCCGCGCGTGCGCGGCGTGCTGTCCACCAAGGGCAGCCTGTAGCAGATCAGAGAAATCCCCCTCGATCCCCCTTTGTCAAAGGGGGAGGGCAGAGGTCTTTGATCGCCAGACCAACCGTCTCTTCAAGGGCAATGGAATCGATCGCCATCATCGACTACGGCATGGGCAACCTGCGCAGCGTGCAGAAGGCGCTGGAACGGGTCGGTGCGCCGTGCGTCGTGACGCGCGACGCGGCGCAGATCGCGCGCGCACCCGGTGTGGTGCTGCCCGGTGTCGGTGCGTTCGGCGCCTGCATGGACAACCTGCGCGCCCTCGAGCTGGTCGACACCGTGCGCGCCGTGGTCGAGCGGGGCACGCCGTTTCTCGGCATCTGCCTCGGCCTGCAGCTGTTGTTCGACGAGAGCGAGGAGTTCGGCCCGGTGCCGGGGCTGGGGCTGCTGCGCGGGCGTTGTGTGCGCTTTCGCGACCGCGGCGACGCCGACTTCCGCATCCCGCACATGGGCTGGAACCAGGTGCGCAAGCAGCAGGCGCCCGCCCACCTGGACGGCGTCGACGACGGCGCCTACGTCTACTTCGTGCACTCGTACTGCGTCGAGCCGCGCGATTCGTCGATCATCGCCACGACCACCGACTACGGCGGCGAGTTCGTGTCGTCCATCGCGCGCGACAACGTCTTTGCCTGCCAGTTCCACCCCGAGAAGAGCCAGGCGATCGGCCTGCGCATCCTGCGCAACTTCGGCCGCGTCGTCGGCGTCGGCGCGTGAGCATGCTGATCCTGCCCGCCATCGATCTCAAAGGAGGCAAGTGCGTGCGCCTGCTGCGCGGCGACATGCAGGCCGAGACGGTGTACGGCGACGACCCGGTGGCCATCGGCCGGCGCTGGGTGGACGCCGGCGCGGCGTACCTGCACGTCGTCGACCTCGACGGCGCGGTGAGCGGCACGCCGGTGAACACCGAGGCCATCGCGGCGCTGTGCGCCAAGCTGCCGATTCCAGTCGAGGTCGGCGGCGGCGTGCGCACGCTCGAGCGCGCCGGAGCGCTGTTCGCCGTCGGCGCCGACCGCGTCATCTTCGGCACCGCCGCGCTCGAAACCCCGGGGATCGTCGCCGACGCGTGCCAGCGCTTCGCCGGCCGCGTTGCCGTCGGCATCGACGCGCGCGACGGCATGGTGGCGGTGAAGGGGTGGACGGAAACCAGTCGCGTCGCGGCGGTCGACCTGGCGCGGCAGGTGGCGGCGTGGGGCGCGGCGTGGATCATCTACACCGACATCAATCGCGACGGCACGCAGCAGGGCGTCAACATCGAACAGACGCGCGCGCTGGCCGAGGCCATCTCGGTGCCGGTCATCGCCTCGGGCGGCATCGGCTCGCTGGCCGACATCGAGGCGCTGCTGCCGTGCGAGGGAGCCGGCGTCGTCGGCGTGATCGTCGGGCGGGCGCTCTACACCGGGGCGGTGAAGCTGGAGGACGCAATCCGCGTCGCCGGGCAGGGGCGGCACTGATGCTGGCCAAGCGCATCATTCCCTGTCTCGACGTGAAGGACGGGCGGGTGGTCAAAGGCGTCAGCTTCGTCAACCTGCGCGATGCCGGCGATCCCGTCGAGGTGGCGCAGCGCTATGACGCCGAGGGTGCCGACGAGCTGACCTTTCTCGACATCACCGCCTCGCACGAGCGGCGCAAGATCATCCTCGACGTCGTCGCGCGCACCGCCGAGACGGTGTTCATGCCGCTCACGGTCGGCGGCGGCGTGCGCGAGGTGCAGGACGTGCGCGATCTGCTCAACGCGGGCGCCGACAAGGTGTCGATCAACACCGCGGCCGTGCAGCAGCCCGACTTCGTGCGCGCCGCCTGCGAGCGCTTCGGCAGCCAGTGCATCGTCGTCGCCGTCGACGCCAAACGCGTGCCCGGCGCCGCGGCGCGCTGGGAAGTCTTCATCCACGGCGGCCGCACGCCCACCGGGCTCGACGCCGTCGAGTGGGCGCGCGCCATGGAGAAGGCCGGGTGCGGCGAGATCCTGCTCACCAGCATGGACCGCGACGGCACCAAGGAGGGCTACGACATCGCGCTGACGCGCGCCATCGCCGACGCGGTGCGCGTGCCCGTCATCGCCTCCGGCGGCGTCGGCACTCTGGAGCACATCTACGACGGCCTCACCGCCGGCGGCGCCACGGCCGCGCTGGCGGCGTCGATCTTCCACTACCGCGAGTACACCGTGCAGCAGTGCAAGGACTTCCTCGCCGCGCGCCACGTACCGGTGCGCACGCGCGTCGCCGACCCGCACGAAGTTCCTCTCCCTCCGGGAGAGGTAAGGTGAGGGGATGAAATGATGGCTGCGACCGCTGCGTCGTTGAAGAGCTTGTTCGATCCCCTCACCTAGCCTCTCCCGGAGGGAGAGGAACCAGAGGGGCCGCACCAACTGCCGGGTGCGCCTTGCATCGCTGGCGCGAATTGGCGACTGTGCGCGCCATGCGTGTGCCCGCCGTTCTGGCGCTCGTCGCCGTCGCGCTCGCCGGCTGCGCGCTCAATCCGGTCAGCGGCCGACCCGAGCTGGCCCTGATCTCGTCGGCGCGCGAACAGGAGATCGGCAAGGAGGAATCGCTCAAGGTCGAGGAGACGATGGGTGTGCTCAGCACCTCGGCGCTCACCGACTACGTCGAGCAGATCGGGCGCCGGCTGGCCGCGCACTCGCCGCGCACCGATGTCGCGTACACGTTCCACGTCGTCGACACACCGGAGCCGAATGCCTTTGCGCTGCCGGGCGGTTACGTCTACGTGACCCGCGGCCTGATTGCGCTGGCGAATTCGGAAGACGAGCTGGCCGGCGCGATCGGTCATGAGATCGCCCACGTCGCGGCCCGCCATTCGGTACAGCAGGTGTCGCGGGCCGCGCCGTTTGCAGTCATCACCGGCCTCGGGGCCGCCATCACGGGGCTGGCCAGCCCGCTGCTCGGCCAGCTCGTCGGCGGTGTCGGTGGGCTCGCGTCGGGCCTGGTGCTGGCACCGTTCAACCGCGATCAGGAGCGCGAGGCCGATCGGCTCGGGCAGGAGTTGATGGCGCAGGCGGGGTGGGACCCGGCCGCCCTGTCGACCTTCCTCCACACGCTCGAACGCGACGAAGCGCTGCACGGCGGCGCCAAGCGAGGCATGAGCTTCTTCGCCTCGCATCCGGCGACTCCGGAGCGCGTCGCCAAGACCGCCAAGTACGCCGCGCGACTGCAGCGCGCCGCGCCGGCGCCGATCAGCCCCGACCGCGACGCGTTCCTGGCCCGGCTCGACGGCCTGGTGATCGGCCCCGCGGCCGCCGCGGGCCTGTTCGACGGGCAACGCTTTCTGCACCCAGGCCTGGCGTTCTCGATCCTCTTTCCCGACGGGTGGCAGAAGCAGAACGGCCGGCAACAGATCGCGGCGGCGGTGCCGAGCGGTGCCGCCATCGCGGTGGTGGAGATCGTCGCGGCGGGCGATGATCCGCTGGTCGGCGCGCGCGCCATCGAGAAGGAAAGTGGATCGCCGGTGACGGCCCACACCGAGTCGCTGAAGATCGGGGCGCTGCCGGCGGCGCGCACGCGGGTGAAGGCGAACAGCCAGCAAGGCGAGCTGGCGATCAGCCTGTGCTGGATCGCCTACGGCGGGCATGTCTACCAGGTCGCCGGGCTCACCGGCTTGCCGCGCAGCGCGGAGTTCCTGCCCGCCTTCGACGGCATCGCCGGCAGCTTCCGCCCGTTGACGCCGGCCGACCGCGCGCGCATCAAGGAACAACGTCTGCGGCTGCGCAGCGCGCGCGGCGGCGAGACGCTCGCGGCACTGGTCGCCGCCAGCGCGGCGAGCTGGAATGCCGAGATGGCCGCGGTCGCGAACGGGCTGGACCTGAACGACACGCTGGCGGCGGGACAGCTCGTCAAGGTCGCGGTCCGCGAGCCGTACTCAGCCGCGGCGGTCCCGTAGCGGCGGCACCGTCTTGACCCGCGCGGGGCGCCGCTTCATGTTGGCCGGCGGAGGGCATGCCGCGTGAAGACCCGCACCGAGACCGACAGCATGGGCGCCATCGAGGTGCCCACCGACCGCTACTACGGGGCGCAGACGGCGCGCTCGCTGATCCACTTCGACATCGGTCGCGACGTCATGCCGCGCGAGTTGATCGGCGCCATGGGCATACTCAAGAAGGCCGCCGCGTTGGTGAACCGCGACCTCGGCAAGCTCTCCGAGGAGAAGACCGCGCTGATCGCGCAGGCGGCGGACGAGGTGATCGACGGTCGGCTCGACGCGCACTTTCCGCTGCGCATCTGGCAGACCGGCAGCGGCACGCAGACCAACATGAACGCCAACGAGGTGATCGCCAACCGCGCCATCGAGATCGCCGGCGGGGCGATGGGCAGCAAGAAGCCCATCCACCCCAACGACGACGTCAACATGTCGCAATCCTCGAACGACACCTTTCCCACCGCCATGTCGATCGCTGCCGCGACCGAGGTCGAGGAGCGCCTGATCCCGGCCGTGCGCGCGCTGCGCGACGTGCTCGACACCAAGCGCGCCGAGTTCGCCGACATCGTCAAGATCGGCCGCACGCATCTGCAGGACGCGACGCCGCTGACGCTCGGGCAGGAGTTCTCCGGCTACGTCGCCCTGCTCGACGCCGACCTGGCGCGCCTGCGCATGGTGCTGCCCGACCTGCGCGCGCTGGCGATCGGCGGCACGGCGGTCGGCACCGGTCTGAACGCCCACCCCGAATTCGCCGAGCGCGCCGCCGCTGCCATCGCGAAGCTGACCGCGCAGCCGTTCACCTCGCATCCGAACAAGTTCGCCGGCCTCGCGGCCCACGACGAGCTGGTCATGGCCAGCGGCGCGGTGAAGACCCTGGCGGTGTCGCTGATGAAGATCGCCAACGACGTGCGCTGGCTCGCCTCCGGCCCGCGCTGCGGCCTCGGCGAGCTGACCATCCCGGAGAACGAGCCCGGCTCCTCGATCATGCCGGGCAAGGTCAACCCGACGCAGAGCGAGGCGATGACCATGGTCTGCGTGCAGGTGATGGGCAACGATGCCGCCATCGGCTTCGCCGGCTCGCAGGGCAACTTCGAGCTCAACGTGTTCAAGCCGGTGATGATCTTCAACTTCCTCAACTCGGTGCGCCTGCTCGCCGACGCCAGCCGCTCGTTCACCGAGCACTGCGCCGTCGGCATCGAGGCCAACCGCGAGCGCATCCAGAGCTACGTCGACAACTGTCTGATGCTGGTGACCGCGCTCAACCCGATCATCGGCTACGACAACGCCGCCAAGATCGCCAAGACCGCGCACAAGGACGGCAGCAGCCTGCGCGAGGCGGCGATCAAGCTCGGCCTGCTGACTGGACCGGAGTTCGACGCCGCCGTGGTGCCGGAGCGGATGACGCGGCCGTAGGGGCGCGTCTCACGACTCCAGCGAAGTATCGCGCGAGGGTTCCTTCTCCCGGATGGGAGACGGTCAGGATGAGGGGGATGAGATTAGACGGCGAAGCCCTCTTCGTTCTTGGCGCGTGTTCCAGGACCGAGAGGGTATGCGGTGGCCTTCGGCATCGTCGAATCCCCCTCACCTTGATCCTCTCCCATCCGGGAGAGGAAACCATCCAAGCGACGTCCGCCCCACTGCGGGCGAACGTCGCAGAGACGTGCGCTACTTGCTGTCCTTGCGGGCCAGCAGCTCGATCATGTCGACGCAGCGCGTCGCGTAGCCGGCTTCGTTGTCGTACCAGCTGACGACCTTGAAGAAGCGCTTGTTGAGCTCGATGCCGGCGGCGGAGTCGTAGATGCTGCTGTGGCGGTTGCCGATGAAGTCGCTCGAGACCACCTCTTCGTCGGTGTAGGCGAGGATGCCCTTCATCGCGCCGTCGGCGGCGGCCTTCATGGCTTCGTTGATGGCGGCCAGGCTGGTGTCTTTGGCGGTGCGGAAGGTGAGGTCGACGGCCGAGACATCCGCCGTCGGGACGCGGAACGCCATGCCCGTCAGGCGGCCCTTGAGCGCCGGGATGCACAGCGTCACGGCCTTGGCGGCGCCGGTCGCGGCGGGGATGATGTTCTGGTAGGCGTTGCGGCCGCCGCGCCAGTCCTTCTTGCTCGGCCCGTCCTGTGTCGGCTGCGTCGCCGTCGCCGCGTGCACGGTGGTCATCAGCCCTTCGTCGAGGCCGAAGCCGTCCTGGATGACCTTGGCGATCGGGGCCAGGCAGTTGGTGGTGCAGCTGGCGTTGCTGATCACGGTGTGTTTGGCGGGGTCGTACTGCTCGTGGTTGACGCCGAGGCAGAAGGTCGGCACCTGGTCCGGACCGCTCTTGGTCGGGGCGGAGATGATCACCCGCTTGGCGCCCGCCTGGATGTGGCCGCTGGCCTTTTCGAAGTCGGTGAACAGGCCGGTCGATTCGAGCACGTAGTCGACCCCGAGCTCCTTCCACGGCAGCGTCGCCGGGTCGCGCACCGACATGGTCTTGGTCGTCTTGCCGTTGACCGTGAAGCTCTCCTCGGTGGCCGTGACCTTGGCCGGCTTGCCGTCGAGCATGAAGCGCCGGTGCATGGTGTCGTAGGTGAGCAGGTACGCCAGGTTGTCCGCCGGAACCAGATCGTTGACCGCGACGATCTCGATGCCGCGCTCCGCGGCGACGCGGTAGAACAACCGCCCGATACGGCCGAAGCCGTTGATGCCGATTCGAATAGCCATAGTCTCTCCTCCTGCGCCCAATCTCTTGCCGGTGCAACCCGCTCGGGCAGCCGAATTGCGCGGCGCTACACTAGAGACCAAGTCGCCGGCTTGCAATGCCTGCCACCGGGCCGAGGCGGCCCGTCTTGCCCGCTGGCCGCCCGTCCGCGCGACTTCCCCCGCCGCGGCGGAAGTCTTATGGTTGCGCGCGGGAGGACGCATGCGACCGACAGTCGAGATCAGCAGCGGCAGGCTACAGGGCAGCGAGGAGAGCGGGCTGCGCATCTTTCGCGGCATTCCCTATGCCGCGGCGCCGGTCGGGGCGCGGCGCTTTCTGCCGCCGCAGGCGGTCGAGCCGTGGGCGGGGGTGCGTGACGCCGAGCGTCATGGGGCGGTGGCCGTGCAGCCGCCGGACTTCATCAGCAACCTGCTCGGGCTCGAGGCGCAGCCGATGAGCGAGGACTGCCTGTCGCTCAACGTCTGGACGCCGGGGCTCGACGCCGCGCGGCGTCCGGTCATGGTGTGGGTCCACGGCGGCGCCTTCGCGATGGGCTCGGGCTCGCGCCAGCTCACCGACGGGGCGTCGCTGGCGCGGCGCGGCGACGTGGTCGTGGTCAGCCTCAACTACCGGCTGGGCGCGTTCGGTTTTCTCCATCTCGCGGGGCTGGGGGCCGATGCGTCGCTGGCGACGTCGAACCTCGGCCTGCTCGATCAGATCGCGGCGCTGGAATGGGTGCAGCGCGAGATCGCGGCTTGCGGCGGCGATCCCGACAACGTCACCGTATTCGGCGAGTCGGCCGGCGCCATCAGCGTCGCCATGCTGCTCGCCATGCCGCGGGCGCGCGGACTGTTCCGGCGCGCGATCCTGCAGAGTGGGTCGGCCAATCTGGCGGCGCCGGCCGAGCGCGCGACGCGCGTGGCGCTCGAGCTCTTGCGCCACCTCGATTTGACCGCCGCCGACCTGCCGCGCCTGCGCGAGGTGCCGGCCGAGCAGCTGCTGCAGGCGCAGCTGCAGCTCATGATGGCGCCGCCGTCCGACTGCGGCGGCATGCCGTTTCTGCCGGTGATCGACGGCGACACGCTGCCGGCCGATCCGTTCGCGCTCATCGCCGCCGGCGCGGCGCGCGCGGTGGACGTGTTGGTCGGCACGACGCGCGACGAGATGAAGCTGTTCGACCTCATCGATCCCAAGGCCGCGACCCTCGACGAGGCCGCGCTGCTGCGGCGCGCCGAGCGCATTCTGCCGGGCGTCGACGCGCGCGGCGCCTCGCTGGCGCAATGCGCCGTCGACACGTATCGAGAGGCGCGCGCGGCGCGCGGTCAGGCCGTCGACCCGCCGGTGCTGTGGTGCGCGATCGAATCGGACCGCGTGTTTCGCTACCCGGGGATGCGCCTGGCCGAGTTGCAGGTGGCGCAGCAGGCGGCGGCCTATGCCTACCTCTTCACCTGGCCGTCGCCGTTTCAGGGCGGCCGCATCGGTTCCTGCCACGCGCTCGAGATCCCGTTCGTCTTCGGCACCACCGAGAACCCGCACGTCGTGCCCTTTTCCGGCGGCGGCGCGGAGGCGCGCCGGCTCACCGAGCGGATGCAGGACGCGTGGATCGCCTTCGCCCGCTGCGGCGACCCGCAACAGGGCGACCTGGCGAGCTGGCCGCGCTACGATCCGCCGCAGCGCGCCACCATGGTGCTCGACCGCGAGTGCGGAGCGGTGAACGCACCGTATGAAGAAGAGCGCCGGTTCTGGGAGCAGATCGCGGGGGCCCGATGACCGCTGACAGGCGGACGAACGAGCTGGCGGATTGGCCCGCGCCCGCGGACCTGGTGATTCAAACGCTCGGGCCGTGCCGCTACGAGACGCCGCTCGGCGACCGTCACGAGCCGTTCGTCGACGACGCCCATCGCGTCCTGTTGTGCTCCGACATGGGCCAGCTCGACGCCTTTCTCGCCGCCGGCCAGCGCCCGCCGACGTTCGAGCCGGCGGGCCCGCGCGAGGCGATCTTTTTCGACTCCGCCCAGATCACCTGCGGCATCCTCACCTGCGGCGGGCTGTGCCCCGGCCTCAACAACGTCGTGCGCTCGATCGTGCTGCGGCTGACGTACGGGTACGGCGTGCGCGAGATCCTCGGCTTCCGCTGGGGCTATTCGGGACTCTCCTCGGACGCCACCGACCCGCCGGTGGTGCTGACGCCGGCGATGGTCGACCACCTGCACGAGCAGGGCGGCACGCTGCTCGGTTCGTCGCGCGGGCCGCAGGACGTCGGCGACATGGTCGACACGCTGGTGCAGCGCAAGGTCAGTATCCTCTTCGTGCTCGGTGGCGACGGCGGTTTGCGCGGCGGCGCGGCGCTGAGCGAGGAAATCGCGCGGCGCGGGTTGTCGATCGGCGTCATCGGCGTGCCCAAGACGATCGACAACGACCTGCAGTGGACGGTGCGCAGCTTCGGCTTTGCCACCGCCGTCGACGCCGCCCGCACGGTGTTGCAGGCGGCGCACGTCGAGGCGCGCGCGGCCTGGAACGGTGTCGGCCTGGTCAAGCTGATGGGCCGCCATTCGGGCTTCATCGCCGCGCACGCGACGCTGGCCAGCAGCGATGTGAACTTCTGCCTGGTGCCCGAAGTGCCGTTCGCCCTCGACGGGCCGACCGGCTTCCTCACCGCGCTCGAACAGCGCCTGGAGGCCAAGCGCCACGCCCTGATCGTGGTGGCCGAGGGGGCCGGGCAGGAGCTCTTGCGCGACCAGGGGCCGCCGGCGTGTGATGCCTCGGGCAACGTCAAGCTCAAGGACATCGGCGTGTTCATGCGCGACCGCATCGCCGCCCATTTCGTCGGCCGCGAAACAGAGGTCACGATCCGCTACATCGACCCCAGCTACATCATCCGCAGCATGCCGGCGAACGCGCTCGACGCGCAGTACTGCCTGGTGCTCGGGCAGCACGCGGTGCACGCCGGCATGGCCGGGCGCACCAACATGGTGGTCGGGGCGTGGAACAACCGCTTCGTCCACGTCCCCATCCCGCTCGCCGTCGCCCGCCGCCGCCAGATCGAACCGCGCGGCGAGGAGTGGCAGCGGGTGTTGGAGACGACGGGTCAGCCGGACGTGATGGGGTGAGGGCGGCGGGGCGGCTTGGCGTGACCCTGAAGGGGTCAAATCCACCAGCCCAGGGCAACGCCCTGGGATACGCGGGCCGCTGAAGCAACAAGCCCTGAAGGGGCGGAACATGCGGCGAGTTCCGCTCCTTCAGGGCTTTCGGAGTAACTCCTTCGTCAACCCAGGGCGTTGCCCTGGGCTGACGAATGTGACCCCTTCGGGGTCCAAAGCGGTGTCGGGGCTCAGTTGGTGATCGGCAGCTCGTGCTTGGCTTCGAAACGGTCGCCGTGCATCATGCCGACGCGGCGGTAGCCCGCTTCGGTGCGCTCGGTGATGAGGCCGAGGCGCTTCAGGTTGGGCACCACCGTGTGCATGAAGATCTCGCTGTTGATGGCGGGCCACTCGGGCAGCGAGAGCATCATCTGCACGACGTTGTCGGGCTCGAGCCCGTACTTGGGGCCGATGACGCGCAGCATGTCGAGCTGCTGGTTGGCGTTGAGCGCCTCGAGGATGGAGAAGGCGAAGTCCTCCATCTCGTCCATCTCCTCCGGTGTCGACTGCTTGACCACCTGGCGCATCGACAGGACGCCGAAGGCGGCGTGGCGCGCTTCGTCGACCTGCACGCGGCGGATCATGTCGTGCAGCAGCGGGTTGGTGGTGGCGCGCGAGACCTGATCGAAGATGCCGACGGCCATGCCCTCGAACAGGCACTGCATGCCGAGCGTCTTGGTCTTCCAGTTCGGCGCCTTTAGCAGCATGTCGAGCAGCACCTTGAGCGTCGGATCGATCGGGTAGAGCGTGCCCATTTTGCGCTGCAGGAACTTGGCCAGCACCTCGGTGTGGCGCACCTCGTCGATCACCTGTGAGCCGGCGTAGAACTTGGCGTCCATCGTCGGGCAGGCATTGGTGAGCTGGCCGCACAGCTGCATCGCCGCCTGCTCGCCGTGCAGGAGCTGAGAGAGCAGGTGGGCGAACTCATCCCACGCCGCCGCCTGGCAGGTCTTCTCGTCGGCGCCCATCTCGGTGAGGATCGACGGCAACAGCATCGCGCCGACGCGCGGCAGGAACCACTCGTCGCGCGGAAACGGGGCGCTCCAGTCGATGTCGGTCTCGGCGTTCCACTGCCCCTTCTTGCCGCGCTCGTACAGGTTGCGCAGCTCCTCGACCTCGCTGCCGTACTCCCACGTCCAGTGCAGATCGAGCGGCACGTCGACGTCGAGCTGGGTGCGCAGGCGACTCACCTGTGCCTCGTCGACGAAGTCGATGGCGTCGAAGGCGCCGAAGGCGCGGCGGTTGTCGGAGAGAAGCTTCTCGCTCATGCTCGTTTACTCCTTTTCGTCGGGCGCGCCGCGCACCACCAGGCCGTGGTGGAGGAGGGCGCGAATCTCGTCTTTGCGCCGCCGCACTTCGGCGGGGCTGAACACCGGCCGGCGCAGCAACTCGGCGCCGAAGTCGCCGGAGGCGAAGTGGTAGATGATCAGGCCGATCAAGCTCTGCAGCGTGTGCGGAATGCTGGCGGCGCGCAGGACGCCGCGCGCCATGCCCTCGCGCAGCAGGCTGCCGATGGCGTCGATGATGCGCGCCAGCGTCTGGTTGACCGCCTGCTCCTCGGCCGACGAGCCGGTGAGCTCGTCGTCCTCGAACAGCGAACGCAGCAACAGCCGCGAATGTGACGGCCGCGCGCCGAGAAAATCGACCAGCGTGTCGAGCCAGCGGTCGAGCCGCTCGACCGGCGTGCCGCCCGCCGCCAGCGCGCGCACGACCTCGGTCTCGATCTCGCCCAGGATGCGCTCCATCACCGCGGCGTAGAGCTGCACCTTGGTGCGAAAGTGGTGGAATAGCGACGATTTGCCCAGGCCCACCGCGTCGGCGATCTCGCTCATGCCGACGCCGGAGAAGCCGCGTTTGGCGAAGAGATCCTCCGCGGCGTCGAGAATCTTCTCCCGCGCCGGGGCCTCAGCTGTTTGCGTGCGCACCATTCGACCGACCGATCGGTCGACTATTGCGGATCGTTCGGTCGGGGTCAAGAAAGATTTCGCCGTCATGGCGTTTCCGACTGCGGGTTCCCTCTCCCGGATGGGAGAGGGCTAGGGTGAGGGGGATTCAATGATTCTGGTTCCGCGGCCTTCTGCTCGTCGTGTAGTCGAGTTTTCTTGTGCCGCACCGCGGGCGAATAAGGTTGGGAGAGTGTTGAATCCCCCTCACCCAACCCCCTCCCGTCCGGGAGTGGGCTCAGGGCCAGGGGGATCTTTTGCCGGTGACTACGATCCGGCGCTCTTGATCCGTCGGATGAATCGAGTACCGTAAACGCCCCGTCACATCAGACCAGGAGGAGTTGCGATGGCCAACCAGTTGTGGAGTTGCTTCCTTCGGTTTAGGCGCTTCGGCGCGCTCGTCCTGGTCGTGGGACTCTGGCTGGTGTCGACGGCGGCCTCGGGTGCGGCGCAGCCCTGTACGGGCGATTGCAACGACGATCGCGATGTCACGGTCGACGAGCTCATCACCTGCGTGAACATCGCCCTCGGCACGCAGCCGCTGACGCGCTGTTTGCCGTGCAACGCCGGCAGCGATGCCGCTGTCGACATCGTCGACCTGGTAGCGGCGGTGAATCGCTCATTGAATCAATGCCCGCCATTGAACACCGCCACCGCGACAGCGACTTCGACGACGACGCCGACGTCGACCGCTCCCCCGACGATCACCGCCACGATCACGGCCACTGTGACTGCCACGCAGACGGCAACTCAAACGCCGACCGAGACGGTTGAACAGAACACGCGCCAACCGACCCGGACCGACATGCCGACCCGCACACCCCCGGACACGGAGACGGCGACGCCGACCGAATCGCCGACCGCGACGGTCACCCCGAGCGAAACCCCCGGAACTCCGGCCGGCACCGCGTCGGCGACGATTACTGCCACGCAAGAGCCCACTGAGACGGAGACGCCAGGCACTCCGGTCGGCACCGCATCGGCCACCATCACGGCGACGGCCGCCGCCACGGAAACGCCGACAGCGGTCCACACGCCGGCGCAAACTGCGACGGCAACCGAAGGCACCCCGGCGCCGACCGCCACGACGACCCACACGGCCGATCCGGCAGCCACGGTCACCTCGACCCCGGCGCCGACCGCGTCGCCGACCGCGACGGTGCCGTTCACCGCCTCGCTGCCGCCGACGGAGACCGAGACTCCAACGCCGACGCAGACCGCCACACCGACCGCAACCGGCACCAGCACCGCGACGGCGACGCCGACATCGACGGCGACGCCGACCCCGACGCCGTCTCCGACCCAAACCCCCGTGCCGGCGATCGGGCTGCATACCTGCCAGGTGGGCGGTGCCAGTCAGATCGACATCAAAGGCGCGCTGCCGCTGCCGGCGCTGCCCGCCACCGGCGCGATCGAGATCGACTGCGGCAGCGTCGGTCCGAACGGCAAGGCGGCTTGCACCTGTGAAGTGCAGGCGCCGGGCTTCGCCGGCCTCAACATCGCCGGCCTGTTCTTCGCCTGCGTCAAGCCGGCGATCGCGGGCGTCTGCCCCACCGGTGAAATCGACTGCAATGGCGGCAACGTGCTCGGGCTCAACATCGCCGGCACGCGCAACATCGGCAGCTGCACCAGCCAGGCGACCTGTCTCACCGCGTGCGCCACACACTGCGGTGGCGCCGCCAACGTCTTCGACTCCGGCTGCGAGGGCTTCTGCACCGACGGCGCCATGAGCGCCTGTACCACCGACGCCGGCTGCGGCGGCCTGAGCCAGGGTTCCTGCGACGGGCCGGACGGCGTCGGTCTCGGTAACATCTGCGACTGCACCTGCCTCGACAGCGCGGTGGGCGCCGCCAGCGCGGCCGGCACCCTGCAGTGCCAGTTGGCTTTCAACCTGACCGTCGAGCCCAACCCGGGCAACGGCACGATCTGCGACGGCGCCGATGTCAGCATCAACGTCGGCGACACCTGCGCCCCGCTGAGCACGCAGTCGGCGATGTCGGTGATCAACAACGGCAACAACGGCGGCACGCAATTCCCGCCGGGCGGCGCCAGCCTCGTCGGCGCGCCGGCCGATTGCACCATGCTGGCCGCGGGAAACACCTCCGCCATCACGCTGCAGGGCGCGGCGATCTTCTACGCCTCGACCATCGGCGATCTGAATTCGCTGCTCACGGTGGACTGCCAGTGATGGGCGGCGACCTCGTATCGATGACGCGTCACGTCGACGTCGGGAGAACTCGAATGGTGCAGGGACAGAGAAGCGGGCTCCTTCGGCTCTTTTCGCGCCGCATTGGCCTGGCCGCGGCACTGTGCCTCGCCGCGGCGGTCTCGCCGGTCGCCGCGCAGCCGTGTCCGGGTGACTGCAGTAGCGACGACCGTGTGACCATCGACGAGCTGATCACCTGCGTGAACGTCGCGCTCGGCACCGTACCGCTGGCGCAGTGTCCGCCGTGCAACACCGGCAGCGATGCCGATGTCGACATCGATGACCTGGTGGCAGCGGTGAACAGCTCGCTGAATGACTGCCCTGCGGGCCCAACAGCCACCGAGACGCCGCCGCCGACCCCGACCGCGACCGGGCCGACCGCGACGCCGTCGGTGACGGCCACGGTGACACCGACTCGCGTACTGCCCGATCTCGAGTTCTCGGGTCTCACGGTCGTTCCGCCCACGCCGACCGGCGGCTGCACCTCCGAGGAGCCCCCGACGCTGCAGCTCCGCGCCTGCGCGACCAACATCGGCAATGCGCCCAGCGCCCCGTTCGATATCTCCGTCAACGGCACAACCATGCGGGTCGATATGAATCTCGCCCCGACGGAGCAGGCCTGCGTGCTGTTCGAGTTCAGCTCGGGAGATATCTCCGTGCAGATCGATTCCGGCATGGTGATCGAGGAGTTGGACGAGAGCAACAACACCGGATCGTCCTTTGTTCCCGCCGTCACGCCGCTGCCCACGTGTGCGGCCTCGGCCACCGTGACACCGACCCCGACGCCGCCCGTCATCGGGTTGCACGAATGCGCGGTCGGTGGTCCGAGCCAGATCGACATCAAGGGGGCCTTGCCGCTGCCGCCGTTACCCGCCTCGGGTGTGATCGAGATCGACTGCGGCAGCGTCGCCCCGAATGGCAAGGCGCCCTGCACCTGCGAGGTGCAGGCGCCGGGCTTCCCGGGGTTGAACATCGCCGGCCTGTTCTTCGCCTGCGTCAAGCCGGCGATCGCGGGCGTCTGCCCGACCGGTGAGATCGACTGCGACGGCGGCAACGTGCTCGGTCTCGACATCGACGGCACGCGCAACATCGGTGCCTGCACGGGCCAGGCGGACTGTCTCGCCGCGTGCGCCACGCACTGTGGCGGCGCCGCCAGCGTCTTCGACTCCGGGTGCGAGGGTTTCTGCACCGGCGCCGGGAACATCGCCTGCCCGGGTCCCACAGGCAATGACGCCTTCTGCGCCACCTCGGACGAGGGCTCCTGCGACGGGCCCGACGGTGTCGGCCTCGGCAACGTCTGCGACTGCACCTGCCTCGACAACGCGACGGGCGGTGCCAGCGCGGCCGGTACGTTGCAGTGCCAATTGGCCTTCAACCTGACGGTCGAGCCCAACCCGGGCAACGGCATGATCTGCGACGGCGCCGACGTCAGCATCAACGTCGGCGATACGTGCGCCCCGCTGAGCACGCAGTCGGCGATGGCGATCATCCACAACGGCAACAACGGCGGCTTCACCACGGCTAACGAGTTCCCGCCGGGTGGCGCCAACCTGGTCGGCGCGCCGGCCGACTGCACGCTGCTGGCCGCGGGCAACACCTCCGCCATCACGCTGCAGGGGGCGGCGATCTTCTACGCCTCCACTATCGGCGATCTGAATTCACTGCTCACGGTCGACTGTCAGTGAGGCAGTGGGGCTTCGCCGCCGTGGCGAAGCCCCATTTCCCCGACCCTCCTGGAATACCCCCCGTGTGTGGGGTACGTTGGATGACGCAGTACGTCGACAGCGGGAGGAACGCGATGGTGAATGAAGTGTGGAGTTGGTTCCATCGGTTCTTGCAATCAAGGAGCGCAGTCGCGGCGTTGGGACTGTGGATCTCCCTTGCCGGCGCGTCGCCGGCCGCGGCGCAGCCGTGCACCGGTGACTGCAGTGGCGACCACAACGTAACGGTCGACGAGCTCATCACCTGCGTGAATATCGCCCTCGGCACGCAGCCGCTGCTGCGCTGCGAGGCCTGCGATGCCGGAGACGACGGCGTTCAGATCGACGATCTCGTCGCCGCGGTCGACCGCTCGCTGAACGAGTGCCCGTCGCTGACCCTGCCCGATCTGCTGCCCGCCTCGGTGCGCGTCATCGTGGACGTGCCGCCCGGCTGCGTGCACGATTCGAGCGAGATTTCGTACATGCTCGAGGTGTGCGTCGCGAATCAAGGCGGCCAGGCGAGCGGCGCCTTCGACATCAACGTCGTCGGTGAGCCGTTCGGCCGCCTCGACGGCGTACCGGCCGGCGAGCAGCGCTGTCTCGTCGGACAGTATTCCGACGGCACCATCGACATTGAAGTCGACGCCGACAACGAAGTGGCCGAGAGCGACGAGGAGAACAACATCGACACCTTCGTCGTCGCTGCGCCGACCGCGCCCATGTTCTGTACCGCGACGCCCGAGGCGACCGTGACCGGAACGCCGCCGACCGCGACGACCACGCCCAGCCCGACCGCGAGCGTGACCGGTACGCCTCCCACCGAGACCCCGGTGCCGGCTACGGCGACCGTCACCGAGACCGCGCCGACAGCGGCTGCCACCGCCACCGCGACCGGGCCGACCGCATCGCCCACCGACACGTTGACGCCGACGCCGGTCGCGTCGACGCCGACGGCGACCGCGACGGGGCCAACCGCGACGCCGTCCGTCACCGCCACGGTGACACCGACGCGCGTGTTGCCCGACCTGGCCTTCCTGAGCCTCACCGTCATCGCCCCGACTCCGACGAACGGCTGCATCAACAGCGTCGGGGAGATTCCCGTAAAGCAGCTGCGCGTCTGTGCCAAGAACATCGGCAATGCGCCCAGCGGCTCGTTCGACATTTCCGTCAACGGCACGCCCATGCGAGTAGACGTCAATGTCGCTCCGCTGGAGGAGCCCTGCCTGCTGTTTCCGTTCAGCTCCGGGGATGTGTCGGTCGTGGTCGATTCGGGCTCGGAGATCGAGGAGCTCGACGAGAGCAACAACGACGGCTCGGCGTCCATTCCCGTGTTCACCCCGCCGCCGACATGCTCGGCGACCGCCACTGTGACACCGACCCCGGTGGCAACCGAGGTCGCGACGGCCACCGCCACCTCCGAACCGACCGATACGGTTACGGTCCCTGCCGCGACACACACTCCGACCGATACCGTGCCGCCGGCCACAGCGACCGCGACCTCCGTCCCCGCCAGCGCCACTGCGACCGCCACGTCGGTAGCGGCGACGGTAACGGCGACAGCTGTTCCCCCGAGCGCGACGTCCACGGCCGTGCCGCCCACGGCGACGGCGACTCACACCCCGACGGGGACGGCGACGCACACGCACACCGCAACCGCGACCAATACCTCGTCTCCGACCGCGACGCCGACCGACACGGCGACACCGACCAACACGGCGACGCCG